>MNGO01000055.1 GCA_001918765.1 Crenarchaeota archaeon 13_1_40CM_3_52_10
ATCGGTAACCTCCTACGAACGCCGCCGTTATTATCTGCCTGAACCTCAAGTCCGCCTGATCAGTCGGGCGCCATATAAGGTCGAGCACCCACGTCATACACCGACTAACCTTTTACGATATTACGATACCTCTAGATATACAATTCAAGCTCAGGCCTTAGGTCAAGAATGTCTGCTGAGAACTTCTTCTAGCGAGGAGCGACAATCGAGGTCACACCGATTTGCGAGAATCTTGTTAGGAATGTCAGGGTTGCGCCGGGTCGGAGCATGATCGCTCGCAAGGATCCCACCGAGCTGTCTTTCTTCTACCGCGTGTCCCAGACAATCCAGCGCGTTCCCAACGAACCCGAGCCAGTGGAACAGAACTCCCAAAGACTCGCCGGCCAAGCAGTCGACCCAAGTCACTTGTCACTCAAGATTTTCCGGATCGTCCAGAGAGCGAGGCTCCTGAGACTAGTCTTGGCGCTAAAGAGAATCCAGAGACCATTTGCTTTGTGGCCTCTGATTGCCGCCTTGCTCAAGCCAGGCAGAGCATTGGTCAACTTGAGCAAGACAAGCACTGTCAAGATTGATCAGCTTAGGAGGCCTATTCCAGTCTACTCTTTGCTTCTGGTGCTTCTCATAGGAGTAGCCGGGGGAGCATACGCTTCTTCAGCATTAATTCACGGAACTCTGAACACTGGTTGGAACGCTCCAGACTTCAGTGTCGGCCTATCTCCGCCTTCTTTGACTCTGACCCCGGGGTCCGTCGCAACTTTTACCATTAGACTCTCCAGCATCTACTCCTTCGCTGGAAGCGTAAACTTGAACGCCACACCACCTACTGCTTCAAGCATGACAGTAACCGCGAACCCGAACTCTGTCTCTCTGCTTACAGGAACTGGTACCTCTACACTGACAGTATCGGCCCCATCATTTACGCCCACTGGAATATTCACGATGAACCTCACGGGATATAGTGGAAGACTATCGCACTTGGCACAAGCGTTCTTGCTGATAGCATCCCCGCCACCCCGAGACTTCGCAATTGCCGCGAATTCGACTTCAATGGCTCTTTCGCAAGGTTCCTCCGGGACCGCGAGCCTAACGATCTCAAGTGTGAGCGGTTTCTCAGGAATGGTAAACCTCACCGCAACGACCTCGCCGATTATCGGAAACGGACCGACTGCGATACTGAATCCGACGAAGGTAACTGTGACATCCGGAGGAACTGCAAACTCCCTACTGTCTGTGTCGACCTCAGGATCAACGCCTCGGAGAGGCTATACAATATTTGTCCTAGCGACCAGCGGGACCTTTTCCCACTCTCTGTCAATTAGCTTGACTGTCCAGTGACTGCGATATTACTCCAACTGCCTCCTAAGTCGAGGTCGAATGAAGGAACAAAGTTGGTGGGCGTCTACGAACTTACTTGGCCGGAGACAGGGTAAGCTATGTCTCGGATGTTTGCCGAGTAGAGACCTATGCTGCTGGCTTGTAGAAAGATCGTGAAGGTCACCTGGCTAGGAACTGCCCAGCCTTGAGAAAGCCAGGCTTGGTTAGCATCAATGGACACGGTAGTCCAGGCAGAAGCAGCGATAGGAACCATACTTGTGAAGTTGTAGCTAGAAGTCAAGAAAGCTGGCTTCGCAGTGGTGTTGGAGAAGAGATAGGATAGCACGTGAGCGCCATCAGTTACCGTCACCCCGAGGACAGCTCGGCTTCCAGTGCTTGTTCCTGCAGGATCGAACAAGCTGAAGTTCACGGTTGTAGCGTTGAGGAGAATCTTCTGGGATATCATTATTTTTTCAATATTGATCGCCGGGGTCGAATAGTTGAGATGTAGGCTCATCCCTGTTGTCTGGTTCTGGTCCAGTCCTTGAATTACTGGCGTTAGCTGGTCTACGTTGGTCTTGGTCAGCTTCCAACCGAATGGTACCTTTGTTCCCGCACCAACATCCAAGGTCCACCATCTGAAGTGTGGGTTTGCAATAGCTGGAAGGGGAATGTTTGGAGTGAGAGAGAGAGACTCGCGCCTACAAGGTTTCCAGTGTTTGCATCGAATACGTAGACCCGGAAACTGGTCGATCGCGGGACTGCTCCCACGCCGTCGGTAGCAGTTATGATGTAGGAAGAACTGGACCAAGGTCCAAGGGTCCTGCTTGAGTTTGATGACCAGAGAAATGGGAGATATAACCAATAGACAAAGAATGACGGGGTGATCGGTTTGGGGGTCTGGTTCTCAAGTGTTAGGTTCAGGAGGGTTGCAGCACCAATTCCGTCAGGATCTGACACTGAGTTGATCTGCACATCAACTTTCGAGGGCGGTGAGCTGGAAACGTAGACTCCATAGGCACCGACAAAGATCGTGGTAAGGAGCAAGCTTGCAAGGAGAGGAACTCTTAGCCTCACGCGTAGCGAGTGCAAGCCGACAGCTATTGTCGGGCGCAACGCAATGCCCCTGAATGGCGAAAAGTGCCAGATCGATAAAGCGGGCCTGTTTCTGAAGAATTCTAGGGCCAATGGAAGCGACCAGTAGAAGATGTAGTTTGGAAATGATCGGTAGTAGAAGAACAGGATCATGACGGGAAAGATCCAGACGTAGTATCTCGATTTCGAGTAACGCGTGGCGTATAGATAGAGAGAGCCGATGCCAACCAGTCCCATTAGGACTAGGAAGAAGAGAGGCGGAGGGGATATCCCTACACGTAGAAGAATCCCGGACAGCCCGATTCCCCCGGGAACCTCCACTACGCCACCTGGGAGGTAGGGAGAGATTGTCGCTACCCACCACTGAGACGGCGAGGACAACATAAAAGGAATGTTTGGGCCGAGAAAGCCGGCCACTAGTGAAGCTGTGCCAACTAGAGTATTTCTCAGCTTTGAACCGGAGGATTCTTGCCAAAGACGAATTACGAGAAATGGGGCTGCGACAAGGGCGATCTGTTTCGTGGCGCCCGCCAGCCCTACCATTAAGAGTCCCATGTTCCGGTTTCGATACCAGAGAACGGTCCCCGCGAGCAGGAAGAACGCCCAGACGCTATCGGTCCAGCTTGATGCGACGAATGCGGGAAAGAAGACGAAGGGAGCGAGGCTGAGCGCTTTCTGACGGGAGGGAACAAGCCCGAAGATCACAAGGACTGAGAGTATGTGAAATACGAAGACACCATCACGCAGGTCATGCAGTCCCACGACGTAAAGAGGAAGAAGCGAGAGGAAGTTCAAGGCGGGGTAGTTGAGGTGAAACTCGAATGACCCATCAACTCTAGGTGTGTAGAAAGACGGGGAAAAACTGAACTGGTCGAGGAAGGGCTTGATGGAGTAGCCGTACGGGTTCTGAAAGGCTAGAACTTTCAAGACGCCCATGTAGGAACCGACGATGCTGTCGGTCATGTAGGTGACCCAAAGGATTCTCGTGAATAGTAAGTAGAGGACCACGGTGGCGCAGAGGTGTCCTGAAAGCGAGAGAAGGTTTGACCGGCTAAGCGACAACTGTTTCCGTCTTGAGTTCAAGAGGTTGAACGCTCCGAACAGGAGCAGAGGAATCGCGAGAACGACGAGAAGGCTGGAGATGAGAACAATCAAAAGCCCAACGGCTACGAGGAAGGCCCCTGAGACGAACAGCCCGATCCTCGTCCCACTTCCCGCCTGGGTGGAAGGGTCCTTGTTTAGACCTAAGAATCGACCTGCACGTGTCCTGAGAAGGTGAGAAATGCGGCGGACTGGAATAATCATCTATTAGACCCTAGAAGTACTTGCGACCGAAGACCCACTCTGATTTCCGCAAAATGACCCTTTAAGAGTTATGCGAGAAATCAAAACGGCCAGTTTCGGCCCTCGTGTGAACATCGGCAGACTCTCATCACCGAGCGGCAAACCCTGCCTGCCTATTTTATTGTGGTGTTACACGAACCATGCGGAGGCATCTACATAGGTAGAGAGAGGTGTTCCAGGCGGCAGAACCCTGAGCAGACGTTTGGAAAGGGAATTTTGAATACTCAGTCAGAACCCAACGGACAAAGGCTTCCGAAACTAAGCATTTAGTATCTCTTGCTGAGAGTGCGCTTGCAAGTGGCTTACGGATACGGAGCACAGTGAGTCGTGTTTCTTCTCGGACATAGTTGTTGGAGCTATCTCTTCTGCAAACTCACGGGCAGACAAGTCAGGGTCAACCTCCCCGCTTACATGGCTCTTGTGGCGGGAGTTCTACCGGACTTTGATATCTACTTCAAGCCGTTTATTCAACACCACACATACTCCCACTCTCTAGTTGTTCTGCTGCCGATCTGCGCGGTTCTCATCGTTCGATTCAAAGGCCTTGGACTAGCATTCTCGACGGGGATTCTCTCCCATCTTGTGGCAGACTCTTTTGTTGGGACTATTCCCCCTCTTTACCCACTGTCCGATTTCCAGCTAGGAATGAGTCTGGGGCTGCCTAGTCCCGCGGATACGGCTCTCGAGATCGGCGCCTTTGGACTCGTTCTAGCCCTAGCTTCTCTCAACGGAGACCAAAAGCTTGTGACCAAGCCCCACCGAGAAAGTGTGTACCTTGCGATACCAATGGTTTCCATTGTCACACTTACCCTTCTGTTCGCGGGCGACAACAACATTCCGCTTGCTGCGTTCGCTTTCTCAAGGAAAGCCCTGACACTGATAACCCTAGGCCATGCAGCTCTAATCGGGATCCTTGGTTTAGGTGTCTTTCAAGGCATTAGAGCCTTCATAGCCGATAACCGACGACCTCTCAAAGACTCAAGCGGCCCGCCTGCCCAACAATAACCGTCAGAGTCGCTACTACCAAGTAACATCTCGCCTTAATTCCAGCTTACACGGGTCTCTCATGAGACTGCTAAGGAGGTCTCAAAGATAAGCTACTTCACGTGGTGGAACTTCCCGAAGAAAGCTTGGCTCATCATCATAGCAGAGCTCGGTGTAATTACGTCCCTATCGGTCACGCTCTACATAACATACCTGAGCAACATCTACTTCCAGACATACGTAAACAGTCTTTCTCCCATACTGGTTCCGATTCTTAGCGTCGCCTTCGGAGTCTCTTCAGCATCAGTAGCCACGTATCTCTATCTGGGAATGAGGAGGATCAGGGCACCGCTAGAGAACGAAGCCTTCTCGACTCCGGTGAAAAAGAAGACCTCTGTTAAGCGAGCTCCCAAACGAGTTTCTCAAACGAACCCCGTGCCACCACTAGCTGGAGACACAGTATCGTCAGCCCCTCCGAAGCCCAAGCCGGGCACTTCTGCTCAAAATCACGCCCAGAACCAAAAGCCTCAAGCAAGAAAGGAGGGAAGAAATAGTCCCGGGCCCTGAGCCGCGCAAACCAGCCAAGTCTCCGAACTAAGCAAGTACCAAACCATCCTTTCCCGACGGACACAATTCGCCAATATTCCACCCAAGGGGTTCTGAAGATACAAAGCAGAGGGGAATCTGCTTCAGTCCAAGTGTGATAGGACGAGTCATGAAGAAGCTGAGAAGTCTGTCTGGAGAGCCATTCCGGGCTTCGCAAAGAGAATCATGATCAACCAGACGATCGCTATTGCCTTTCTGTCGTTTTGGACCTATGAAAACTACGAATGATTTCTACTTCCAAGCATACGTGAACGGCTATCTCTAAGGAAACACGATCGTACTTCAGCCTTAGGGGACGCGTGCCTTGCCTAGGAGCGCCCTATGTCGATACTCGTCTGTTCAAGCGTTGGGACATAGGTTGGGAGTACGACTGACCTGGTAGCAAGCCGTATTGCCTGTTCACTGGTGTACCTGGGGTTCCAGCCGGTGGTCTTAATTCGCGTAATGTCAAGAAGCATATTCTTGACATCCCCTACCCAACCTCTACCATCCAGCGCACCTTGAACGAATTCCAGGGAGACATCGTTGAGTCGCATTTCTTCGGAGACTATCATAGCGACACGTTTAACGTCCATTAGGTCTTCTGACCCTACATTGAATATCTCTACATCGTTTTGTGAGGATCGGCAGGCTCGTAACAGGGCGTCCACGCAATCATCTACGTATAGGTACGACTTGGCTTGAGTTCCATCCCCTAAGATCTCCAACTGCCTAGGATTTTGTCTTAGCTTTGATACGAAATCATGAACCACCCCGTGATTACTTTTCGGACCCACCACATTTGCAAGTCTGAGTATGATGCCTCTTTTATCGAAAGCACGGCAATATGAAGTCACCAAGACTTCTCCCGCGAGTTTCGAAGCACCATAGACTGAAATCGGTTCAAGAGGTGCATAGTACTCTGGCGTTGGAAGGACACTTGCCTCTCCGTAAATTGCAGACGTAGAGGTGAAGATAATAGTATGAGCACTACTAGAACGAAAGGCCTCAAGGAGGACGTGGGTTGCGTAGACGTTCTGACGAAAACAGTTTGCAGGACTGTTGAACTCAATGCGGACCTCAGGATTTGCTGCTAGGTGAAAGACCACCTCAACGCCTTCTAGGGCCTTCCTCACATCCTCCGATTTGGTACAATCTCCCACCAGAAGTTCGGCATGATTGGATCGGGCACTGTTCAAAGTCTCTAACAAGTTCTCCCTGAAACCCGCGCTAAAGTCATCCAGAACAATTACGTCCCACCCGTTCTCTACAAGAGCGCGACATAGGTTTGAACCGATGAATCCGGCACCACCAGTAACGAGGGCTTTCATCTCTAGATGTCCTCGAAACCCAGTTTCGTTGGCAAAGCCCTTTCACGATCATGAGACAACATTACAACGGTGGATAAAAGTTTCCTTCGCCTCTGAACAAACTGGAATCAAGATTCGCTCGCGGTAGGCCGAAGGCCAAGGTTTGCTTTCTCCAACCCTACGGGGTAGGCTAGGCACCGCCGATATGTCAGCAGTGAGTCTACAATTCTTCGACCCGCTCTACCGTCTCCAAAGGGAGACTTCCCCTCCGGAACTGTGTTCTGCCGAATAGCGTAGCGTATTCCCCGAAGTATTGAATCCCTCTGGACGCCCACTACCTTCGCGAATCCAAATTTTACTGCTTCTGGCCTTTCCGTCGACACTCTGAGAACGAGCACGGGTTTTCGTATTGGAGGAGCCGTTGCCTCTTCTTGAATCCCACCGGAGTCGGTTATAGCTAGACTGCAGTTCTTCAGTAGAACTAAGAAATCGAAGTAGCCTAGGGGGGGAAGTAACTGGACATTCTTGGATCTCTCGAGCCTGGTCCTTAAGGCGAATCTCTTGAGCATCTTGTCAGTTCTCGGATGGACGGGGAAGACTACGGGAAGGGGGGAATCAATCATTGCCTCTACAAGATTGGCAAGAACAGCGGCATCGTCCACGTTCTCTGCCCTGTGAGCGGTGGCCAACACATACTTCTCGAATCTGATCGTATTCCTGATTTTAGATTGCTTGACGGCGAGCGGCGTGTTCCTAATAGCCGCGTCAATTACCGTATTTCCCGTAACATGAATATTTCCATGGACTCTTTCTCTCAATAGATTCTGCCGCGAAGGTTCCGTCGGGGCGAAGAGAATATCCGCAAGGTGGTCTACCATAATTCGATTGTGCTCTTCCGGCATCCTCCAGTCAAAACTTCTCAGGCCCGCTTCTACATGGCCTACGGTAAGTGACAGCTTTCTCCCAACAATTGCAGTCGCAGCTACAGTGTTAGTGTCCCCCTCCACCAGTAACAGGGGGTCCCGTTCACCCTCAACAATTTTTTTCAGACTAACCATCATCTCCGCCATTTGTTCAACAGGATCTCTCTTAACCAGATGTATGCGGTGGTCTGGTGGCGGAAGACCCATCTCGTCGATGAAACGCATGCAAAGCCCATAGTCATAGTGCTGCCCGGTCGTGACAAAGAGGAAGTCCAGTCCCTGGCGCTTGGCTTCCTCAATAACGGGGGCCTGCTTGATTATCTCGGGCCTAGTGCCCACTATGATCAGAACCTTTGCCAATGTTAGCCGAAACCGGATTGTGGTGAGCCGTGATGTCGCGGTGACCCTAGGCTCGGTAGGGTTGTTGGGACGTCGCGTTCTGGTCTCCTTGTATAGGGGCTGCACCTCACCGGAATTCGAGGCAATTCATCTCCAACTAGCAACTAGGGACCCACGACTGCACACGTTTCCATTTCGCTTTCTCTTAATGGGTTTGTATTCGTTTGTGTCGTATCATAGACAAGAACACAACTGTAGAAACAGTCTCCGCGATCATAAACCCTCTTCAGGATCCGATGAGCCAGCCCCATGATTGGGACGAAGGCAGGAATAGATTGAATGGCCATTACGAAGTACCAGGTATGGCAATTCTGAGTCCCAATGATGGACGCGCCCGGAAAAACCGACGTCAGTTCGTCCAGTGTGGGATGTCCGGAACTAACGTGTTCAGTCAGTTCTCGCGTGGGATATGCTCTCACTTTTTTCCTCAGCTTAAGTAACATGGCATCGTATTGGGCTGCCAGAAACAGGGGAGGACTCTCTACCGGTGTATGCAAGACAACCAAACCTCTTGTAACCCGCTTCATCTCGTTCAGAGCCAGTTGTCGACCAGATGCAGGGATGTGTTCGATCATATCGACACTTACAACCGTTTCGAAAATACTATTGGCAAAGGGGAGGAATCTGGCATCTGCCAAAACCCGGTTGGCTGTACCGCGGCGACCGTATCGAGTTCTATCAACAGAGATCACTCTCTGCTTCTCTCTGGAGAGCAACACCAATCCAGACGTACCTGAACCCAGCTCCAGGACAAGCCCCCGACGGGTTATGTAACAAGCCACCTTGCTGTATCTGTGTTTGGTGTCCGCTCCTAGAAGAAGAGACTCTAATGAAAGCGGCAAATTTTTTTCGAGAAACTTCTTTGTTGCTAGATGAACGATTGACATTGGGTTTCTCACTGTCTCAACTCGTTCCGGACCAGTCATCAATTCGGAAGAATCGGCTGCAGCACTAGGGCTGAGGCGTGACATTTAGGTAGTCAACACTGAGGATAAAAGGGGCAGTAGGGTCGGCGTTTCCTATAGAAATTTGGTGAAGACCTCCCCCAACCGAGGGGATTGTGACATTCAACACGATCGGGCCTTTTGTGTCGTAGACGTGAGTCAATAGGAGGGTGCCATCCAGCCAAATTCCGAGGGGGGAATAGTTTGCGGGATTATAGTCCATCATGTGGACTGAAAGCGTATAGTTCTTGTTTCCATCTAGAAAAGTCTTGTAGGTGGCACTGAAATTTTTACCAGCTTCGAAATTAGTGTCGAGAGAATATGGAAACTTTGCCCACGTAAAATTCGTCGTCCACCACGGACCGGAGATGCTGGCGAAATCAGAGCTCGAGGCAAGGGTCCAGGTCGATAACGAATTGCAATCGATGGAATGCGGAGGAATGATGTAGAGAGTATTTGATACGCGAAACTGCTGTATGAATTGTTCTGAAAGTATCCTGTTGTAAAATCTTGGAGCATCTACTACAATGGGATGAGAAAAAACGTTGCAGCGGTCGGTGCCGATCGCCCTAGATAGTTCTTCGAAGAACTGCTCCGCATGAGGGGCTGAGATTGAGTACAAGCCTATTGCTGGATTGACAGGCGCCGGATCAACCATGTACATCAGGAACTGAAGTTTCCCGTAGTACGCGTACGTTTGGCCAACAGATTTTCCGACATATGATCGTATAATGGGTGAGTAAAGTGTGGCGTGCTCCCCGTAAAAGACCAGTATTGGCTGCGAAAGATGATCTTGGGTCAGAATATTCACTATCTGCTGGATATCGTTGTAGTCGTCCGTGCTAATGTACGGCGTGAAATACTGGTGGTATAGAGTTTGCGATTCGATTGCATATCCTATTGTTAACAGGACCGCAACGGCGACAAAGAGAATCTTTCTGTCGTTCCACATATTGCCTTCTACCCAGACCGGTATCTTGCTACAACCCCTAGAAGTGACACTGAAATAGTCTCCACTGCTAATGCCGACAGGGCTCCAACAGGAACAAGATACAAAGCGCGCTCGGGCGGGAATGCCAGTATTCCAGATAAGGGCAGCAAGACGGATGCCAGAGCAACCGATGACCAAACTCCCCAAAACCCGAAGAAGAGGTCTCCCCTCTTCACGTACTGTTTCAAGCTAATGGCGACCCCCACAGCCACTGCTGGGATGAGGAATCCTCCCAGGAACGCGAACGCTGCGAAACCGTCAAGGGTAGTCGCCGTCTTTGGTGTCAGACTT
>MNGO01000043.1 GCA_001918765.1 Crenarchaeota archaeon 13_1_40CM_3_52_10
AGAGAAAGACCAACAGGATTACCGGCGAGACCATTACGAGATTGATGATTGTCTGGAAGAGGAACCTTCGAATGTCCGCCAATTCCTGCTGCTGAGACGATAGGATGTCGTCCGTGGAGCTCTGGCCATACTTTGATGCAAAATACATCCCACCGGCCATGGAGATGCTAGCGATCTCCAAGGCGCCTGGAAGTGCTAGTATTACGCCTAACAAGAGTGACGGCTGTGATAGTTCTCCTAGGATGAGCGGAATGCCCACGGCTACGGTTACTGGTACAAGGTAGAGCAACAAGGGCGCGACTCGAGCGCGATAGACCTCCTTCACGTATCTCCGCATGCTGACGGGTGACGACTTCAGGATCCAGAGCCGTTCTTTCTCTATCCATCTGGACGCGGTCCCGGAGCCGAAAGATCCGATTATGAAGAGGATGAAGAGAAACGAGGTCGGCGATGACTGGAAGGAACCGGATAATGCGTAGATGATCATGAAGCTTGAGAGAAATATGGCGCTGATGAGCTGCGCCCGCGCCTCGCGCGTCCGGCTGATCACGATCCTCTCCTTCAGCCTGACGATCGTCCAGATTGATTTTCCTCTCGGGTCCAACCGAGACGCCTGGTTTGGTTGGTCGAATTTTTCCCCGCTTGCTGCTGAGACTTCGAGAAGCTCGTAGAAATGCTGGCGCGACAATCTAACACCCAGAACCAGGACCCCTCCGAGCCAGGCAGACAGAAGGAGGAGGTCCGCGAGGTACGAGAGGCCTCCGGGGGATCCGCTGACAAGGCCAACGCTTACGGATGCTGCGAGGCCGTTTGGGAGGACCCGAGTGACCTCTGCTACTCCCGCGGGGATTCCAGGAATGAGCAGGGTGATCGGGAGCAGGCTCAGGACCATGACGAGTACGATGAAGATATTCCTCCACAGCTTCTTCTTCTCGCCCAGCCCGTGTCCAAGTGAGAGTGTGATGTCCGCGCTGAGTAAGAGCCCGATTACGAGAAAGACTAGAGTCACGAACCCCGCCAAGACAGCGGCGGACCAGGACGTGTGGTAATATGCTGAGAATCTCAGGTAGAGTACGATGATCGGGGGAAACCCGAAGAGGATAGTTGTAAGTGAATTCATCAAGACCTTAGCCGCGAAAACCTCGCGCGGGGGAACTGGGGAGGTGAATACGTAGTCCACATCGCTCCCACTCACCGCCAGCCCGCTCCCGTTGAAACCGCTCTGGATCAAACCGACAAGAAACAATGCAAGGAGAAGGCTCAGAGCAACCTCCGAGAGACCAGTCGATAAGCCGACTCTGGTGGAGAAGGAGAGATACGTGGAGCTGCTGAAAAGGATGAAAACTATCGAGAAAGCTTCCCCAATAACGAGACCGAGAATCGCCCCTCTCGTGAAGCGTCCCTTAATCCAATAGCGCATGAGAGTACCAATGGTCCCGAGTGGGCCTAGAACGCTCAGCGTCGGGCAGTCTCCTCGCCTTTTTCCTCGGTTAATCGTAGAAACACGTCCTCCAAACCTGCATCGCTCTTTGTATTCGCCATCCTCCGGAGACTCTCAATGTCTCCCACTGCGACAATCTTCCCATGGTCGATGATCGCAATCCTTCCCGCATGCGTCTGAGCCACATCCAAGTCGTGAGTCGACAAAATCGTCGTCACGCCCCGCTTCGACTGACCGCCAATCCAGTCTTTCACCGAGACCCGAGTCTTCGGATCCAACGCCGTCAACGGCTCATCCAAGACCAGAACCTCGGGACTGTGCAGGCTCGTAGCGATCAACGCCACCTTCTGCTTCATGCCTTTCGACAGGCTACCGACCAGACTGTTACGTTTCTCCTCCAACCCAAAGCTCTTGAGTGATTCAGAAATCTCCCGGTCGAGAAGGTCATCTGCAACTCCGCGAATCTTTCCGACGAACTGGAGAAACTCCAAAGTCGTCAGCCCGGTGTAGAGGCTTGGATTCTCCGGCAAATACCCGATCAGCTTCTTCGCCTTCTCCGGGTCCCCGACAATGTCATACTCGCCCAGCCGAATCGTCCCGCTTGTCGGTCTGAGTATTCCTACTAGAATCTTCAGAATTGTACTCTTGCCTGCTCCGTTGGGTCCGAGAAGCCCGAAGACCTCGCCTGAAGCTATCTTGAGGCTGACATTGTCCAGAGCGACGAGCGTTCCATAGTGTTTTGTTAGGTTCTCGATAGATATCTCGACCGTTGCGTCGACCCCTCTCTGAAAACGGATGACCTAGGGCGATTAGCGGTACTTAACGACCAAGTTGACAGTCTCGTGACGCCTATCAGACTTCTCTAAACTGAGGGAGTGAGTGGTCGAATTATGATTGGCAGGAAAGCTAGGATGCATAGTAGAGAGATAAGGGAAAGTCAGGCAACGACCGGGCGTCTGGGGAACCTAATTGAGAGCAGGAGAGCCAACCCCACTACACTCGAGGCCGATGCCCACACCAGAATAGGCCCGTAGATAGAGTAGATCGAGCCAAGCGGTAGAGTTAATACATTCAGACTGGCGAGCTCGTTTCCGACCGCCAGGTACAGGTTCAAACAAATCCAGACAAAAATGAGACCGGCTACGGTCTTTCTGATCGGATCCATGTCTTGCCATTTGAGGGTCAATCGTTCTCCTTTCTGCTGGGAAATGTTGAATCTCACCATCCAGACGATGCAAGCGACTAAGATTAGGATAGCCGCACCATCGAGGACGAGTCGTAAGAGGTCCACACTTTCGGCCTCGACTTAGAGAGATCAAATGTCCAAGAATTAAGCGTACTGCCGGAGGGCTCACCGATTTCGGAGCAGTTTGTAGCAGCCGAGCAACGCGTATGCCCAACCTGTGTAGAATACCACGTCGAGCAAAAAGGCGGCCCGATCATGGTAGACTCAAACCCCGTTCATCTATCTCAGTCTTTTGTCCCAAGGCGCTATGGCCGACGCAAAGTGTCTCCGGTCGGATCTCGATACTGAATGGTTCCGGAACTCGGCTCGTAGGTAGCAACGAAGTCGGAAGGATCGCTGATAGTCCTCATCGCTGCGAAGGCGCGGATTCGTGCCGCCGGGAAAGCTTCTGCCAGCCTATTTGCTGCACCTAACAAGGTCGCGCCTCGTGTCACGATGTCATCGACCAGGAGAATCTCGTCGGGAGAAGAGATTCGCCCTTGTACACCGATCGTATCGACGTGCTCCCTCGGCTTGGGTCTTTCTGATGAGTCGGTCCATGCAGCTTTTCTCAAGGCCGTGGTCCGAACAAGGCACGCGACTACTTCCCTACCGATTCCCATTTTGGCAAGGGCTGTAGCTATTCTGTCTGGAACCCAAAGTGTGTCTGGTTGCATCAGAGAACTGCTGGGCACGGGAACGAGAATCGTGTTTGGCTGAAAGAAGGAAGCGAATGGCAGCTTCAGTCTTTGCTGTTGAACCGTTCTTGCTATCCACTGCGACATTGGTATCGGCGAAGGATCTGTGATGAAGCCATCAGTCTTGAGTGCAAGCATCACGTCTTTGGAATGCTGCATCTCCGTCGATGCACCGCGTGGAGTGTAGCTTAGAAGGGAACCATAATCAAGCGAGGTTAGCCGCAATTTTCAGACTTGAACAGCTATCTTGATGATTCCTTTGTGAGAGGGCAACACGTCCATTACCTGTTCCGGGTCGGTCAGTTCCAAAGCACCGTACCTCATCATTTTCTTCGGCCAGCTCAACGAAGATTCGCTCACGGTGGGTTTCCAGAAGAATAATGGTCGTCCGAGTCTGAGGGCTTCCCATCCTTGGTGAAGGGACCCGCTTGTCTCTCCTGCTTCAACAATGATTGAAGCGTTGGAGATTAGGGCCATTGTCCGATTCCGCAAAACGAAGTCCGCCCGTTGTATGGGATGCCCGACGGGAAACTGGGAGACCGCGAGATGATTTGTCATTATTTCCTTCTGAAGGCGCGTGTTCTTCTTTGGATAAACACGATCAAGGGGGGTTCCAAGGACTGCAATCGTCCGCCCTTTCTCTTCGATAGCTGATGTGTGAGCTGCAGTGTCGATGCCCTCGGCCAAGCCGCTCACTATCACCACACCATTCTTCGAGAGCGCCCTCGCAATATCCTTGGCTGCATCGAGCCCCCTGGACGATGCTTTCCGCGAGCCTACGATCGCCACCCTTGGTCTTGGCAGAGGAATCTCCATCGGACCCGACACAAAGAGCCTGGGGGGAGCGAATTTCCTCTCGACATCATTGAGGGGGCCGAGAAGACGCTCACTGGTTACAGTGGAGAATCTCTCTTGCATGGCACCACCATCACTTCCGCTTTGCAAGATATATCACTAATATTTTCAGGCCGCGGAGTTCGAGATTCATTGTGGATCAATCCGGCTGGTTGATTGACCTTGCGCGGGGCGAAAACACAACGCTTTCTGGAAGAGTGGGATCGTCAAATTGTATTTAAGGAGTAGAAAGCCCCACAAGTACTTCACCTTGTCATCTCAAGCAATAATCAAACAGGTCGATCGTTGGATTGATGCCCACAAGAAGGATCTAGTTGATCTTACCCGCCGCCTCGTCAGCATTGATACTACTGTTCCTCCGGGTCTGAACTATCCGAAGATCTCACAGGTTCTCGCTCGGGAGCTCAAGGAGCTGGGTGTTACGCCTTCCGTGAGCTATATTCCTGAGGCCACGATCAAAAAGAGGGTTAGCCCTGAGGTCGGGCTGAAGGGTCCTCGGCCGAATACGTATGCGATTCTCAAGGGCGAGGAAGAGGGACCGAAAATACTTCTCAATGGGCATGTGGATGTTGTCCCAGCGGACCCGTCAGGATGGACGAACGACCCGTTCGATCCCACGATAAGGAATGGGCAGATCTATGGGCGGGGTGCGGCGGACATGAAGGGGTCGGACGCTTGTACGATTTTCTCTCTGAAAGCGTTGGTGGAGACTGGTGCAAAGTTCTCTGGGTCAATTATTCCGACTTTTACAACCGATGAAGAAGTGGGCGGGTATACTGGTGTCAACTATCTCGTCGATAAACACGTGATTACGAAGGATATCGACTATTGTATATCAAGTGATAGCGGGATAGAAGTTCTCCATGTCGCAGCACTGGGAGATTCCGAGTTTGTCATCACTGTCAAGGGGGTCGCGGCTCATTCGGGCCGTGGCTGGACAGGTGTCAATGCGATTGAGGAGGCTGCTGGTTTGATTGAGAAATTGAAGGTTCTAGGTCAGGAGATCGGGAAGAGAAGGTCGAGGATTCCGGCGGAGCCGATGTACGGGACGAAGAAGATGCGGCCAGGCCTCTACGTGAACATGATCAAAGGCGGCTTGAAAGGCAACATCATACCCGACACATGCGAGGTCCTAGTCGACAGGCGATTCATACCAGAAGAGAAAGCTGCAATAGTCGAGAAAGAAGTCAGCAGGGTCGTGAGAGAGTTCGCAAAAGAGAGTCCAGCAAAGGTGTCGATGAAGAAGATCCTAGGATACGATCCAATGCTCACGGATCCCAACCACAAGCTCGTCAAAGTCGTTAGAAAACAAGCAAGAAAAGTTCTGGGACGCGACACACCGCTGGCGGGAAGTCAAGGATCTACCGATATGGCAGTTGTCACTAACCTAGGCATACCCGTAGCCGTGCTAGGCGCAACACGACAAGACAGCAACATTCACGGAATAGACGAACACGTACGGATAAACGACCTAGTAAGCATCACAAAAATCCTAACACACTCATACCTCGAACTGTTAGTGGCCCCCGTCAAATAGTCGGCCAGTTTCATTCTCGACCGGACCAAAGTTTGTCCTTACCTAGACACGTGCTTAAATCTCGTCTTTTCCTCCGAAATTAGGTGTCGCTTCTCAAAACAAATTCCGTGGCAGCATGGTGAAAACGATTGAAGGTGATTGTATTTGGTGCATACTCATAGAATACCAGATCCGATCTACGGAATGATCAGGCCACCTCCTTGGCTAACAGCGATCGAAACTTCCACTCCAGTCAGGAGGATGACGCTAATCAGACAGCTTGGACCGAAAGCCTACATCGATTTCCGAGGAGCCATTCACACTCGATTCTCCCACGCTCTTGGTGTAATGGAATTGGGCAGGTCGCCTTGCAGATCTTCTCATTGCAAGGCTTGCAACTGAGGGAAAACCAAAAGCTGCTTCGAATCTTCACGATAATCGTAACAACATCATGGCAGCAGGATTTCTGCACGACATCGGGCATGGCCCGTTTTCCCATGCCGTTGATTTCCCCCTAAACAAGCTGACCAGCAAGACCCACGAAGAAATCTCTACCAGAATAATATCTGAAGAACTCAAAGAACTAGAACACCACGGAATCTCAATCGAATCAGTGAACAGAATCGTATCCGCCCAGCATTGGTTTCCTTTTGTTTCCTCTATTGTCAACGGTCCTCTTGACGTCGATAAACTAGATTACTTGTTAAGGGACAGTCACCACGTTGGTTTGAAGTACGCGTTGGATATAGAAAACTTCATTGAAGGATATACCGTACTGGGAGACGATAAAGATCTCTCAAAGAGCGAACTGGGACTCGAGAACACACCCGAAGCAATTACGAGCGCAGAGATTTTTCTGACCATATGGAAGGGAATGTACGACCTTGTGTATCACGTCGAGAACTCAAGAATTGCCGAGAAGATGCTTGAGAGGGCCATACTGGCTGGTTGCGCTGATGACAACGATCTGCGAGGCACGTTTGAAAACCCAGAGAAAGCAACTCAGTTGTATGATGAGAAGCTCTTAGAGATCCTCCAACAGATCAAAGGATTCCCTCAAGATACTGCTGCAGCAATCCTAAGCAAGCGCGGACTATTCGTCAAGACTTACGACAAAGAGCTGAGTGTAGAGCAATTCCCAGTTATCAGTCAAGGATTTCTAGAGGCAATCCGACCGACTGGGGCCTCAGAGGCAAGTTTCACTCTAAGCAAAAGAACCTGTGAGACTCTGAAAACTGAACAAAATCATATCATTTGTGACCTAGTCAAGAGCAGGGTCCCTCACTCAATTCACGTCGATGAGATAGATTCGCAAGGAGACCCAATCGAGCTCAAGTCGAAATCTTCCATTATTGGTGCAATAAAGGAAAAAATACGCTTAAAAGCGTACATTCATCCTTCTCTCCAGAAGAAGATTGACGAAGCGACTCTCTCTAAGACGATAGAGGGATTAGTAGCCAGCTGGTAAGAATGGCGAGAGACGCTGACCTATCTCTGCTCATCTCTACCATTTATTTCTCCAAAGGAGAAATTAAGGGGCGAAAACGTCTTCAAAAGACGGTTTGCATCTTAAAATACGCCCACAATATTCCATTCGACTTCAACTTTCGGCCATATTTCTACGGTCCTTATTCCGAGCAACTTGCAGACGCGATGAATGTCCTAGAAGCGGTTGGACTTGTGGTTGAAGTTGAAGACCCGCTTCCCAGTGGAATTATCCAATATGACTATTTTCTGACCAAGAAAGGAGATAAAGTTGCTGAAGATATTGTGTCAAAGCGTGTACATGACAAGAACCTGCTTTCAACTTTGAAGACGGCCGTGGCCAAGATCTCTAGCTTGGAGACATCTGATCTGGTCGTCATGGCGAAATCAGTGATTCAGTGAAAGACTTCTTTCAATTTTGACCTCTCTTGCAATCAAGCATTCCTTCCGAGAATGTGCTCCCACACGTATTTCGCAGATCCTAGCCCACGGCTTCCAGGAGACGGAGAATGTCTTTCGAGTTGAGTCTTAATGCATAGCGCTTGCACAACCCTGTACAAACTTTGTAGCGAACCTCGTTCAACGGACCAGCTGCTCCCGATGATTGGAACGACGGCCAGAGATTTTCTAAGGGCGATTGCGGGTCCCGGATTGTTTGAGGAGAGCTCGGCTCAGAACCGAATGAAAGAAAAGCTACGGACTGCTCTTGGACTGTGGGGACGATGGTAATGTTGATGGTGATGAGCGGATGGGACGATTTCGCCTCACCTCTACCCTGTAGAGGGCGGCAAGGGTGACAGCCGTTGCTAGGAGCATGACGGTGACGGCGAACCCCCAGGTTTGCCAGATGCTTGGAGGGGCGGCTGGGAAGAAGCCAGCGGCTTGCAATAGCTGCCGGGATTTTGTGAGGTTGAAACCGTACGGGGTGAGAGCGGTGTTGAACCCGTCTGTGACCGCGATGCCTGTCCGGTAGTCGCCGACGACCGGAGTCGTTATCCCAGGATTACCATATCCGGCAAGAAGCTGCTGTATTATCAGATCTCGCGGGATAGCGTAGCTGATAGCCTGACGAACATATTTGGCGGCAAGGGAGGCCTTCGATGGATCACTGAGGCCTAGCGGGGTATTGACGCCTGTTCCAAATATTGGGTGTAGCATGTTGAACCCTAGCTCCTGCACCCCGAATCCGTTGTAAGAGGTCCACTGGTTCGACGGCCAGGCGGCAAGAAAACTCGTCTGGGTCTCCAGAGCGTACTGTGCATCGAGAACGCTCACCGAGCCTGCCTTGAGGGCAGAAACAGCATCATCAGAACTCTGTATATGTTTCACGTAATAGTCTTTGACCTCAAAAGCTCCCCGGCTCTGAAGAGCAGTCTTCCCGTTTTCTGGGAAATCAAAGTAGTTATCATTCCTTGTCAGATGATTTGTCTCAGTTGTAGAATTATAGCTGACAAACTTGTAGGGCCCCGTTCCAATGGGCCCGCCACCAATCCCGGTGTTGAACGGGTTCATCCTCCAGCTTGCATAGGGAACACTCGCTAACACGTGGGCAGGAATGATGGGTGTAGTCAGAATGTTCTCGACGAAGTAGGCGTAGGGATTCGGTAGAGTGAACTTCACAGTGTACGGGTCCACAATTGTTAAATCACTTTTTCCACCGACGATACCTTTGATGAACGCCTCATTGGCCGCTGCCAGAGTGTCATCTTGAAGCGCGTCAAATGTGAATTTCACATCCGTCGCATTGAACGGAACCCCATCATGCCACGTCACTCCAGGACGCAATGATACAGTCCAAGTCTTCTGATCCGACGCGACAGACCAGCCAGTCGCCAATTGCGGAATCATGTTCTTGAAGATCGTATCATTCCTCTGCGCCAGCGCACTGAACAGAGCTCCGTATACGGTCTGGTCGTAGTAGGAACTGCTCAGTGCTGGGTTGAAGCCCTCGGATGGAGCCGGTCCAGTCTGAGCTAGCGTGATCGAGCCTGTTGTAGATCCGCCCAGCATCGACAATTGCTCGATCGGTGGCCAATATGGAGAGTGGTAGGTGTTGAACACGTACTGGCCATTGGTTATGGTATAGTCAAAGGCAACAATCTCCTTCGTGTACAGTATCGTCGCTGAAGGTTGCTGGTCGTAGGCGAGTGCCTGCCACTGTTTTACCAAGTCTAGCCGTTGTGTTTTGTCGACTGTTTGCTTGATCTGGGTGGTCAGCTGATCATCTTGGCTGTTATTCCAGAGATAATAGTTGTAACCAATCGGAGCATATTGCGAGCTGTGATAGTAAGAATATGGATCAGCATCTATCCCGAGAGCATAGCCGAGAAATAGTGCGTCAAAGCCGCCATTGTCATAGCTTCTCCCTAGAACATCGGAGGCAGGCGTAAGCGCCCTATCGTATATCGTGGGCCAGTCAAGAACAACTCTCTGCGCGTCGATGCCCAGCGCCTGAAGATTGCTCTGGACGAGCAGAGACCAAGTTTGTCGAGCCTGACTCGGCAGCGGAACCATCAGCGTTATCTTGAATATTCCGGTAGGCGCAGTATCTCCATGGACCCATACAGGACTAGTCGAGGTGAGAACAAGCCCAAGAAACGACAATGCAAGGCATCTAGTCCGAATGCCGGATCGGCCAGTCATCGAGAGAACACAGCGACGAGCAGGGAATCGGGCGTTATGGCTACTGTGTTCCTCTCTTCGTCAGACTATGAGAACTAGACCGTTTTTTGTCAGAACCAGCAGCCGCGGCACGACCACAACATTCGCGATCTTCCACAATGGGCTTGATTAACGAACCTTGACCTCGTGCGTCTTAGCCCTGAACCCGTCTTTTCTTGTGTGTACCGTCGCAAAAAGGCATCAGCCTGGATCCGCCGCACCGACACCAGGCCTGAACAGCCTTCTCGTCAACGATCACAAAATTCGGACCGTTCTTGGTAGATCTTATCACAACATCAGACATACTCACACCATCACCTCTACCTTCCAATTCTTGTCAGATGATCTTGGCCACACGGGTCAAGACCACAACCTGCTCTGCAAGGACTTGACGATTATCGCCGAGCTTACCAACAACCCGTAAGAGAGCTCCCGCCACGAGATCGGTTGCTCCGCCCATGATCAGTTTACTCGACGGCCTCCACTCAACCTCGATACGCTGGGATGTTCGGGGAAAAACCTGGTTGGTCCCTGTCTCATCAGGCAACAAGAACACCCCGCCTAGAACCTGTTCCCGCGGCAAATCGGTTACAGAGAAAAACAGATCAACCAACGTGCCCGGGACAGTTTCTCCCAACTGTTTCAGAGTGGCCACTTGGACCGCTGATGTCTTCGGAGGCGCGGGAGGCCCTGTGCCGTGGTCTGTGTCCCTTCGGTCGTTTGTTGAGCCGGAGACTCGCGCGGCCTCAAAGGCCTATCCTGATCATACCGCAACCCAAACTGCAACGCGGTCTGCGCTTTGGCCAGTTCCTCACCCAAGTAGCCAGCATGGCTCAGCTGTGTAACAAGCCCGTCCCGCAAGAGACCGAGTAGCACCGAGGTTGCTCCCCGTCCCCGCATCTCATGAGCAGATGTATGATCAGGCAGATAGTGTCTTAACAGAATTTCTTTCTGCTCAGGCACGATCGTGATGACGAAGTATCCCTTCGGATCATACAACAAAGGCTCGCGCTGCCCACCCGGCCGAATAGACACAAACTCCTCCTGCTTTCTCGCCGCATTCGTTTCTTTTTGTCCCGACACGAAAACACCCGGATTACGATCAGAGAGACTCTTCACCCGTTCCTGTAAGACCTGAAGATCATCTTCGCCGGCCCAGTCAAGAACCTCCACCTGCTTCCGGAATTGTGCTACTTGGTCAGGATCTATCGATGGTAGAACTGGATCATAAACAGCGGCATCGATGATTCGTCGTTTGTCATCGACGCCATTCTCAGCTAGAGCGACAAGGGATTGTCCCGGCTTGAATAGTGCAGAGTCCTTGCCGCATATGAGCAGGAAACGAATCGCAGGATTAGACGTGATGTTGACGAGAATCCGGGTGATGCCTAGATTGGCCGTGTAGACCATGCCCGCAATTGCCACTCCGGGAAGAGCTACAAGCGGTCCGACCAAACGCTCAGAGGTAAGTGCACAAACCGCCACCGGACCATTAGGATCGCCCACCTGGTAGGTTCCAGGCATGATGGGCCATGATTTGCCACTCTTCTTGGCGATACTCGCTGCTTCCAACTAGAATCTCCGTGACCATTCTACAAGAGCGTCGAGCAGGCTTTGCAGAGTCTTCAAGGAGGCTGAATCTACGAGTTTGAGGTTGGCGTCGAATTTCTCCCCCGCCCTTGCCAAGAGCAGCTGAGGCTGATTGATCGGGTGCATGTTCAAGTCCACCATTATCTGTCTGAGATGCGCCTGCGCCCTCGCACCACCCCGTAGAGAAATGGAGGCGCTGATGATCGCTGCAGGCTTGCCATCCCACGAGTTGTCCGGCTGGTTTCCCCACTCGATCGTGTTCTTCAAAACAGCAGAGATCGAGTAGTTGTACTCGGGCGTCGCGAAGAGTATCGCGTCCGACTGTTTCACCCTCTCCTTGAACTCCCGTATCTCCGCAGGCATTTCAGCAAGCAGGTCTTCATTGAACAACTGGAAACGGGACACATCAAGAATCTCCAGCACGGCACCTTCTGGGACGAGAGTTTTTGCCGCCTCAAGGAGGGCGATGTTGTACGACTTCTTTCGTCCACTCCCCGATATTCCTAGAATCCGAACTACGGCTCTCTTCTTTTCGGAGTCTGAAATTGGGAGTCGAGCCATGAATAGTCTTCTTCGTTTCTCTGCCTGAACCGGGTGCCTTAGGCGCTAATAATTCTGAGCGGAAACCAAAGTCCACAGCGGACCTGAATGTTATCTTCGGGAAACGATGGTCGAGCTATTTTGATAGTCTAAATTGCTTGCGCAGAGATTGTAAGTCGAAGTATCTCCGCTCTTCGGCGACCAGACCTTTGGAATTGATTCGAAAGAATTTGGCTCCAATCCAGCTAAGGGAGACTTGACCCCTTTTCCTCAATCATCGCTGTCAACAAGGCGCGGATTCTGTTTTGGGCAGGTAGACGTGAAGAAGCGCCAGGAGAATTCCGGTTGGCCTTGAAGATGAACCCGGAATTTGCGTTCGCTCACTCCGAGTTCGGAGCAGCCCTCGTCTCTACATCCTCTGTTGACGAAGGGACCGCCGAGATTGAAAGAGCTCTGAAGCTCTGGAAGGACAATGTCTGGATGAAGGCCGACCTAGCCTATGCCTACATTGCAGCTAACAAGAAGCCTCGCGCGGAGAAGATATTGCGAGAGCTTGAAGAAATCTCCCGCGAAAAATATGTTCCCGAGACCGTCACAGCCTCAGTCAAAGCTGTCCTCGGCGAGAAGGACCAAGCCTTCGAATCGCTGAATAGGGCTGTCCAAGAGAATACAAGCCAAATTGCGCTCCTCAACGATCCTATGTTTGATGGTCTTAGGACGGACCCACGTTTCGAGACTCTGCTCGAAAGGATTGGCTTATCGTGATAGTAATTGAGAACCAGAGCGTAAGGCCGGCGTTACGTCGACCTTGAATTCAGTCCCGGTCAAATCAACCACATGCCCATCGCAAACAGAAGCCCCCGGTAATCCATGTGATTCCAGAGCTTTGAAATATGGTTGAGATAGCAAAATGCCTCTCGGTAATCTGTCTTGACCACTGTTTCAAAGCAGAGAGAAGGTAACTATGCGCGACTAATGGAACCGCCGAGACAAGAACTCTTCAACATGATACAAGGATACAAGACCACACAAGCCCTGTACGTCGCGGCCAAGCTCGGAGTCGCCGACCATCTCGTACATGGACTCATGAGAGCGGAGGATCTCGCGAAAGAAGTCGGAGCGAACTCCAAAGCACTCTTTCGACTCATGAGACATCTGGCCGCCCTCGGAATATTCACACAGGACAAATCGACAAAGTTCGGGCTCACGCCTCTTGGCGAACTTCTCCGAACCGACAATCCTGAATCAATGAGATACAGCGCAATCTTCTCCGGAGAAGAAAACTACAAGGCAGCAGGGAACCTGTTGCACTCGGTCCGCACCGGTGAAACAGCATTCAACCATCTGTACGGCAAGGGCCACTTCGACTGGATGGCTGAAAACACGGATGCAAGCTCGACCTTCAACAAAGCCATGGCTCAAACGCTAAGACGTCGAGGCAACCCTGTCGAATCATACGATTACTCCGGCAGACATCTCGTAGTGGACATCGGTGGAGGACGAGGAGATCTGATTGGCTCAGTCCTTGTTTCTAACCCTACGATGGAAGGAATCCTGTTCGACCTGCCCCAGGGATCCTCAGAAGCCCAGTCACACCTAAAGACCAAAGGGGTCCAAGACAGGTGTCGCATAGAGACAGGATCTTTCTTCGATTCTGTACCAGCAGGTGGAGATGTCTACGTGGTTTCGCGCATTCTCCATGACTGGTCAGATGACAAAGCAACCGCCATCCTAGCGAACATTCGTAAAGCGATCAAAGAGGATGGCACACTTCTGATCCGGGATAGCGTGCTCTCAGACAATGACGTACAAGGATCCACCCTCGACCTCACTATGCTAATCATGACAGGTGGCCAAGAACGAACCGAGTCCGAATGGAGAAGCCTGCTCCAATCAGCAGGATTCGCCCTTACAAGAGTCTACAAGAAAGAGGGCCAGTTAGATCTCGTAGAAGCCAAGCCTGACAAACAGCCCCCGCATCGACGGTAGCGGGTTCGTCCTTTCGGTAATCTTCTATCTCGCCACGCAGAGATGGCACAAGAATCTCAAATGGCAACTAGAGCCTCGCTAATCCATGAAAGAGGGGGGCAAAAAGGTCGCTGATATTGAGAAGGCCCTCCAACATTGGACGGCTTCCGTGATCGACCCTCAGCTGAAGCCTCTTCAAGCTAAGACAAAACAGCTGGGCGAAACTGCACATTCGATAGCTTCATCTCTCGAAAGTCGCTGCAGAGAATTCATTCGAAACACGAAATACGACATGTCCGGCTTAGGCGATTCCCGTCGCCTTCGAGCAGCCATGGGACTGAACCGTGTCTCGGGAGAAATTGTCACCGCATGCGGTGAGTTCGCAAAATCAAGTTCGAACACATCGATATCGGAATTGGAGACGAGCATAACGAGGTTGTTGCGGGTGGCCAGTTCGAGCTACAACGAGGCGGCAAAAGCAATGGCCTCACACTATGCTTCAGAGAGAGGTTGGCTCAGAGCTGAGATAGAGGGGCTGGTGCGGCTCTATAGCCAGACGTCCCAGTTCCGGACAAGAAGCCGAGACATTACGTCGATCCACGACCAAATACAAGAACACTCAAAGACACTTGTTGAGAACCTCGCAACGTTACAGGATCTTACGGATTCCCGCATCCGGTTGGATAAGGAGATCCAGCAACTTGTCTCCAACGAGGGAACGCTTCTAGAAGCTAACGAGCGAATTGAATCTGACTCTGAGATAAGAGCTCTCAACGCCAAGGAAGCGGAGCTCAAGAAGCTGAGAAAGAGGCTCCTCAACGAGGAAATGTCCAGACTAGGCGGAGTATTCACAAGGCTTCTATCGTCGCATCAAAGGGGAGAAGTGCATGCCCACCCACAAGCGATAGGAGTGTTGACGCGATACGTGAAAACCCCACTGACGACTTTAGCCAAGGAATCCGACGGCTATCCAGAACTGACAGACTTGCTCGAGGGAGTAAGCGAATCCATTGAATCAAACAAGCTACCGCTCGGCGAGAAAAAAGCGAAAAAGACACTCGAGCGCGCGAAACGGATCATAAATGGATCGCTCAAACCCATCCAGAAAGAGGCCAGAGAAGCCTTTACGGCAAGAAGTCAGATTCTACGCTCCCCCAACGTGAAACAGCTCAGAACCCAACGATCCGACCTGCGAGCGGAATACACTAGATCCCGAGATTCCAGGGAACTGCTGGAATCGAAGATTAAAAGCATCGCCGAGCAAACCACTTTGCTGGGAGCTCAGGCAAAAACCCATCTGGATACAATAGATGACCTCGCCACTAAGAACTTCGAAAAACGCATTCCGCGGGAACTGCGTGAAGACATTCTTACGCAGGTTTCATCTGCGCCTCCGGTTTTTTCCGGAGGACAAGCGCGCCCGTGATTATTATCGCGATTGCGATGATTGCCTCGATGACTTCGATAACGGCGATTCCGGTCGGGGGGCTAAGACTTGAGAATTGGCCCGTGGCTTCTGCGATTGGTGCTGGAAAGTAGAGAAGCGAGCCAACCACGCCGAATATTGGAGCGCGTCTGTAATTCCGGAGCAACAAAATGAGGCAGATTACGTTCAGTGCAAGACCGGTGAAGAGCAATCCTAGTGTGGCAACGCCTGTGCTGGATACTTTTGAGACATCTCTGGTCTCAATGCCTCCTAATGGGGTCAACAAGAAATCAGCTATGGTGTAGACAACAATCAGCCCTACCATGTAGCGGGCTTTCCCGGAAACCTTCACCGAGGGACTCCCTGAGCCTTCTGCCACGGTCTACTGTGATTGGCGAGCCTTCATTCGTCTTTCCAGCTCTTCCTGTGACACGTCTTCGATATGTGTGGCGATCCACCACTGGTTGCCGTGAACGTCTTTGACGCCCGCGGTTCGGTCTCCATAGAACTGGTTAGAGGGTTCTCTGAGCGAGGTTGCGCCTGCCTTGAGAGCTCTTTTGTAGGCCGCGTCGACGTCTTCGGTGTAGACGTTAATCATAGCCGGAAAAGCCGAGAATTGTGGGTTCGAATCGCTTATCATCATAACCGAGTCGCCAATGATCAGTTCGGCGTGTATTACTCGACCGTCAGGACCCTTGTACACTTCATCTTCCTCGGCATTAAACACCTGTTTTAAGAAATCGATGAGTCTGGGCGCTCCGTCGACAACCACGACAGGAGTGAGGGAATGATAGCCGTCAGGAACGGGCTTCACCTTACTCGCTACAGATTGCATGACGAAAGGTGATTTGCTCATGGTTCGTTAAAAGCATGACTGAGAGGAAAGCGGTCAAACCCCTGTTTGAAAGGAGACGCGAAGAGTGGTTGAATCAGAAAACTATCCGCGGAACAATGATCACAGCCACTATCAAAGCCGAGAGAATGATTACGAGAATCAGGGTCCGGTGGCTAGAGGTGCGAGTCTGCAGAGAACTGGGGGACATTGGCTGCGAAACGCTCGTGATAGAACCGCCGCCTCCGGAAGTCTCGGTCACGGTCGATGGCAGGGTCTTCAATGGGAATTTCCAGCGTATGTAGTGGAGAAGCCAAACGGCCGCCATGACAGACACGACATCCTCGAACGCGAAACCAAGGGTTGGAATTGGAGCCACGTAGAAGTAGAGGATTGTCGCTACAAGCTGGTAGGATCTAAAGCCTAGAAAGCCCAAGGAGAAAACCGTCAGTATTTTCTCTCCCTCCGCCAAGGCTTTCCAGCTAGCCCGCTCACGCTCCCCACTCAGATAGCTTCGATAGATCCTCGGCACTCCACCAAGAGAGCGAGCCAAGTACACGAGCAGGATTACGCCAAGGAGGTCAGGGAAAGTACCTAAGGTAGAACTGTACGAACCAAACCAGTCTCCCACAGGATTGGGCGGTCCCACTGAGATTATGCATCCTTGACAAGTAACAGGGCTCGGTGGGGTATAGAGGAAGAGATTGATCATCGCACACTCTGAGCCACCTAGACAAGATCCTCCAAGTCCCGTTCCGCTTGTTAGAACAACGCTTAGGTCATTCGACCCGGAAATCGCGCGGGGATGAACAACCGCGTATATGTCGAACATCACCCATGAACCAGAACCGCAACCGCTCACGCTTACCCGCTGGAACACTCCGCCGCTAGTGGCCGTCCAGCAACCCTTGCTGTAAACAGTGACGACAAACGGGGACAGAACAGTTTCGACAACAAGAGTGGCCAGCAACAGCATGAAGAACAGAATCGTCATCTTCGCCTTTCGCTGATCATCTCCATGATGACCGAGAGAAGAAATCGAGGCCACTGAATTCTTTCTCCGAGAATCACCTCAGATATTCATTCAGATAAAGCCGCCTGACCGCCCACTTCACGTTGAGCAACTCCGCATGCGAGAGGAATAGTGTCACGAGAAGACGCGAGAAAACAGACTGCGGATCCTAGCGGAGTTTTGACTCGCTAAATCATTGGCGCGGTGCTGATGTCTATTCCCTTCGGGGTCATCTCGTAGTAGTAGCCTCTTGGAGGAGTAGGGGCTTTGCCCATCTTGACAAGTCTCAAGGTCCCTCCATGACTGATACCTTGCGGATTCTTTCGTCCCTCCATATCTATGACGATATCGGCGAAATTTGTCATCGCATTCTCTATTGTCTCGTTCAAGACACTGGTGTGAAGTGTAGCGATGCCAATGGATTTCGCGAAACGGGTAGCATACTTGAGAACCTGTCCATACTGGAAGACCTTCTTTGCCTCGACCATCAAAAAGAAGGGTGTCAGCGAGTCCATGATCCCCATCGTCTTCTTGCCAAGATGTTTTAGCGTGAAGCTTCGGCCCTGCGCGATGAGATCAGAGAACTTCATAGTGGCATTGACTATCTCTTCAGGCTGCTCTAGGGGAAACGAATCTGCAAGCCTCTCAACTCCCAGCGCAAACATGTCGACAAAAGAGAGCCTACCGTCAGACTCATATCGGGTCACATCTACTCCCCAGGAAGTGATACTCTCCTTCACATCCTCAGCAGACTCGTCAACCGCATAATACACAACCCTGAAGTCACGCTCTAAGGCGGCAGCGGCTATCTGCTTCACAAGGGTCGACTTGCCGCTGCCCACCGGGCCTGTTATCCCGACGGCAGAGGGTCTGGGAAATCCACCCCCTAGAAGATCATCAAGGACCTTGATCCCGGTCGGCTCCATAGCCGTCACTATAGAACGCCATAGGTTTCAGCAAGTTAAGCGGATTGTACCCAGAGGCCATAACTGTATGGGCGCGTTTAGCCTGATGTGGCTCGCTGTGCCGAGGAGTAAATGTTGCTTGTCAGGCGCTGAGGCTGAATGTGGTGCTTTCCGAGCCTTTGCTGTATGTTCCGTTGCAGCTTCCGTGCTTGATAGTAACTGTCAGACCTAATGAGACCGGTGCTCCGGGCGCGAACGATTTGATGAGTGAGTTGGAGTAGGAATATCCGCAATTGACGTTAAGTGAGACAATGAGGGTATCGGCGGTTGATGGGCGTCCTTGACTGCAAGCCGGCTGGTTCGGACAGGTTCCGCTTACAGAAGAGGTCTTGTTGCAGTTAATCCCTCCACCAGTGAGGAAAGTTCCACTGGCTCCATTCTGGTACCAATACCAGGCTGCGTTGGATGTGCCTTCCCCGGTGCAGCCTATCTTCCAATCATACGGAGTGTCTGCAAAAACAGTTGGTACCATTGATAGAGCTATCACAATGACCGGGAATACCGATACCGCAAACCTTCTCATCTATCTAAACTGCACGTGCTCGTATCCTTTACTAGCTTAGGATGAAGTCTGCTTTGATAGAGACTGTACCACCATAAGAGGTCCCGCTGCAGCTCGCCGCTAGCCTGATCGAAGGGGTAGTTCCAGGGCTGAATGATTGGGATGCAGACACTTGCTTGCTGCAAGCACCGTCAACGTGGACAGTAAACAAGACTACGATACCGTTTGCATTGGAAGGCACTGTCCCACTGCCACTATTGGACGTCAACGTGTAGTTGCAAAAGCCGTTGCCGGAAGCTATAGACGCTCCGTTCTGGGTCCAGATCCAGTCAGCTGTGGCCCCTGAGCCGATGGCACCGTGGCATTTTGCGCTCCACGAAAAGGAGGACTGTGCAAAGACTGCTGGAATCGCCGACATGACTACACCCAGAATCAAGGCCAACCCTGGAATTGTCCTAGACATAATTCTTAGCTCTCCGAGAGTTACTATGATGATAGTGCTTAACGCTTGTGGGCTCTCAAAACGCAGCCAAGAAAGCGAAGGCATGATCCTGAGAACTGTCATTGCGTCAGCGAGCGTGGATCCGTACAAATGATCACGGGCTCCTGAGAAGCAATTTCCAACGTTCCATACAAAATCAGTCACCCTCATATTCCAGACACCCTAGAATCAGACATTGATTCTGATGTCCAGACATGTGGCTCCCTACGGCTCCTGGAAATCACCCATCACCGCAGACCTCCTCGCCTCGACGTACGTCGGGCTTGACGAGCTTAGAGTCGACGGAGACAATCTGTACTGGAACGAACTCCGTCCCGCCGATAAGGGCCGGAACGTAATCGTCCAGAGAAAACCAGACGGCACATTGACCGATATTACCCCTCCAGGCTATAACGCCCGAACAAGAGTCCACGAGTACGGAGGTGGATGCTACCTCGTCAATAATGGAACAGTCTACTTTTCCAACTATACCGACCAGCGTCTCTACCGGCAAGACCCGGGCAGAGAACCGAGGCCGCTAACACCTCCTATAGACATGAGATACGCGGACGGCATCATCGATCAACGTGGAAACCGCATCATCTGCATACGCGAGGATCATACTGTCAAGTCCGGGCAACCAGTCACCACCATCGTCAGCCTGAACACAGAGAAAGAAGGAGAAGGCAAGATCCTCGTCTCCGGAAACGACTTCTATTCAACGCCACGCTTGAGTCCCGACGGGTCCAGGCTGGCCTGGCTCACCTGGAACCATCCCAACATGCCGTGGGACGGAACAGAACTCTGGGTTGGGCATACCCATGCTGACGGTTCAGTAGGACATTCGGAAAAGTTGGCCGGAGGGTTGGAAGAATCCATCTATCAGCCAGAATGGTCTTCCGATGGCGTCCTTTACTTCAGCTCCGACCGGACAGGGTGGTGGAATCTCTATCGCTGGCGCTACAATCACATCGAATCCCTATACCCAATGGAGGCTGAGTTCGGCCTCCCCCAGTGGCAGTTCGGAACTCGCACCTTCGTCTTCGAATCTCCGGATCGGATGATTTGCGCTTACACGAAGAATGGGTTGTGGAATCTAGGCAGCCTGGACCTTACGAATCGGACACTCAGGCCTATTGAAACAAAGATCAGTCATCTTCTCTGGGGCAATCTAGCCACAAGCAATGGAAAGCTATTCCTCATAGGAGGATCGGCTACCGAACCCTCCTCCGTTGTGCAAATAGACCTCACATCCAATGAGACGCAGATCGTACACCGGTCCCGAGAAGTCACCGTAAACAAGGACTACTTCTCGATCCCCAGCACGATCGAGTTTCCAACTGAGAATGGACGAACCGCTTTCGCGTTCTTCTATCCACCTGCCAACCCTGACTACGAATCACCGGAAGGGGAGAAACCGCCTCTCCTGGTTGTGAGTCATGGAGGTCCCACCAGCGCCAGCCCATCCATCCTCCGGTACGAGATACAATACTGGACAAGCCGAGGAATCGGAGTAGTAGACGTAAACTACGGCGGAAGCACGGGATATGGTAGAGACTATCGTAAGAGACTCAACGATAATTGGGGAATCGTTGACGTCCAAGACTGTGTGAACGCCACTCGTTACCTCTCGAATCGTGGACAGGCTGATGGAGAAAGACTTGGTATCCGCGGAGGAAGTGCGGGGGGCTACACGACGCTGTGCGCGCTCGCCTTTACGAAAGCATTCAAAGCGGGTGCAAGCTACTTTGGCGTCAGCGACCTGGAATTACTTGCCAAGGACACCCACAAATTCGAATCCCGATACTTAGACAAGCTTGTCGGCCCATACCCTGAACGCCGGGACGTCTATCGCGCGAGATCACCAATCGACCATACTGACGGAATATCGTCCGCTCTAATCTTGTTCCAAGGGCTAGAGGACAAAGTCGTGCCTCCAAACCAGTCCGAGAAGATCTTTCAAGCGATAAAAGCGAAAGGTCTCCCGGTCGCCTACATCGCTTACGAGTGGGAGCAACACGGTTTCCGGCGAGCAGAGAACATCAAGAGATCCAACGAGGCTGAGCTGTACTTCTACTCGAAAATATTCCAGTTCAGCCTTGCCGAGAAGATAGAACCAGTTAAGATCGAGAACCTAAGGGGGAGGGAGACAAAACCCACCGTCCAACCCGTGGAAATATCGAAAACCGTCTAGAAGCCAGGTAGCAATGCTACCGCCACACCGCTGACGGGTGCTGGCAGACCTGTCTTGACATCCTCGGGAGTTGTTTTTCCTTCGATCAGAACAGTGAGGGGAAGCATCGATACGAAGGCGTAGCCTACTGCAACGTAGGGAGCCAGAAGTGCTATGATAATCAAGGGAGCTCCGACAAGGCCGCCGAGAAAAATCTCCCATAATACTCCGAAGATGCTGTAGAGAAGCGTAACACGCAGAACATTCTTCGCGTGCCGCCACAATACGATTCCACCAAGCACCAACATCTCGACCAGAAGAAACGGAAGAGTGGGCAGAATGGCGACCATGCCACACCAAGCTGGCATGCAGTCAATCTGCTCCTCGAAGATGATCAATGGGACGGACAGTATCAGGTAGAGCGCTAGAGGAGGCAACTTCACTCTCAGTATGGTAAGTGCAAGTTTCTTCCTGAAGCGGAACATGAGGAGGAAACCTCCTACGACCAGTGGAACGTCGACTAAGGCACCGAATACAATGAGGACTCCGCCCAAGCGGCAGCGAAGAACCTGAAAATGATCTTAAGGGCGTTCTGTATCCCGCGGACCCGATCCCGTATTGGATTTTGCTCTAGAGCATTGCTACGAGATATGACATTGCGATAGCGAAGATTCCTGCGCCAGGCAGGGTTACCAGCCAAGGAAGGAGCATCCGACCCAATGTGGACTGAATCTCCTTTCTGCGTCCACCGAATCCCGCAGTCGATCCTTCGTGAACTTGGGTGGTAGACATGGGCGCTCCCAGAAAGGCTCCCGCCGAAACTACTAGGGCCGTGGCGGCGCCTGCTTTCGACTTCTGAACCTGGTCCAGTGGAGCATGCTTCCCTAACGCAGTAACCACTACCCGATGACCGAGCACGATGGAACCAAAGAACACGGCCACCGCAACGACAGAGTACGGTACCCAGGCCGCCTCAGACGGATTCGCGAGAAGGAAGAACGCTCCTAGAGCCGCCATCTTCGGCGCATCATTAATTCCTCTCGCAAAAGCCGTAGCCGCCCCCGACCCCCAGTGCGCCACTCGCATGAGCCGAGGCCTCTCCTTACCAGGTGTCCCCGTCCGCCGTGTGAACCGATCGAGAAAATAGACTGCCACCAGAGCGGCGATTGGTCCTCCTGCTAAGGGTAGCACAACCCTGTAGAGCAAGAAACCCCATTGCACCCCTGACGTTCCAAATACATAGACTCCCAGCAACACCATTGCGCCGACAATAGCGTGTGTTGAAGAAACCGGCAATCGCACGATGGTTGCCACAAGAATCCACAAGGTCGCACCGGCTAGCGCAGCGAGAACGAAAGAATACGCGGGCGTCGTCCGTAGAAGACTCTGCGGAGTGAAGACTGAGAATAGCCGGCCGGAGATCAGAATCGCGGAGACGCTTCCAATGCCGGTGAAGAGTCCTCCCCAGAGAAGGGGCTTGCGCTTTGGAGGAGAGCCTGATGGTCCCGGCATCATCAGTGATGTTACGCTTTTTCCTGCATCGTTTGCTCCGTTAGCGAAGGCTAGAGCGAACAGAGCCGCGAGCCCTAATTCTTCATATGACAATATCAAAGGTTCGAACTTCCGGACATTTCTTGACCTCCGACTCTTCCCAGCTCTTTGAGCCGGTTTAACCTGTCTTGTTCATTTGCTAGCTTGGGATCTTTTGATAGTTCTTCGTAGGCTGCCGCGAACCATCCTTGAGCCTCTTGCTCTTGTCCCATTACCGTCAAGCATTCGGCGATCTCTTCGTAGACGTATCCGCTCTTTTTGCCGGCCGCCTGGTATTGCTCGTACAGGTCTCGCTGCATTTCCAAGGCCTCCTCAGTATGATCCATCAGCCGAAGAGTCTTGGCGACGCACCATTTTGCTATCAGGATCTTGTTGGGATCGCCCTGTTGTTGCTGGAACTCTAGGGCCTTCTCGAACATGAGCAGGGACTCTTCATACTGTTTTTGTTCGAAATATGTCCAGCCGATGTTGTTGTAGAGGCTGCCCTTCCATATCCTTGCTTTTTCTTCCGTCGAATTCTCGGCGATATCTAGTGCCTTCAGGTTCCAGAGCAACTGTTTCTCGATTGGCTCAGCGATCGCGATCATATGCGCGGCGTCAACGGCATAGAAGTCGTCTTTGGACTTTAGAGCGAGATCGAATGCTTCGAGGAATAGAGGCCGCGCGTCGTCCCGCTTTCCCGACGAGTTGAAAACTCTTCCTCGTTCAAGCAGATACCTGACTCTTGTTCTGTCGTCTGTCTTGTCTAGCCCCTTTTGGACGCGGTCCAGGGTCTTGTGAGCGGCTTCGAACTTTCGCTGCAAGCCTTCTGATCTTGCTATCTGGGTGAGAAGCTGAGTCAGATATGGAAGATCTCTTGAATCCAATGCCGCGGGTAGAAGTTCGCGGAATCTTTTCTCAGTAGCACCGGGATGGTCATAGTCCCAGAGGCTGTCAAAGTCTGGAAGCTTGGTTTTTCGCCCCGCTCCAGCGGCTACTTCGGCCACGAACACCTACCTCAAACGATGGTGGATAGCGGTTCTCTTATTATCATGGAAGTCATCTGATTAAACCGCTACCGCGATGCAGACTCAGGAAGTACCCGAAGTAACGATCAGAAGCTATCGGCCTGGAGACGAGAACCTATTCCTCGAACTCCTGAAAAATTCTTTCGCATCATTGGAATATCTTCCCCGCATAAAAGCCGAGATAACGGGACTATACCTCAACAAAGGAGGATCATTCATCGGAGAAAAAGACGGTTCACCTGTCGCATGCATTGGTCTAAGAAATCAGCCGCGCGAAAAATGGCACGAGACAGATATCTAGCCATGAAAAATGAGAGTCGAGAGTCCCACTAGCTCAGAAACTCGTCGCAAGACGGTGCATTATGCAGAGTCAAATCATGCAGAATACTTAACGGCCTTTGTCCCGGCCGTCCAACCGTACGTTGACGTCTACAAGAGTGCAGGCTTCAAGCCAGTTAGAAGGTCCATCCGAATAAGCTGGGAGCTAACCGAACAACCTGCGCGGCACGACGACGTTCAGACTAAGGAACTGTCGAAGGAACATGCGAACGAGGCAGCCGAAGTATGGGTAGAAGGACTTCGTCCCTACTGGGACTGGTGGATCGAAGAACAAGGCGGACCGGAAGAACTGAAGAGTTGGGTCAAGGAGTCCGTTGGCACGGAGCCCGGCTGGATAGGGGCCTTCCTCGACGAGAAGCTTGTTGGACTAGCGATCCTTCGGCCTGATGCCTACGGGCCTGGCGAGGCTAGATTCAATGGAGCCTACGTGATTCCAAGATTTCGCGAACAACGAGTGGGGTCAGCCCTCATGAAGGCCACGATTCGTGAAGGTCACCGACTGAACCAGAAGAAGATGAAAGTCTACACGCTTGCCTTCCTTGACTATCTAGCGCCGGGGTCGCTTCTCTATCTCAAATCAGGCGGAAAGATAGAAGCCGAATATCTTCAGCTGCAAAGAAAATGAACAGTTACCAACAGTTCTCAAAAGCCTAGAGAGAGCGCTTCGCTTTTTT
>MNGO01000057.1 GCA_001918765.1 Crenarchaeota archaeon 13_1_40CM_3_52_10
CCTCGCTCTTGCCACGCCGGACCGGCTGTTCTATCAGAACAAGATTGATCTCGCGCCGATGCGCTGTGGCGAATTTATTGACGATGTCCCCAGTTTCATCGCTGGATGCACTGTCAACCACGACCACCTCAAGCTTGTCCCTTGGATAGTCAAGTTGGAGAACGTTTTCGAGCTTCTGCTGGATCACTGCAGCTTCGTTATATGTAGGAATAACCAGGGAAACAGTCGGGACAATCTGACTCATTCTTCGGAGATGGGGTCTTACGGAACCCTGGTACAGCAAGGCGAGACAAACGGTATACACTATGATGACGATGCCTATCGTCGCGTAGTATAGCACGTCCAAAGTAGATACGAGGAAGGTCACTTGGACATCACGACCTAGCTCGCGGAGCCTCTCGGTACCTCGATCGCACCTGTATTGCCCAGGCGTTCGACCTTGAACCCTTCCAAGCCGTAGCACGTGACAAAATAAAGATCAAGCTCCCCAATCCTATCTTTACTCTCGCCTGAAGCCACGTTAATCATCCCCGTAGCCTCAATGCGTGACTCTTGGCGATAGTCCCACCATCTAGCCAGTTCCCCAAGGGTCATGATATCGCAAGTGGAGTCCGAGCGAAACGACTCTAAAAGACGACGATATTCCTCTCGGCCACTCTCTTGACCGAACTCATAGTCCGGGTGTACAAGGAGAACACAAGCCCCGCCAATCTTCTTGATCCATCTCGAAACCTCGAGGAGTTGATCAACGGCCTCTTCGACGCTCAACCCTCCTACTCTGATGAGCTGGTGGTCCTGCGGCATCGACACCGGCATCTCGACAAGACCAGATATCATGAATGGAAAAACAGTTCCGACTCCGTGAGGTTTGAGCGATGTCGGGGACAAAGGTTCCCAGCTAGGCATTGAGGAATCGTACTCGTAGCCCGCCTTTCCAAGCGCCTCCACAAGTTCTCGTCCGTGCTGAAGAAGCGGGGCCCTGAATCCTCGAACCTTTTTCCTTGAAAGAAGCTCAAGCCGCTCCCTGCAACGTCGCACCCTGTCTACCTTGTCTTTGAAGCTCGCGAAGAGCAATCGGCCATCATGCTTCGTGTCATGTCCTGCGACTTCACCTGTCTCTGCAAGCGCAATCAACAGCTGAGAAGGTAACGGGTAGCGATCGCTGGGTATGTTCCATGTAGAACGTATCCCGATCTCCTTTTCAACCTCGATGAGCCGGCCGGCACCATCTTCGAGTCCGACTCGTGTTTCTACGTCATGGCTGACTGCCAATGCGTAGGATTTTCCTCGCCTCCAGAAGCCAATTGTGGGAATCGGAGAACCGGAAGCAATTACCAGAGCTGCAAGAAATATCGACCTTAGACATTCAACGGGGCCCAGAGCTTCTTCTCTTAACCCAGTAATGCTTCCCTTCGCTTTGAAGACCCTGTTTCTAATAGTGGAAGGAACTGCCCTATAGGAGAAGGGCATCTTCGTTAGGAGACGGAATCTCCAGCTCGGGCTCTCGTCCATCCTATCGTATATTAGCTGCTGATAGTTCGAGACAAGATCCACTGAGAGAATATGGACCTTTGATCCACCTACCTTGTATAGAATGGCGGTGTCGCCATCTTTCAATGCGGGCTCAAGGTTGGGCCCCGAGAATCGGTAGAGTTTGGTTCGCATGGACACGGAAGCACCGGGCGCAACTGGCAAGCAAACCAGTGTTTCCTCGCTAGTCACATTCGACCCAAATTGCTGAGCGATCTCTTTTGCACCATCGATTCCTGTCGGCGAAATAATCACCGGACCGGGTCCTCGCATGTCAACCTCTTTTGGCAGGCTAGAAGTAACGAGGAGCGGTCTTCCATCCAACTGATTCTCGAGAGTGTAAGGCACCTTCCAAAAATCCGCGTATTCCCTCAAAATGGATAAGTCACGATTGTTGTTCCCGACCAGAACAATTGGGGCGAATTTCTCGTTCAACTCTATTTTCTTACTCCTAGCCTGAGCATGAATAGTGGCCCTACGATCTGCCACCAGTCTTTGGACGGCGAGATATGAGAATACTTTTTGTCTTTCATAGCAGAATAGTCTTTTGAGACGGGTCTCTCAGTGAACTTGTAGCCTAGCGTGAGGACTTTGTAGTGCAGGTAGTATTCAAGCTCGTAATTGTCAAGCCAGCTCTGCCATACGTTGATGCGCGAATCCTCTACGATTGAGGCTTTGTAGGCTCTGAATCCATTGGTTACCTCGGTGCATCGGACCCCGGTCATGAAGGACCAGACGTAAGGGAACACCCTGGTGAAAATACTTCTTAAGAATGGGTTCTTCTCTCGGCGGCCGCCCGCGAGAAACCGGGAGCCCTGGACGTAATCGTATCCCTCCTCTATAATAGGAGTGGTCAACCGAGGGATTTCGCGCGGGTCATCCTTACTATTTCCCGCCATGATAACGATGAGAGCGAAACCATTTTCGAGCGCGTACTTGTATCCCTGTCGTATGGCATAGCCTATTCCGTTCCGGGCGGGATTCTGGATCGTCTTGATTGGAATTCGTATTTGCCGACTGGCCTCTTCAATTGCTCCTAGTGTCACAACGCCCGGCTTGTCTGCAACCACGCATATTTCATCGACGTAGCCAGGTTCGAACCGTCCAAGAACAGTACCAATCGCGTCCGATTCCCCGTAGACCGGGATTATGGCTATCGTCTTCAACCCTGCAATGATCCTTTCACATTCCTCGGCCGCGTTGATTCAACCTGAACAGGTACCTTTCTGTTGACAACTCGCGCAGGGTTCCCGAACGCGATGGCGTTGTCAGGTATGTCTCTGGTGACAACTGAGCCCGAGCCGATGAGCGCGTTCTCGCCTATTGTTACTCCTGGATTGATGACGGTTCGGGCACCGATCGATGCGAACCTCCTAACTCGAGTCTCTAGGAGTTTCCATTCACCGTGGGCTTTCGGGTACTTGTCGTTGGTGAACGTGACGCTCGGTCCTATGAACACGTTGTCTTCTATAGTTACCCCAGTCGGGATGAAGACGAAAGGTCGGATCTTGCAGTTGTCGCCGATCGTTACGCCTTCTTCGACGTAAACGAACGCGTCTATCTTGGTGTTCTTTCCGATTGTGCAGCCGTAGAGGTTTACTTGGTCAAAAACTCGGGATGACTGAGCGAGTTTTGATTTCTTGAGAATGGAGTATTTTGGGCGTCTCCTCACTTTGCAGGTATCTCCTCGGCAAGGGGCATATGGACTTCCACGGTCCTTTCTTGACGGAGAGATTCCCGTGCAGCCTCCAAGATGCTGACAACCCGGGCACCTAGCATCCCGTCTGAGAGGTTGGAGAAAGGCTTGGAGCTCAGATTGCCTGAGATACAATCGATGAAGTGCGTAACTTCCTTTCTAATTGTGTTGCTGGGCGAGATAGAGATCTGAGTACTGTTCGAGGCGTGAAGGACCCCTTTCTGTTCCGCGCAATCTAGGTAGGCCATACCCTTGCTACCTACAACTGTAACGTCTCTGCGCTTTTGCCGGTCTAGCCAGCTTACCTCCACTTGAGCGGCCAATCCGCTTGGGTGTTCCGCCGTGATGAACGCAACTTCCTCGTTCTCCTTGGTCCTGTACCCTTTCCCTCTGCATGTAATCTTGTTCGGCCACATATCCAGGAGATAGTTGCATATGTCGAAGGGATGAGGCGCAAGATCAGTTATAACTTCCCGGTATCCTTGGGGAGGTAGGAAGCCCGTCCATCCAAACCGCACGTAGTAGAGCTCTCCGAGTACTCCACTGTTTATGGCCTGTCGGAGTTCTCTGACTCCGTTATTGAATCTGTGAATGTGTCCCACGCATAAGACCCTCTTGTTTTCTTGCGCGATCCTGACGAGCTGGTACGCCTCCTTCGAGTTTAGTGTCAAAGGTTTCTCTACTAACACGTTCTTTCCATGTTTGAGGAAACTAGAGGCGACTTCGAAGTGGGTAGAGTTGGGCGTGCAAATGTGAACTCCCGACAGTTCAGGGTCGTCTAGCAATCCCTGATAATCCACGCGATAATCTGACGGTCCGAATTCTTGTTCGCACTGGGCTAGCATGGTCGGCGAGTTATCCACAACCGCATGAAGCTGGACCCGTCCAGTGGTCCGGCTGATGTCCAAGACCTCACGAATGATCTTCTTTCCCCAGTAACCTGCGCCTATGACAGCGATTCGGACTTGATTTGTCATGCTCACTCGACTGCCTCTTTACTCTGCATTAGATTCTCTGACGAGCCGGGAGACGGTCCGGACTTGTTCCTCGGTGATGCCTGGGTGAATGGGTAAGCTGAGCACTTGTTCCGCTAGCCTCTCCGCTACAGGAAACGATCCTTCAGAGTACCCGTATGTTGCTCGGTATGGAGCTTGAAGGTGAATCGGTACGGGATAGTGAATGGCCGCTTCTACTCCATTCTTCTCGAGATGCGCTGCGAGTTGGTCTCGGCGCTCGCTCTGAATTACAAACAAGTGATACACAGGTGTCTCTTTGGCCGTCTCGGCTGGGGGTAGCTCTACGCCTTCGATGCCGCTCAGCTCTCTTCGGTAGAGGTTCGCCATCTCTCGCCGAACCTTGTTCCATCCGTCCAGTTTTCTTAGCTGGACACTTCCTATGGCAGCGTTTACCGTATTGAGTCTCGATGTATAGCCAATCCGGGACATTGTATACTTCGACGCTCGGCCACAATCTCTGAAGCTGCGAGCAGCGTCAGCAACTTTCTCGTCATTGGTCACGATCATGCCGCCATCGCCGCATACCGTCATGTTCTTGCTGGTGTAGAAAGAAAAACAACCAACACGTCCAAGAGAACCCACTCGTCTTCCATCGTATTCTGCACCGTGAGCTTGACAGGCATCTTCCACGATGCTGATCCCCTTGTCTTCGGCAAGGTCTCGAAACTCGTCCATCCTTGAAGGTTGTCCGTAAAGGTGAACTGGAATGATAGCGCGAGTCATCGAGGTGAGCTTCGTCTCAACCTTGGCAGGGTCAAGGTTGAATCCGCCATTTTCTACATCGGCAAATCTTGGCTGGGCGCCTGCGTGGATTACTGCGTTAGATGTTGCGAAGAACGAGAACGGGGTGGTTACGACCTCGTCGCGCTGTTCAATTCCCATCGATTGGAAGGCGATTTGAAGAGCCGCCGTACCAGAAGCGGTCGACACCGCATAGCGAGTGCCACAATATCGGGCGAATTCCTCCTCGAACTTGTACACACTCTCTCCCATGACCAGCTTCTCATTTTGTAGAGAGAAGATGGCCGCTTGGAGCATCTCCTCGTCTACTACGGGCCTCATCAGCGGAATCTTGAATCCGTGCTTGACTTGCAGTACTGTTTCGGCCCCGCCGCTGGGATTTGCAGTGAGGACCGTTTCTCGGCTCGTTGTTCAGCCACCTTAGCGATGGACTACGATTCGCGAGTTTTAACCCTTCCTAGACAGAATAGTCACTTTCAATCGTCGTAATGACAAAGAAATCCGAAGATATCATCCTGCTTGCCACGAAATAGATGGCCGGAATTGGATAAATATAGCCGTGAGGAGAATTCGTTGCGCGAACAGTTTCGAGGAAACCACGTCCCGTGGACAACAGAATGATCTCGGTAATTTGCCCTGGACATTTCCCCATGACATTTGCTCTAGACCTCTCAAACAAATCCGATCATAAAATTCGAAAGAGGGTACAAGTAATGGTCGTCTGCTCTCTCTTAGTAACTCGTGGGGGTTGAACATTCCTGAAGCTGAATTTTCTGGAAGAAATAGGTGGCGTGAAAACCGCCAGAAGAGAGGCCGAGTCACTTCTCCTCGCTACTGCCCTGCTAAGAAATGACAAGGTCACGGTGAAGGACGAAGGTCGGATGTTGAAGCTAGCCAGGAAGAACAAAGTGCTTTTGCGAGCTGCTGAACTAACCCATTTCCCCTCGAGCGTCATTGACGAAGCCAAGAGAGACGTTGACGAAGCATTTGATCTCTACAATCGTATGAGCGGCGTCTTCGCAAAGCACGGGGTTTCATTCGTTGCGATAAAATCGTTCGACTCCCTCCCTGACATTGGACACGACATTGACCTCCTCGTTCCTTCGCCCGCAGAACTCGCGGAGGCGGAGAAAATCTTGGTCAATGAATACGGAGTCCGGCCTCAAGGACTCACTCATTGCGACAGGTTGCTTGGAAAATTCAGCTGTTTTCTGCCAGGCTACAAGCACGACTTCGAGCTTTACCCAACGATCAGCCAGCTCGGCGAGACCCACCTGGACCCAGTCCAGGTCTTGCTTCGCCGAAGGAAGGCGACCGTTGAGGGCCATGTCGTGTGGATGACCTCCGATTCGGACAGAGTACTAATACGAGTTATCCACGCAATGTTCCGCCACAACTTCCTCAAGCTGTCAGACATCTTGGATTTCCTGAGGCTGATAGAAACCGCCAACTTTGAAGAGGTCATAGAGAAGATTGACAATGCCCGTATCGGCGATGCGTTCATCTTCTATCTACTGTCAATAGAGCGCTTTCTGAAAGCATGTCGAGTTGAGAATCCCGGCTTTCAGGTATTGAAGAAAGAAGCTCAGGAGAGGTTTGGCAACGATAGACTAGCGTTCCTCAGACGCGATAGACTTGTCCTTCCCTATAGGATCCCCGCATCTGCCATTATCATGCTTTTTCTGTTGAAAGCTGCACGAGACGCCGCCAGCGCAAGATGGAGGAGCTCGATTTCCTGCCTAGTCGCCCCACCGCTCATTATACTTGATTTCATCAGCGCCGCGTTCAGAGCTGGCGGAAGAGGTGGCGTATGGTAGTGAAGAAGATCCTACTAACGCTCAGCGGAACCCACGGTTCTGGAAAATCCACTAACGCGGGAAAATGCTACTATCTTCTCAACAGATCAGGATACAAGTTCTCCTATCTGAGACACCAAGACCTCCTTGATCCATTCGGATTCATCGTTAGACGAGTTGCGAGGATACTTCATGTTGAGCCGAATGAATTAGAGCGGCTAACACCGACCAGAATTGCTTGGTCTCTCTACCTTCTCTTCATCTACTGCCCAATCCTAGTCGGTGGAATACGGCTCCGCCATTTGTTCGGATCCAGCGTCGTATCAGATAGGTATCTGTATGATCTTATGGTAGGATTCAGAGACAACGGCATGACGGTTCCATCAGAGGTATTGTTGATGAGGCTCCTTCCGCACCCTGACATCTCATTTGTCTTTGAGGCACCAGAGCAAAGAATTCTAATGGACAGACCCGAGCACACCGCCGAGTTCATTCGCAAGGAACAATTTCTCTATAGACAAATAGCAGATGAGTTCAACCTTCGCAAGATCAACACAAGCGACCCCCCCTCGATCGTTTGGAACGACATGCTTGTGCAAATCAAAGCAGTCTTTGAGGACAAGGCCCCAATGGAAGAGATGATACTCCAAAAGGTAGTCAACTGATGAAGACCCTAGTCATAGGCATCGACTCGGCTTCCCCGTTTCTGATCCAGAAATGGATAGATAGGCTTCCCAACATACGTTCAATCTTCGAAACTGGAGCCCATGGAGTCTTAAAGTCGATCGTTCCGCCGGAAAGCGTTCCCGCCTGGCAATGCTTCGCAACAGGGAAGAACCCAGCGAAAATCGGCATATTCGGGTTCACATACATAGGAAGAGACCGGCACCTAAAGTTCGGCAAGACTACCCCGGAAATAGGATGCCTCTGGGATATTTGCTCGCAGAGAGGAATCAGAGTAGGGGTCTTTAACGTTCCAGGAACCTATCCACCATACCCTGTAAACGGCTTCATGGTCTCTGGCTTTCCCGTTCCGACCCATAAGATCTGGTCCTACCCTAATGATTTGATGAGAAGGCTTGACTCAGCTGTCGGCGGTTATGAGATCGACGTGCCGCTAACGAAACCTAAAAACATGAAAGGGGGCGAAAAAGCATACCTTCCACAAGTTCAACGGTTACATGATAAAACCCTCCGGGCTGCAGAACTGTTGATGGAATGGTACAACCCCGACCTCTTCTTGATGACATTCCAAGCGATAGACCTGGTACATCACGACTTCTGGAAATATATGGACGACCAAGACTCGCCGTATTCCAACGTATTGCGCGATTGGTACATCAATATGGATGCTGCCATCGGAGATCTCCGTAAGCTAGCGGGGAGAGAGACAAATGTGCTAGTCCTCTCCGACCACGGATCAGCCCCGGTCTCATCAGCGCTGTTCATCAATCAGTACCTGGAATCGAACGGTCTTCTCACAATCAAGGGTCCTGTGAAGCACAAGGGCGAAACCTATACGAAGCTAAGGAAATGGGTGTTGAAGACACTTCCCCCAGGTGCCATCGCAACTGTCTACAAAATGACACCTGATTTCATTGGCCACAGACTCACGGAGTCAGCAGCAATTGAACGAACACTCCAGAACTTGATTGATAATATCGACTGGGATAAGACACTGGCTTTCTCGACAGGAGGACACCAGGCACATATTTACGTCACCTACGACTTGGTGGACAAGCTGCATCCCATAGAAGCCTCTCAAACCAGATCAAGCGTCGTGGAAAAGCTCTGTAACTTGATTGACCAGCTGACAGATCCAAAGACTGGCAAAAAACTATCCCCCATATTTCATTTCAAGGAAGACACGTTCACTGGACCCTTCCAGTACGACGCACCTGACCTCTGCGTCGAACTCTACACTGAGAACGAGAAGATCCAAGTAAACCCGAAGCTGGGAACCAAACAGCTCTGGAGCTCTTCTCCACATTTCTCATCAATACATACGCGGGAAGGCTTCTGGGGGATGACCGGTCCGAGTATAAGGCAAGGACTCGAGCTAGACGCGGGACTTCTAGATCTCGCTCCAACGCTCCTCAAATCACTAGGGATCACACCCCCAATTGACTGCGATGGACATGCCCTTGACCAGATCCTGATCTGACAACCAAAGGAACGATCGAACCGTGCCCAGTCTCTCACCAACAAACTCTCGAATCAAGAGTGATAACAAACCTTGCCATTGGAGACGTTCATAACGGTGCGAGTAGCGATCAACGGTTTCGGCCGAATCGGAAGATGCTTCTACCGGGCACTTTTGGAGGACAAAGGTTCAGACATAGACGCGGCCGTCATTAACTCAACGTCTCCGCCACGAACACTCGCCCATCTCTTGAAGTACGACTCAAACTACGGAACTCTCCCAATTAATGTGGGTTGGGACTCGGAAGGAATAACATGCGCAGGGAAAGAGATACCGTGTCTTAGCGAGACGAACTCATCAAGGATCGACTGGGGAAAGTTCGAAATTGATGCAGTGCTTGAAAGCACTGGACAGGGGCTTCAACGCGAGGAGCTCAAGACCATCATCACTAACGGAGCCCAGACAGTTCTAGTCAGCGCTCCCTCAG
>MNGO01000006.1 GCA_001918765.1 Crenarchaeota archaeon 13_1_40CM_3_52_10
GACCTGACTTCTCGCCGATAATTACAACAGAAGGCTCTGTCAACTCTTCGGTTACTGCTCAGTGATAGCTTCGGCCTTCTCTAACTATTATGTTCTAGTAGTGACTCCTTACACGTTAGGCAGTCGTCACATGAGCCTGTCATGTTGGGATGAGGGGAGTGACTCCGACCAAGTGACAGGCCTGAACTTGGATAACCGGTTGGTTGGCCCACCGTAAAATCCTTGCCTGGCAACTGGCCAAGCTACCACGCTACGGGCGTGAGGGGGCGGTTGAGGTTCGACCGTTCCCTGCCAAGAAGAGACTACTCGTCTCTGAGGCGCAAGGGCTCTCAGTTGAAGCAATGAAGGGGAACCCGCCGACGACGGTAATCCTCCGAGTCGATGAGAGCAAGTCAAGTCCTCGAACAATCGAAGGCTCGACAGAACCCAATAGAACTATAAACCCGGTACAACGCTCGATCATAGAGGTCAAAGATGCTTCGGATTCCATGGGCCCCGCTTAACGGCGGAATATTCCTCATAGTTTTCGGTACCATAATGCTTCTCTCCCTGGTCGGCGTTGGGAACCTCAATCCATTCACAGGCATCCCGCTGGTCTTCTTGGTGTTCGGGATCTGGCTTATCGTTGCAGCCCTCGTGTTGCCCGGTCCTGACGATCGATACGCTCCCCCAAGATCAATGATCCTCGCTTGGGGCGGAATGGTTGCTTTCCTGGGAGCTATATGGCTCGTCGGCACCATCGCCCTCACCCTTGTGCCGGTCGTCCTTCTCGTCGTATTAGTGGTGGTCGGGATCGGCGCAGTTGGATATGCCTTGACTCGAGCTGAGGCTAAGAAAGCGCATCCTGTAGTCGCGTAGGCCGTGTACGATTCCAAAGCCCGCTACATCCGCGGCCTCTTCTCCAAGGTCCCACTAGAATATGATCTGCTGCTGGGACTGCTGAGTTTCGGACAAGACCGAAAATGGCGGGCTTTTGTTGTCTCACAAGCGAGCCCACTGCCTAACAGCGTTATTCTAGATGTAGCAACAGGCACGGGGCTTTTGGCAGCGGATTTTGCAAGAGCAATCGCCGATCAGGGATTCGTTGTCGGTGTCGACCTGACGCTCTCGATGCTTCAAACTGCGAGGGAGAGGCTGAAGGAGAGAGGGCTGAAGGGTCGAACGGACTGGGTTTTGGCCCGCGCCGAGAATCTACCCTTCAAGAACAGCTGCTTCAGGTCCGCGTCGATCAGCCTTGCACTTAGAAACGTGTCTGATGCCCGATTGACTTTTAGAGAGATGGCGCGGGCAACATCGCCGGGCGGTGTAGTGATCTCTCTCGACTTCGCACGGCCTCCGAACAGGCTGTTCCGACTATTCTACTATGACTATCTCCTCGGGCTGTTTCCCGTCTTCGGAAGAATTGTGTCACAAGCTTGGGGTAGAACCCTATCATACCTTGGCCGTTCCATACTGAAGTCGCGAACAGCGAACCAGATTGCCACTTTGATGGTCGAGGAAGGTGTCCCAGATACAAGACCTGTTGCTCTCACGCAGGGAATTGTCTACGCAGTTTATGGAAAGAAACGGTAGCGGGAAATGCGTCATGCGTAGGCAATCCCGACGGATCTCGTTCACGACTTCATTCTCTGGGAAGGGCAACTCCTCAAGGCGAATAGGACTTTGAATCTTGTGACAGCGCAACAGCCTCGGATTCTCCGCTTGGTTCTGACGGCGAGGGTTCAGCTTTGCGCCGGAAGCTCAACCAGGCCAAGAGTGCAAGCGCTATGAATGATGTCGGAGTTGTGTAGAACATGGTTGTGGGGTTTAGAGTATAGAGAATTCCGCCCAGGTAGGATCCAACTACGAATCCAAGGCTCTCCAGGGTCAGATAGAACCCGAACTGTCCGGCTCTAGACCCTCCCTTCCGCACAGTCGAAAGGATGGAGTAGCCAACGAGGCTCGGCGCCCTGGCACTTCCGATGAGGAAGACCATTGGAAAAGAGAGCAACGGGTTTCTGGTCAGAAGGACCCCGATGAGGCCTGTTGAAGACAGGACAAGACCTAGGGCCATGGTCCCGCCCTGGCTCCTCGCATCTGCTCTCCTACCAAGGAGAATCGCGAAAACGGCCGCGCCAAGAGACTGGACTGCGCCGAGAAGTAGTATGATCGATGGACCCAGACTAAGGGCATCCTGGAAGTATAGGGGTATGAAGGGAGCTGCAACACTCCACGCGAGCGCGGCCCCAGCGAGATAGAGAAGAAGCGTCCCTTCTCGACGTGACTTGGGAAATTCCAGCCTGGGAGACCTGGCATCCTTTTCCAGCGCGGGCTGCGGCTTCATCAAGAAAAGAACTATCGTCGAGATCGAGAAGAACACGAATGTAAGTATGAAGATGTCTCGAACCGAGATCCAGTTGAGCAGAGCGCTTCCGACCAGCGGTGAGAAGACAATTCCAAGTGGGGCTGATGCCCAGGTTATGCCGAAGTTCGACGCGGACTTGGTTCTTTCAGCAGCTCCTGCAATGTAAGCATTGAAAGCTGGAATATTGAACCCTGACACTTGGAGAAGGACTATCCCCGGAATTACGTCGGTCCAGGTTCTCGCGAAATAGTACATGAGCGGGGGTGGGATGCTCATCAGCCAGCCTATGATCAAGAGCGCTTTCAGCTCGTACTTGTTGGCGAGTAATCCTCCGGGAATCATGCTGAGGGCGAGAGCCAGGAACCCGATCGAGAATACGAGGCCCACATCGCCGGGGGAAGCTTGGAGGTCTCGCAGGTACAATGGCCAGATGTAGTTGTATAGTCCTAGACCAAAGGTCCAGAGGAAAAGTGACAGAAAGAGTAGCCGCAGATCCTTAGGAAGACCTTGGACTGACGCTAAGAGATTCAGCCGGCTTGCGGCGAGCAAGATTCGATGTCCTTTTCTTTCTCAGAGAATCTGTCGAAGTGTCTCAAGGTTTCCCATCAAGAGATAACGCCCGTTGCGATGAGTATCCCGGATATGAAGAAGTACGATCCGAACGAGAGGAGGACAAGGCCAGCGATCAGATCTAGCGCCCATCTTGGAACCTGCATCAGATAATCATAGGAGAACGCGCAGACGACGATCAGGAGGATAAGGCTTGCTAGTGCGCCTATGAGGGTCCATTCTATGTTGAAGGCTCCGGCCGCCGCGAGAATGAGGCTTGCTTCAAACCCCTCCGTCATGGTGATGCTGAAAACCGGGAGAGAGTTTCTGACCGAGAAAGGGATCTGACCTTGTGTTGTTGTGGCATTTCCGCTGTGCTTTCGATCTTTCTCAACCACCTCGTCGCTCCATTTTTCCATCTTCGCCCTGAACGATTTGCCACGGAAATAGTACTTGACGAATCCTCGCAGAAATCGATAGGAAAAGTAGAGTATGACTACACCAGGTATAAGGTTGATCAGAGCATCGGAGACTGTCTTTAGCGTAAGGAAGGCTTGTTCGACGATTAGAAATGTGACGATGGATCCAAGGCCTCCTAGGGCAACACCGAGTAGAACGTTCCTTCTGCCAATCTGTTTTGTTACGGCAAGGGAGAGGATAGCAACCTCGCTACCCTCTATCAGGATGGCTTTGAAAGCCAGGAGGAAGGATGCGATGATTACAACATCCAGTCCAGCCAGCTGTTCACCCATCCTCTAATTCTGGGCTATTCTCTATCGGTCTTCTTTGTTTCTTGGACCCTTATCTTCTGCGGTATCTTGGGGAATTGCCTATTCTTTTCTCGGAGCATTGCCCACATCTTCGTGTAACCATCTGAACTCTTCGGAGGCTTCTTTGGCTAGCATGCTCATGTCTCTAACTGTAAAGTGTCTAGTTTCAACTTGCCCAGCAATGGCTGGTTCGTATGTGATGCAGTTTCTTCGGTTATCTCATCGCCTCTGAGCCCAGAATGAACCCTGATCGGGAGCATCGGACCCCTCTAGACTCTCGCCCGAGAATCGAGCGGGCCTCGCTGAGATACGGGGGGCTTTCGGTCTAGCATTAAAGCCGGAACTATGCCTGAATCGCCAGCTTCGCCCAGAGTCCATACAAGATAGGAAATAATCCCTACGAAAAAGGGGCGACACCGAGACCCTAAGGACACAAGCGCCGGTAGACGGGAAGGAGAAAGCGAGAACGCCTGTGGAATGCTGTCAAGGGAGAGGCGTTCGCGGTCGAGTCCGACAAGATCGATCACTTTAGTGAAGAGTTGAGGCTGTTTAAGGGGGCTGTTGTCGATTCGAGTCCACGCTCTCAGCGTTCGCCAGGCGGAGTTTGATTTGGTGGCTAGCTTAGGTAAGAGCAACTTCCCTTGACGATCTCAACCGTGATCTTCTGATTGTCCGCCAACACCACATCGTTGATAGCAGGGAGTGTCTGCTCGTTGACGACGATGCAAGCGGAGTCGCCCTGGGGAACTTGGTTGCCCACCACCTGGTAAGCGTCAACTGTCTCTCCCCAGACCCCAAGAAAGTCTTGGAGGGTAAAGTTTCGGTCGGTATTGGCGTCGACGTGGATAGTCCCGGAGGTGTCGCGGGTCGTGAGGGGTGAGCGGCCCGCCACCCCGTACCGATCGAGTGAGTGGTTCCTCCACAGAGTCTGGTTGATGCCTATACCTGAGGGAACTGTGGAGGGAGCCCCTTCTATCAGGACCGAGAGCTGTGGTTGGATATGCATACGAACAGTGTTTTCGCTGATGACTAGGGCAGCCACTGTTGAGATGAGAATTATGCACGTGCCTAGTAGTCCGTAGAATAGGAGTTTCCTCCGAGGATGGTTTCGCGCCCGCCTAGGCTGCGCCGCTGTAGGCTTGTCGTGGGAAAAGGAGGAGGCCCGTTTCGGGTGGACCTTCTCGTAGTGCGCTCTAAGGTTCCCTTTCCTGACTACTGTCCCGCAAGTTGGACATGCGTCTTGTTCTAGTGTCGGTTCAGCGTTTTTCAGGAGGAGCCGCCTCGGATTTGCGTTCGTTAACATCCTCGCCCCTTGGCGCTATATGGGTTGCTTGAGAGTTGATGTGGCAAAAGTGGATGAGGATGGTGGCCGTTTCCCGTTTTTGGAAATATCTGGGTACATCTGTCGATGTCAGGATGATGCTCTGGGTGGAGCTTTGAGGGAGAGGCTACCACAAGCGTTAAAATCGCCTATGCTTGTAGTAGCGAGAGAAAATACTTTGAAAACAAAGATGCTTTTCCTCGTAGCACTTCTTACCGTGCTTACTCTTGCCCCACTAACAGTTGCCATTGACAACCGCACTGATTCGATTCCGTCGTCTGATGGAGTTCTTGCTGACCATGTCATCATCACCCTGAGGGACCAGCCGATGGCCAGCTATGATGGGCATCTGCCCGGCTACGCCAGAACGATGCCCCAGCCAGGTCAGAAGCTCAACCTCAACTCGCCAGCCGCCCAGGCCTACTCGTCATACTTGACGACCGGCCGCGAGTCTGCGAAGGGATGGCTGAAAAACAACATGCCCACCGTACAGATTGTCGATGAATACTCGATTGTCTTGAACGCTATTGCTGTCAAGCTGAACGGGAACGCGATGAACGGTCTTCTGAACGCCCCTGGAGCAGCTTTCATTTCCGGCGACTATCTCTACCACTTGGAGATGAACAGATCCCCGACCCTGATCGGTGCTCAAACACTCTGGACCGCAGTAGGCGGCCAGGGTAACGCTGGTGCCGGGGTGAAGATTGGTATCATCGATACTGGTATCGACCAGACTCATCCTTTCCTTACGGACAACTCGCTAACGGTACCTGCAGGATTCCCCAAGTGTGACGCGATCGACTCTGCCGTCGGTACTCCTGACACTCAATGCAAGTTTGTCAGCAACAAGGTCATCGTGGCGAAGGTCTTCGAGACCCTCACCAACTTTGACGGCCACGCCGCGCAGGCCCATGGTTCCCATGTTTCCGGAATAGCCGCGGGTGTCGCTAACACCTGTGCTCCCTTTGTAGGTTGCACCCTCAGCGGTATTGCCCCTAAGGCTTTCCTAGGAAGCTACAACGTCTTCCCCGGCAACGTACTAGACGCATCCAGTCATGACATAGCCAAAGCGGTTGAAGCAGCTGTCGCTGACGGAATGGACGTGCTCAACCTCAGCCTCGGCGGAACAGCAAAGCCTGACGATGTACTTGTGAACGCGGTCAACTCGGCAACGGACGCCGGAGTCGTTGTCGCCATTGCAGCGGGCAACTCGGGCCCCGGAGCAGGGACAATCGATTCACCCGGGATCGCTGACAAGGTAATAACTGTAGGCGCTAGCACCAACCCGCACTTCATCGGAATACCCGTAACAGCCATGGGAATAGGTACTTTCGGCGCAGCTCTCGGAGAGTTCACCAACTTCGTTCCAGCAGTCACCGCCACCTACGCTTTGACCAGCCCAAGCAACGGTTGCACCGCGATCAGCCAGAACCTCTCGAACGAGATCGCGTTGATCCGCAGAGGAACCTGTACCTTCACGACAAAAGTCCGTAACGCTCAGAATGCGGGAGCCATCGGAGTGATCGTAATCAACAGCCAGCAAGGCGACCCGGTAGCCATGGCCCAGGACGGCACTAGTCCAGTTCCAACCATCCCGGCCGTCATGGTGTCCATCACCAACGGCAACCTGATGGCAAACAACTCGCCCAGCACCGTTACAGTCGATGGGACCAACCCTCAGGAATTCTTCAGTGACGGAGCTGGAGCGGACATTCTCGCCTCCTTCTCCTCGAGGGGTCCACCGCCTCTGCAGGTCCCAGGCGTCGGAATTGGACAACCACAGGACAAGATCAAGCCGGACGTTGTCGCGCCAGGCGTAAACGTCTACTCGTCGGTACCGAGCTTCGCCTGCGCCAGCCCACCATGCTTTGCCTTCTTCCAGGGAACCAGCATGGCTACGCCTCACGTAGCGGGATCTGCTGCACTGCTGATACAGTTGCATCCAAGCTGGTCTCCGGAACAAGTCAAATCTGCCCTGGTTAACTCAGCTCATCGCCCCGTCAAGAGCTCTACCAGCAGCAGCGCCCTCTTGAACCCCATGAGTCGAGGCGCAGGAAGGATAGACCTTGCAGCCGCTTCCCAGGTTAGCGCGACTCTTGAAACCAGCCCTACAGCTTCAACTGTCGGAAATGGCCAAGCAAGCTTCAGCTTTGGCGAACTTCGTGCTTCATCTCAGACCCGGAGCTTCACCATCACACTGACCTCGGTTTCGACCTCTACCGTTACTTACACTGTCTCGGTGGTGCCTGCAGGTCCGACTGTCACGCCCTCAGTGACAACATTGACATTGTCGGCGGGTGGAACTGCAACTGTCGACGTGTCCCTTACACTTTCGCCGAACCTTTCAGGTGCATTCTTTGGCGATGTTCAGCTGACAGGTGGACCGGTTGTGCTCAACGTTCCATTCTGGGTCACCGTCGACCCGCCCGGCGGGGGCGGCGGCGGAGGCCGCTTGCGCACCTAACCCCTGACCAAACTCCCTTACTTTTTCTACTTCTAAGCTAGAGGATGATCGGGACTACCTAGATACAAGAAAAAATGATGACTGCGCAGGAACCTTGGGTTCGGTGCCAGTCATTCCATATGCGAGGATGGGGTCGGTCCCGACCCATAGCAAAATGAGAATGTTTTCCCAAAGCATTTCATTTCTCAGGACCTTCTTATCGCATATCTTTCTCTTTCTCTGTAACTTCTCTTTTTCTACCTATTTCTCGACCCCTCGGAGTACTAGCTCCGATTTCGGTCAACACGACCCAAACAGAGAAAGTTCGACTATTGGCGGACAGTAGAAGCCTCCGCGCCTTAGGTGCCTGTACACGTACCGAGATGATATGTTGGCTATTCTCTGGATTCTGCGGACGCCTTCTTCTCATCACTTTTCTTGAAATCTAGCGAAAGGGAGTTGACGCAGTATCGCAGCCCGGTGGGTTCCGGGCCGTCCTCAAAAACGTGGCCAAGATGACCACCGCATTGCTTGCACAGAATCTCAACCCTGTTCATCAAGAGGCTGCGGTCGGATTTTTCCTCGACATTCTCCTTTTCGTATGGAGACCAAAAGCTGGGCCAACCCGTTCCGGAATCAAACTTTGTATCTGATGAAAATAATGGTGCTCCGCATCCCGCGCATACGTACGTTCCCTTCTCCTTGTTGTGAAG
>MNGO01000060.1 GCA_001918765.1 Crenarchaeota archaeon 13_1_40CM_3_52_10
AAAGCTTTCTCGACAACCCCTGATGCGACGCCAAGTCCTCTGAAGCGAGGCTCCGTGTACATTGATAGCAAGTATGGCTGTATCATGAGATTGTATCCTGGCCTTGGTTGAATGGGCTGTAGCCACACACATCCTCCACCGAGGGTCTTACCATCATTCTCGGCCACCCAGCCCATCAGAGTTCCGCTCTTCATCCTCGACCTTGCCCACCGCGCGTAGACCTTGTCCGCTCTATCCAACTCTCCCTGTTCTCTCGCCCCGAGGTCACGCCACATCGCCCTTCGTTGGTGAACCAAGCTCGGAAGATCCTTCAGTGTAGCCTGGCGAACAGTGAAGGCTGGACTCTTGGGTTTCTTCGCTCGTCTCTTTTTCTTTGTTGCCAACTCGAACCCCGAGCAAAGGACTCTCTTGGTTTAGACCAGCGCTAGTTGCTTGCCAACCTTTTCAAAAGCCGCCAGCGCAACATCTAGATCCTTCCTCGTGTGGGCACTAGTCACAATCGTCCTGACCCGAGCTTTGTCCCGAGCCACCATCGGGAAGAGAATTGGTAAGACGAATATTCCTTTCTTGAAGAGATTGTCGGCCAAATCCCGAGCTTTCCGAGCTTCTCCAACTATCACTGGAGTAATAGGCGTCCCGCTGTTTCCAGTGTCGAAACCAATGTCTTTCAGACCCTTCTTGAAGTAGCGCGAGTTGTCCCAGAGCTTCTTGACCAGTGACGGTTGTTTTTGGACAATCTGTAGCGCCGCGATGCATGCACCTGCGACAGCGGGCGGGTGGGACCCTGAAAGGAGATAGCTTCTGACCTTGTTCTGAAGATACACGCAAAGATCTTTCGATCCGACAACATATCCTCCGACGCATCCGAAGGCTTTCGAGAAGGTTCCCATGTCAATGTCCACTTTTCCCTCAAGATGGAAGTGATTAGTTATTCCCCGACCATTCTCTCCTAGAACACCGTCTCCATGAGCATCGTCAACATATGTCACGGCATTGTGCTCCTGGGATAGTTTGACAATATCCTTCAGCGGGGCAATGTCTCCGTCCATACTGAACACGCCATCAGTAATGACGAGGATCCTACGGAACCGTTCCGTCCCCTGTAGCTGTTTTTCTAGATCACCCATGTCCTTGTGCTTGTAGACCCGTCTCTCCGCCTTCGTCAAACGACAACCGTCGATTATGCTGCCATGGTTTAGTTCATCGCTGATGATCAGATCGCGTTCATCAACTATGGACATAATGACTCCGAGATTCGTGGCGTAGCCTGACTGGAAAGTAATCGAAGATTCAGTTCCCCGATAATCTGCCAGTTCTTTTTCCAGTTTAACGTGAAGGTCCAATGTTCCGGCGATGACTCGTACGGACCCGCTTCCCGCTCCGTACTTGCGGGTTGCAGCAATAGCCGCTTGCTTGAGCTTGGGATGGTTAGCTAGTCCAAGATAGTTGTTGGAGCAGAGTACAATGACATTCTTACCATCAACCTTGGCGTGCGGCGCGGATGGGCTTTGAAGAGTCCTGACTCGCCACAACAAATCCTGGTCGTCCAGTCCTCTAAGCTCTTCCCTCAATGCGTCTAGAAGTGGTGCTCTTTGCAAACCGGACTCTTGGCTCATACTCTCAAGATTGAGAATTTGTTCCTAATCTAAAACGTTTTACAGCCCTCTTTGTGGGGCTAACGGCCAGTTTCGAGGAAATTCGTTGAAAGAAAAGATGCACGCTGTCGTAAAGCCGTCGCCGGGTCCGGGCGCAGTCTTCGAACAGTGGCCAACACCCAAGCCAGGCCTCCGGGACATTCTCGTTCGGATCGAAGCAACGTCGATATGTGGGACGGACATGCACATCTACGATTGGCATGAATCGATCCGGGAAAAAGTCAAGCCTCCAATGGTCATGGGACACGAGTTCGCAGGAAAGATCATCGACGTAGGCAAAGAGGTCTCCGACCTTCGCGAAGGCGATATTGTCTCCGGCGAGACCCACATCTTCTGCGGCAAATGCTTCCAGTGCAGAACCGGCAACGCTCACATTTGCGAGAGAATGCTTCTTCGCGGAGTCGACACCGACGGATGCTTTGCTGAATATCACGTTCTCAACGAGCAGCATGCATGGCTTAACGATCGCAAGATTCCGATCGAAGTGGCGTCAGCTCAAGAACCTCTCGGCAACGCTGTTCACGCGGCGTCCGCGGCAGAGATTTCGGGGAATACTGTTGCGGTTTTTGGTTGCGGTCCAATAGGCGCCTGCCTTATTGGACTTTGCAAGTCGTTCGGTGCGACTAAGATCTTCGGCGTGGACATTGTCGATTACCGACTGAAGCTGGCGAAGGATATGGGTGGAGATGTTCTGATCAACGGTTCTCAACAGGATGTCGTGAATGAGATTATGCGCTTGACGGATGGGCGTGGAGTAGATGCGTTCTTCGAAATGTCAGGGGCGCAGCCTTCCTTCGAGGAGGGCTTCAAAGTTATTCGTCCGGGAGGAACTGCGATTCTCTTCGGATTGCCTTCGAAGAAGATCGAGCTTGACGTGGCCAACTGGATTGTCTTCAAGGATGCTCATGTCCGTGGTGTCTTCGGCCGTCGGCTCTTCGGAACCTGGTACAAGACAGCTGCAGTATTAAAGGCGGGTCAGGTTGACCTGTCGAAGCTCATAACTCACCGGTTCGATCTTGAAGAGTTCTCCAAAGCGTTCGCGTTGATGAAATCGGGACGCTCCGGAAAGATCATCATGTACCCGAACAAGAAACATAGCTAGGTCGGGTCTATCGTCGGTCTTTCTTCGGCTCGGCAGCCTGCGCCTCTTTCTGCCGGATCTTCACAATCTCCCCAGCGATCGATTTCAGCATTGCAACCTTCGGGGCCGTCTTCTTGACCGTAACATATCCCGCCTTCTCCCAGTGAAGACTAGGCATTGCCGACTTCTCCTTCGGTTCTGCAACGTAGCCTAGTATTGTGGCCGCTTGAACGATCTCTCTAAGATTCGGCTGCTTGATCGCTCTCGCTATCGGGAGTTTTCTTCCCTGACCCCTTGTCTTGGTGCTGTCGATGTGGAATGGCCAGATGATAATGCGACCCGGGTTTTTCACCCTGGCTTCACCGCTCTTTCTTAGGATTTGCTGGCTTGGGATACGAGGACTGCGTTTATGACTCCGTGTTGTCCTGGACGAGAAGTTACACGGGCTTGACCGAGTTCCGTGTCGACGATAGCGCCCTTTGTGATTACTCCTCTCCTTTGATAGTCGACGTTCGCCGGGTTTTTCACTACACGTAGAAGCTTTGACTTTGATGACTTTCCTGTCGATTTGTCGGTCACGACAGCCCAGTCAGCTGACGCCAATCTTATCTTTTGAGCCCCGCCTCGAATTCCAACTCTTCTCTGCTTGACCTTGCCAAGGGTTGTCTCGACTGGTTCTCCACCAGCCTCGTAGGCGCGTTTTCCGCGCCATGGACGCTTGATCCCGCCGGTAGCTTTCTTCTTGTGCATGTTGCCATGGTATCGAGGCAATCGAATCGATTTCTGTTCGATAGACTCGACATATTAACCGTTCCCCGCACGCAACCAATTTTCATTGTCCGCAGACCAATTTTTCATCTTCAGCCCGTTCAAGTAACCGAATCTTTATCTGGTTCTGGAGCCGAATTTCTTCTTGAGGAGAAGATTGCCGAACTATTGCTTGGAGTGCGGTGGAAACCTAAGCTATGACCCTGCAATCAAGTCGTACGCGTGCAAGAGTTGCGGCCTAACCTTCACTCAGCAAAACCTTCTCGAAGGACGAGAAAAGATGCTTCGCACCGAGGAATCCGCGGACGAAGAGAAAAAACGACGCCACAAAGACTACCTGAAATGGTGGCTCAGCGACAAGAAGAAACCGTAGCGATAGCGATAGATTTCTCAGAAATCCTCTCCGATACCATCATCTCTTCGAAGTGTCGTCTTATTCTGACAGTTTAAGTTCGAGTTCTAGCTCATCTCTTATCGGAATACCGCTCGCCGCCTTCAAGGAAATCTGAGGCTTCAGTTTCCTAGCTTCATCCACGGCATTGGGACGGACCGCTATTATCTGGAAACCTCTTTTCTGATAGAATCCAAGAGCGTTTAGATTATCGTTGGTGGTTATGAGCCAGAGCCGCTTACAGCCTTTCGCCTTCGCCTTTTTCTTGACGGTATCAATGAGGGCAGTTCCGATTCCTACTCTCTCCTCCGTGCTGTCTAGCGTTACAATCTCGCAATCAATCCCCTCGATTCTATAGGTCAGCAAGCCGACTGGGTCTTTCCGCCTGAAAGCTGCAAAACCATCAAGTTCAGCCGGGCGAATTATCCGGCCCTTGGCGACGATAGTTTCGGAACCCCAGTGAGATTTGACGAAGGACGCGACCCAATTGCGATTCGATGTCTGAAGAGGCCTCACCCGAAGTTCGCTCACGTCGATCTTCACCCTAAGATCCTGTAGGTTGCGAAGTTACGGAAACCGTCCATTATTAAACTGGAAACCCCAATTGATGTTCCACGACTGAAGGAGAAAATGAAAAGGAACACTATCGAAATTATCGTGGCGTTTCTTGGACTGGGGATGGTCCTTTACGGCGCTAGAATTAATCAATGCTCGCAGGCGGCTGGCCAGGCTGCCTCAAATTGTCATTTCACACCTACGAGCGCCACCATCTTCGTCGTAGGGATAGTTGTCTCTTGGATCGGAATTGCGCCTTGGAAAATCTACGCTCGTAACTATGTCTGTCAGCTTTGTGGAGCAGGGTTCAGCGGAGGCGGGGAAGGCAAGCTTTCCCGATCTGCGCATTTCCAAAGTGATCACCCTGACTTTTACAAATGGGACATTATATGGAATCGCTGGACTACCCTCTTTTCGATATCCTCCTTCGTCTACATAATCGGGGCGGGCGTACTAGTCGATACCCTGCCTACCTTGAACGCATTCAGCGATTGGTGGCTGCTCGGGTTTGTGGGAGTGATGGTGGGCCTAGTCTTGGATCTAGTTGACTTACACTTCGTTACCAAGAAGTTCAGAAACAAATGGTTGCTTCTTCACCCTGAAGCGAGAAACCTTGAGAGATTACGGGTCGAGCAGGAAAAGCTGTCAGAAGGGGTCACTGCGTGGAAAGAGTTCACGCACGGGCAAGAACGATACCTCGGCGGTCTAATGGTCGGTGGCTTGAAGAAGAAGGGCAACTTTGCGGGGGGATATGGAGTCTACTTTACCTCTCAGAGGATCATCGGGGTTAAGACCAGCAGGTGGTTCGTTGTAATACTCGTCGTAGCCGCTTTGGCGGGAATCGGCGGAGCCGCAGTAATTGGTATCCTTCTTGGAACCGTGCCTGTATACGCTTACTTTATCGGTTTCCCGATCATTATAGTCATCATTGCCTGGGGTGAGAAAAGATTGCGATTCCAGAATCCTCTGACACTAGAGGAACTGGAGCGCAGGAAAGACGTTGAGATTCGGAGGGAGAGTATCTCTGAGATAGATCTCAAAAAGCCTGGCGTGGTAAGGCGCGGACACCTGATAGTCACACCCAACGCGGGGAAGGGTCTCACTGTCATGATCACCCAGGAAGCTGGTGTCTTTGAAAGGTTCAGGGGATTGGTGTCAGGATTTTGCTTTGTACCACCTCCTGCTTGGATCAAAGGAAGGCCGCTAACGACCAACTATCCGAAGCCCGATTACATGTATCCGGGGAAGGTGGATAATGCCGAGGCCGAGTCTGACAAAGCACAGGGAGTCCTTGATGAGAGATATGTTGAGCAAAGCGACTTTGAATGGTGTCCCCATTGCGCCACAATGGTCCCCCGTGGGACACTCGTCTGCCCTAACTGCGGGAAAACTGTGAGCAACTAGTGCTTCGATGATACGTGCCGGGCAATGAAATCTTTCAGTGCCCAAGAAGATAGAGCCAGAGAATGAACACTGCTCTTTTCTTGGGAAGAGTTAACTTTCCAGTGGCCGGATCGCTTTCGGCAGTCGGATCTCATGCTCGAGGAGATGCTTGAGAAGTGGCGTCGTGGCGCGAGGGGTCCGCTTCCCCAGCTTACTCCCGTCCAGCTTCTAAATGCACTAGTTCTCATCGACCAGCAAGGTCCTGTTGGACGACGCGCTCTTGCCCAGGCGCTTCAGATCAACGACGGTGTTACCCGGGGCCTATTGGAGAGGCTTGCCGAACAGGGCCTGGTTGAAGTTAGTGAAGGAACGGGGGTCAAGCTTTCCCGGCAAGGACGAGAAACATTGCAGAAGTATCTCAAGCAGATAGCCGTCCGCAATATCAAAACACTAGATGAGACAGAACTTGTCCCTGGCAAGATCTCAGTGGGAGTTCACCTAACGAAAATGTACAAGCCCGGGATGACAGGGGTCTTACAAAGGGACGAAGCTATCAAGGTCGGCGCTGAAGGGACCATAACAGTCGCATTTGTCAACGGGAAGCTCTCGATTCCGCCTGATAACAAGAGGGTTGCCGAACTCTCACCCCGTGAAGATGCTCGAATTCGAGAACTCTTCCATCCATCTGAAAACGACCTGGTGATAATCGGGTTTGGGAAAGACGCGAACCGTGCCCTCTCCGGCGCTCTAGCGGCAGTTCTCTCGCTGGAGAAACACTAGTCGCTATTTTCAGGTGCCTTGGTTGAGTGAATAAATCGCCGACGGCGGAGATAATCTCTGTTGGCAACGAACTCTTGATAGGGCATACGCTGGATACCAACTCTCACTGGATCGCGAAACGTTTCACGAGGTTCGGTTGGACCCTCCAGAGGATCACAGTTCTTCGCGACTCTCTAGCGGCGATCAAGGATGGGGTCACAGGCGCTCTTCGAAGAAAACCAGATCTCTTGATCACACTTGGGGGTCTCGGGCCGACCCATGATGACATGACTCTCCAGGGAATCGCCATTGCTCTAGGCAAGAGCCTAGTGCTGAACCAGGAGGCCTTGGCAATGGTCAAAGCCCGATACAGTAAGCTGGAAGCTTCCACGGGTCTAACCCGGTTTCGCAGAAAAATGGCTACTCTGCCAGAGGGGGCAGATCCTTTGCCAAATCCTATTGGGACCGCGCCAGGGGTCACGATCAAAGTTGGCACAACCAGGTTAGTCTCTCTTCCGGGCGTTCCTTCTGAGATGAAGGCGATCTTTACCGGGTCGGTCATTCCTATGCTAAGGGCTTCAAAGGCAGAAGCTCCTAAGGAAGTCACCATAGGCTTGGTGGGGATTATCGAGTCAGCGCTCGCGCCCGCCCTGGACCGTACACGCAGGGCGTTTCCCGGGCTTTATTTCAAGTCCCATCCGCGTGGCCGTGAGGGTGGAATCAGAACTCTAATCCAACTCCATGTTTACACCGTTGACCCCGGTTCTCGCGCCAAGCTTGACAATGCCATAGCGTACCTCCTTCGGGAGCTATCGAAATCAGCCCATACCGGGGCCGGAAGATCAAGATGAGCCAGACAAGACAATGCTTGAATCCTAGACTTTTCTCTTTCTGTAACAATTCTTTTTCGCTAACTTTTGTTTTTCTGTAACTATTTTTTTCTGCTAACTATTATGTTACCCCCCCGGTGGTCGATTTTCGCGCCCTGCGCCCTTCGTGAAAAACCCTCTAAATCCACGTTCACCAGTCTCTTGCTATGCTTCCTTCCTTCGTGGCCCTTTGTGAAATGGTCCTGAAACCGCGCGAGGAACTCTGGATGCCCTTTCAGTTGCCGGTTGACACTTGCCAGGAGAAGCTTGTTGCGAACCCTGGTCCTTCCATGTAGCCCGTCAGCGCCCGTGCGAGCGAGGCCCTGTGCCCGTACCCTACAACCGCCAAGACCTGTCCGGTCGTCGAGGCCATCACCATCTTCAACCGGTTGATCATGTACTCCTCGCGGGTATCGATTAGTATCCTGCTCAGGACCGGGTATCTCTTCCGGAAAGCGCCGATCTGCGAGTCCATATCCTCGGTCACCTTCGACCAGTTTATTCTGCTGAATGGCAAGACTACAAGGCTCGCTAGCGCGTCCACCACCAGTTTCGCCTTCTCCTTTCTCGGCAGCTTCCTCAATGCCGCACCCGTACTCGTGATAGGAAGATCGATGAACTCCACTCTAGATCCGACAGCCTTCGCCGCTTTGGCCGCCTCCAGCATCTCTGTTCCCGGAGGCGACCCTGTCATCTGGCCCGCAAACCTCTCCAGCAAGGCCATGGTCAGGAATGACACTCCTGCGCCCCGTCCGCTCTGAGCCTTCGGACTCTCAAGAGCCATCATCCGAGCCTCATCCAGCTCCAAGGCCACAACCTCCGGCTTCAACGCGACAATACTATCCCGGACAGCAGTGGCGCTAGCAGGGTCCACATGCACAGTCCCGATCATGGACAAGCGGTTCCCAACCCTTTCCAACTCCTACTAGCCTCCCTCGTAGATCTAGCCAGTTGAACGTCTATAAGGCGGCTTCCCCATTCCAATAATCAGAACCCGTCTACCATCCAAACGGGGGATCCAGCTATGACCAATCTCGACACGCTCGCAGACGAGCGCCAGCGGATCAAAACCGACGAGAGAAAACTTCTAGGAGAACTCTCCGAAGTAAGGGAAAAGCTCGACAAGACGCGCAATGAACTACAAGAAAGCCGTAAGACCCGCGACGATCTCAACGAGACGGTCAGAGCCCTCAAGAAAACACGGGACAACCTCCGAGACAAGGCCAGACAGAACATCACAAAGCTCAAGACTCTCCAGAAGACAGCACCCAAACTCCTCGCGTCCGTAACAGCCGAGCACGAGCTGCAACAGCTTGAGTGGCAGGTACAATCCGCCCCGCTAAGCAAAGAGGAAGAGAAGCGTTTGATGATAAAGATCCGAGCCCTTGAGATCCAGGTAACCGCGTCCAAGAAAATTCTCCGACTACGAGACGATGTTGCGAAAGATAACAAGGAGGCAGACGAGCTCCACGCAAAGATCCAGGAGCTTGCAGAGGAAAGCCAGAAACACCACGAAGAGATCGTAATACTCTCTGAACGGTTCGGCGCTCTCAAGATCAAACAGGAAGATGTTAGAAAGTCCCTAAACCAGATCCGCGGAGAATACAAGGACACGGACGAGCAATACCAAGTCGTCAGAAAATCAATCGATCTAGCTGAGAAAACGAGCCAGCGCCAAAAAGAAGAGACCCATAAACAGAACCTGAAGGAGACGGCGAAGAAAAAGCTCAGCCAGGGCGCGAAACTATCCCTCCACGAGCTCGGCGCGCTCTACGAGGAAGAAGAATGAAACCACCCATCGCCATAATCGGCGGCTCAGGAGTCAAATCCATCATCAAAGGCGAAGAAAAGATCATCGGCACACCCTACGGTCCAACCCCAACCCTGACGATTGGACAAGTCAAGGGACGCGAGGTAATCTATCTGCCGCGACACGGCGAAGGACACACCGCCCCACCGCACAAGGTAAACTATCGAGCGAACATCTGGGGACTGAAGAGTCTCGGTGTCGAGCGAATAATCGCAACCAACGCCGTCGGCGCAATCGACACCTCGCTAGCACCAGGCGACATCGTCATACCCTCAGACCTGATCGATTTTACAAAGTCGCGACGAGGAACCTTCTACGACGATCCCCCAGTCACCCACATTGACGTGTCCGGGCCATACTGTCTAACACTAAGAAACGCGATAGCCAGCGCCGGCTCAGACAACAAGAAAAACCTTCGAAACGATATCGTAATGGCCTGCACGGAAGGCCCCAGATATGAGACACCGGCAGAGATCCGGATGCTAAAGACCCTCGGCGGCGGAATCGTAGGAATGACAGGCGCCCCAGAAGCCTTCCTGGCAAGAGAACTTGAAATCTGCTACGCATCAATCAGCTTCATCTCCAACATGGCCGCCGGACTCCAGAGAACACTCTCCGCCAAGGAGGTAGAAGACAAAGGAAAAGAGACTAGCCAGATCCTGAACAAGATTCTCATAGAAGCTATAGGCAAGATACCTGACACGAGAGAGGGCTGCTCCTGTGGACGAGCCCTCGCCCAAGCCCAGCTACACAAACCGGAGGTCAAAGAACAAACATGTTAGACAGCCTACTCAGAATAGCAGGAGTATACACCGCCTATGAAAAATGGCTAACCGAACAAGTCAAAGGAAAACCGTTACCCGAACATATCGGAATTATCCTAGATGGCAACAGAAGATGGGCTGAGGAAAAAGCCCTTCGGCCAAACGACGGACACATCATCGGGGCCAAAGTAGGGGAAGAAGTGCTGGACTGGTGCCTCGAATACGGAATCAAGACTCTCACCCTGTACACTTTCTCGACAGAAAACTTCGACCGGCCCCCAGAGGAGGTAAACGCGGTCCTCAAGCTTGTTGAGGAAGAGGCCCGAAAACTCGGGAGAGACAAGCGCCTCCACACTCAGAAGGTCAGAGTTAAAGCCCTCGGCAGAACCGATCTCCTCCCGGAAAGCCTCCAAGACGCGTTGAAGAAATTGGAGGATGAGACAAGTCAGTACTCCGGACATTTCCTGAACATCGCGATCGCTTACACGGGACGAGCAGAGATTGTTGACGCTACAAAAAAGATCGTTGACGACGTCTACCAAGGACACCTACGACCCCAGGATATTGATGAGGGAATATTCCACAAGTACCTCTACACCGCACACCTTCCCAATCCGAACCCGGACCTTGTGATACGGACCTCTGGCGAGGAACGGTTGAGCGGCTTTCTCCTGTGGCAGGCGGCCTATAGCGAACTTGTCTTCGTAGACGTTTACTGGCCTGAGTTTCGAAGAATCGATTTCTTAAGGGCCATCAGACTCTACCAGAGGCGCTACAGAAGATTCGGCCGATGAGAACACGCCACGATTCCGAGTGAGAGTCCAGGGCCCCAGCCTTGGTGTTCATCAAGAGAATCGACATCCGAGGATTCAAGACCTTCAACAAGAAGGTCTCCATCAACCTCGGCACAGGATTCACAGTCATAACCGGACCAAACGGTTCCGGCAAGTCCAATATTCTTGACTCTCTAAAGTTCGCACTAGGTGAGCTCAGCCCCCGCGAACTCCGAGGCAGAAGCCTATCCGACCTAGTCCACAAGTCCCAAGGAGAAGGAGCACGCTCCGCCTACGTCGCCGTCCAGTTCGACAACACCGACCGAAAACTACCAGTCGACTCTGACCTCGTAACAATTTCGAGAGAATTCTCGAAAGGCGGAGAAGGAATCTACCGGCTCAACGGACGACGCCTCTCAAGGAAACAAGTACAGGACATAATGAGTTCCGCAGACATCCAAGTCACCGGGTTCAACCTCATCTCCCAACACGCCATTACCCGACTAGCAGAGATCAGCACAGAAGAACGAAGGAAGATTCTGGAAAGCCTAATCGGAATTGGAACCTTCGAGACCAAGAAAGCTGAAGCAAGAGTCCAGTTGTCCGAAGCGGACTTGAACCTCAAAGTCGCCTCAGCAAGAGTTGACGAGGTCCGGCAGAGAATAGAACAGCTTGAAAGAGAAAGAAACGATCTCTTACGGTCTAACCTTCTCAAGATCGAGATAAATAGCCAACAAGCCCGCATTCTCTCTGCCCAGATCCTATCACTCGAAACACGACACCAGGAAATGCTACAGATCCTCGACCAAGAACAGCTCAAGTTAGATCAAGTGAGACGTGAAAGAGAAGACCTAACACAGCAAAGAGCAAAGATCGAAGAGGAGAGACGTCGCTTCGAGGAAAAGACAGTTGCCCGAGGAAACCAAGAACTCTTCGACCTCGAAAGACGCATAGCAGAAGCCAGCAAAGGCATCGTCGAAGCAAAATCAGCCGCAGAAACAGCAAAGAACCTAGTTGCAACCCGCACAAGACAACGCGACGCCTTCACAAAACAAGCAGAAGAGATGGAAACCTCCATCAAACCACTAGCAAGCTCGATCAAAAGCCTCCAGTCACGCAAGAAAACCCTCGAAGACAAAATGGAGGAGTCCACAACCAAGGTCGAAAAAATAAGCAAAAAGCTCACAGCCGCCAGAGCATCGCTCGACCAGGACAACAAGAAACTGCGAGAGGTTCAAGACGAGATCGACGGTCTCGGCAAAGAACTCTCAAACCTAACCGCCCAAAGCAAAGGCAGCTCCACAAAACTCGACCTAACCGCCAGCCACCTGCAGACCCTCGAAGCACGCCAACAAGAGTTCGCACAGCTCTCAGAAGAACTGAAGAGCAGAATCCGCGAAATGGAAAAACTCCAGAAAGAAGAAGAGAAACGACTCGAAACAATCGAACAGAAAACAAAGGACTACGGCGAACTCAAAGACCAGCGAAGAAAAGAGATCGACGAAGCCCTTGAGATCGCTAAGAGAGCACGTGTCACAGTCGTCGAATTCAACACCCAAAAGAACCTAGCCGACAGTCTAGGAGCTGAAGACAGGGCCATCGAGAAGATCGAAGAGATGGCCGATGAAGGCGCCCTGAATGGCGTTTACGGACGGCTTGAAGACCTCGTTAAGTTTCCAGAAGAATATGGCAAGGCAATCCAAGCAGCCAGCGCGGGCTGGATGAAAGCACTAGTCGTGAAAAATCTGGAAGTCGCAATCAAGTGCATCGAGAGCCTAAAACGCACCAAGCTCGGACGAGTCAAGATAGTACCCATAGACGATCTTGAGCTCCCGAACGATGCGCTCGATGCTAACCAGGCGCCAGGAATAATTGGTCCTCTTTCAAAGGTGATACGGTCCGACAGGTCGATCGCGCCCGCTGTCCAATTCGTCTTCGGCGATACTATACTCGCCACGACCCAGAGAGCAGCGTTTCTAACCGCATCCAAAGGGCAAAGGTGCGTCGTGACCAGCGGAGATCTGTACGAGCCCGGAGGCGGCCTCGAGAGCGGTTACTACAGAGCCCCACTCGAGATCTCAAACATAGTTCCCCGCTCCACCGCTCTTGAGACTCTTGAGAAAACAGTCAAGTCTTTGGAAACCGTTGTACAACGTTCACGGTCCGACGTTGATCTGATCGAGACAGAACTGAACGAGCTCTTAGAGGATCGAGTGTCAGCAAGCAAGACCCGAGAAGCCTTAGCAAGAGACGTAGAAACCGCCAAGAAGAGTTTCGAGAGAACAAGAACCTTCCTCCAACAGACCACACGACGAATCGACAGCCTTCAAAGCTCCATGACAAAAGAACGAGCCCTGCTAGAAGAGACCGCGGAAAAGCAGGGAGAAATGAAAAGGCGCCTCGCAGTCATCGAAGAAGAACGGACGAAACTCAGGATCGACTCAAGAAGGTCAGCGCTCTCTCAACTCGAGACTGAGAAAGACCAAGCTGCCGCAGAAAACCAGGTCATTCTTCGGGGGAAGCTCGAACTAGAATCACATCTATCATCCCAACAATCCACTCTTGAGACACTGCGGCCGGGAATAGACCAAATCCGCATACAACTCCGGTCGCTTGACTCCGAAATTCATCGCGAAGAGACCAGAGCAAACGAAGCCCATCAACGACTCGAAGCACTAGAGAAAGAGATGAAACAGTTCAACGAGGAGAGAGAACGCCTGGTCGGGAATTTGGACAGTGTTGTAGATGAGAGGAAGAAGTACGAGGAACAGTTTGTAGAGGTCGAAAAAGCAACGCGGAAACTTCTGCAGATGATGGACCCATTAAACGCGATCTTGACCGATCTGAAGGCGGGCCTTAGGGAAGTCGATGCTCAATTGGCAATCTTCAAAGGACAACTCAAAGGACTCGGCTTCGAAAAACCGCTTGAGACTCATCCAGATCTGATCAAAGAGGCTGAGGATATGAAACGTGTCCTCGAACAGGAGCGGGACGAGATAGGTGCTATCAACCAGCTTGCGGCGCAACAGTACGAATCACAGAAAGAGGGATACAAACATCTCTCAGTCAGGATCGGAGAACTCGAACGTGAGAAACTAGCTATCCTCGACTTCATGAACGAACTAGAAAGGAAGAAGCTTGACACCTTCATGAGCGCGTACAACAAGGTCAACGAGACATTCCAGAGTATCTTTCGTGAGATGACAGGCGAAGGAAATGGAAGAATGGTCCTGGACAATCCCGAAAACCCGTTCGAGGGCGGACTCGACGTCCTGCTTCAGTTCCCTGGAAAGACCGAGCTCACGATTGGGAGTGCAAGTGGTGGAGAGAAGTCCGTGTCAACGGTCTGCTATCTCCTCGCACTACAACAGATCCATCCAATGCCCTTCTACGTATTGGATGAGATCGACGCCCACCTAGATGTGCTCAATGCGAAACGGTTGGCGACACTTCTAAGATCGAGGAGCAGCATGTCCCAGTTCATAGTAATCTCGCTTAAGGACACAACAATATCCAGAGCAGAGAGAGTGTTCGGAGTCTTCATCGACAAAGGCAGCAGCCAGATCGTGTCCCTACCTTCAAGGAGTGAGAATAACTGACATCTCACGAGGAAGCATACTGGCTCAAGGCACCTTACGCCGTCCTATTCGACCTAATCCATCTTCACCGCGTCAAACCCTGGGACGTAAACCTCGCAAACCTCCTCGACGAGCTCCTCCACGAGATGAGGGGCAGAGGATTCATCGACTTCTCCGTCTCCGGAACAGCCCTCCTCTCTTCAGCAATCCTTCTGCGCATGAAATCAGAACTCATCCTCAAGATGGAAGAACCTCCAAAGCCACCGCTCGAGAGGCCTACGGATTTCGTCCCGCCACCTCTGGCGTTTCCCTTGAGATATGAATCGACAACAACGTCTGTCGAAGAAGTCATCAAAGGACTGCTCGAGGTGCTAACGGCAGAGAGGATGCTTCCGCCCAGCACACAGCAGATCCTCAGAACACCCGAAGTGTTCGAGCAAGTGGACGATTTCCTCGTCAAGATCGAGGAGAACATCAAAGCCTTTCTCCAGAGACTACTCGCAGAAGCCGGCCCGACACGGAACAAATTGTCCTTCCTAACGCTTCTCGGAAAAGGAGACCCTCTTGACGCGGTGAGAATGTTCATCATGCTACTATTCCTGGCAGTAGAAGGAAGAGTTGGCCTCGCCCAGCCTCTCGAATTCGGAGATATCGAAATCGAACTGAAAAACGATGGAAGCACAAGTTTCGACTAACACAGCCCAGCTGAAAACTGCCGATCTCCAGCAGCAGCTCTGCGAAGCCGCGCTGTACGTTTCTGGACGGCCACTAGACCTGAAAATGATCGGGTCCGTCATTGGCGCTAGATCAGAGGACAAAATACGAGGAATCGCCACCGCAGTTGCTGAACGGTACAGAATGGCAGGGAGCCCGATTCAAGTCGTGGAGCTTCCGGATGGACGCTTTGTTATGCAGCTCAAGGCAGAATTTGGCAAGCACGTTCGGAAACTGGCGAACAGGCCACTTCTGACACCCGGCCCTCTTCGAACACTGTCGTTCATTGCACTGAAACAGCCCGTCACCCAGTCATATGTTGTGCGCGTTAGAGGAAAATTGGCCTATGGCCATGTGAAACAGCTGAAGGATATGGATCTGATTAATGATGAGAGGATCGGGAGAACGAGAATGTTGAGGACCACAAGCACTTTCGCGGACTACTTCAACCTCAACCACGACCCCTCACTTATGAAAAAGGAACTGAAAAAAGCTCTTCAACTGGGCGAAGACGCAGCACTATCTCTCGAACCAACAAAGACGGACAGCTGAATATCCCGATCTCCGCCTGGTCCTCGAAAAACGCTACAGAGCAGAGTATGTTTTCACAGCGGAAGTGGCTAGCGGAGCCAGCGCGGGCCCCTCTATCCCAATTGTCTCCAGCAGATGCCGATAGGTAGGAATCGGATTTCGTTGTCTGAATAGATATGAGAAGTGAATGCCATTTGCCTCTCCGTGTAGAGCCTCGTAGGCTTCCGCTGCAACAGCCAGACTTCCTCCAGCGGGATCGTTCAACAATTTCTTCCTAACGTGGACTGGAACAGGAATGTCGAATTTGTGGCTCACAAACAATACGTTGTCAAGGCTGAGGGGAATGGAGACTTGAATCAAGAGTGGAACGTTTAACCCAGCTTCAAGTAGAGAGTCTCTATGCTCAAGTACGCTCTCTGAGTCGAAGGCGACATTTGTAACAATGAAATCTGCACCAGCATCGACCCGTGATATCGTTCGAGAGATTTCGCTTTCCCTGTTACTAACGTGCTGATTGGTTACTGCCCCAATGCATGGATCGCTTCCACCGTTTAGCGAAGAGATTTCCCGAATTAGCTCATTCGTTTTCGTGAACTCGTAGGTCCCGGGGCGCGGCTCTGGATAGGGATCCCCATAGACGATCAGAACGTTTCCAAGCCCGTCTTCCACCTGGCTCGAGATCATTGACAGGTCCGATCTGCGGCAATCGCGACATGTCAGCGAGGGAACCGCGGTTATCCCAGCCCTGTTAATGATAGCTGCGGAAGCAAGGCTTCTGCGTTGTGGGGTCACAGCGAAAGACTTTGGGTAACTAGGATCATCGTGGCCATTCCGCAGGGCAGGAACCGTGATAGCGTCAACCCTACCCCTCAGGAGAGCCAAATCGCCCGGAACAACTCTGTCTGGAATAAGCTCAACGGTTACCAGGTTATGATGCCTAGCCCGATCACTCAGTCTCATTCGAATGTCTCCCTAGCTAGTTCAGCTCCCTTCGTGATGTTCGCAAGCTTAGCAAACGATACGTCCCACGTTCTGGTCCGCAGTCCGCAGTCCGGGTTCGCCCAAATCTTCACAGGATCTCCAACGATCTTTGTGGCGAACAGAAGCCTGTCCCGCACTAGCTCCGGGGACTCGATCAGATCTCGTCCGATGGCTTGTCCGGCCCCGGAAGAGACGTTACCTGTGAAGTCGTGCACGTGAGCGACACCGAGCCCGAACTCTCCGCTGAAACCAGCATTGACGAAATGCTTGAGGTCGCTGTATCCTTCCCGTGAACTCTCATCGACTCCAAGACGCGATGTGTCCCGATTGGCGAACTCCAGCGCGAGCTGGTCGCACTTGTCCAGCTTCGGTGCGTATTCTGCTAGAACCTTGTATCCTATCTCGGATGGATAACAGGTGTGGTCGCTGAACTTGCAACTGAACCCTTTGACCGTTTCATTCCACGCTTCGACAAACAGCTCCATCTCCTGGGGTTCCGGATGCGTGGTCACCGCCGGCTCATCTATCTGTATCCAGGATGCTCCCGCATCGACTAGGTCTCGGATTTCAGGTCGTATGACTTGCTCGACGATATCTAGGAGGAACTCTCGTTTTGCTTCGATCTTTCGAGACTTCGGAGATGACGCGCGTTGCTTCTGGATGTAGTATCCGCTGAAGGACCAATCCACCAGCGTATATGGACCGGTGATCGGAACCTTCACCGCTCGGTGAGCGTATCTCGTTACATCCGAGAATTCTGGTGTGTAGATGGGGCGTTTTCTTGAGACTTTTGACTCTGCGACTCCTTTGTTGAAGTACTTGTAGTCAAACGAGTGTACGTGGCCAAGGAGGTTCATTCCCTCGACGGCCTTGATTACATGCTCGTACATTTCCACTCTTTGTTGTTCTCCCCCTACGCCGTCGTTGTCTACGCCAGCGGTTTCAAAGAGGCGGAGGCCGTACAGGGTGGAGAGTTCTAGAATCTCCCTTGTTCGCGTCTTGTCGTCGCTAGTCTTGAGAATGCCCTTGGCTCGGTCATGAAAATCATTAATCCCGAGCTTCTGAGCCCACTCTTCGGCCTCGGAAAGATCTTGTGCGGAGAGGGGTTGTCGCAGTCCCTTCGTTCTCCATTTGGGCTTGGCGAGGCTTCCGATCTCCTGAATCGGAAAGAGCTTCGACATCTATCGGCTCCCTTCGAACAGTTCAGATGCTTTCGACAACGCTTCCAGTTTTTGGTTCGCGATGCCTTGTGGCACAAATTTCAGGTCGGAATTTGAGGCAAAAACTAGGTCCTGAACATCGACCTGCTTGCGGAATTTTCTCGCAGTGTCAGCAATCCAGTGAGGGTCCTCAACGTAGGACTCTCGTGAGTCAACAACGCCCAAAACAAGTGTTTTCGAGGTCTGTCTGCTGAGCGAGGAGACGTCAGTTTCGAACAAGTCGATTCCAATACCGTGAACTGGAAGGTCTACGAGTTTGGAGAATATTGGGGCAGCATCGCCAAAATAGGTCTGGATCACAAATTCTCCAGGATTGTTTTCGACCACCGAACGAATTGCTCTAAGCGCGAGTTCAACCTCCGACTCGCCCCTGAACGTTTCTCGGTATGGTTGATAGACCAAGCATGGTTCCGATAGTTGAAAGAGTGAAACACCCTCATTCCTAAGTCTCCTGATAATCTCGCGCTCGGCAACTGCAACGTCGAAGAGCAAGTCAGGATACTTTTCGTAATACTTGTTTTCTGATAGCTGCGAGAACGTATACGGTCCAGGTAGGATGATTTTCCGGTTCTTTTCTCCTGCTAAGAGTCTGGTTTGGAGAAAGTTCTTGGGGTCGATCTCGCCGGCCGAAATCTTGCCCGCGACGATGGGCTTTTGATAGAATGTGTTGGTGTCAAACCATCTTGAGTATCGTGTCCCTGACTCCACTCCTCTGAGGGATCGCGCGACAGTTCTAAGCTGGTCTTGCCATCCGAGGGCTCCGTCAGAAATGTGGTCGAAGCCAAGGCTCTTTTGGAGTTTGATTAGTTCTCTAGTTTCCTGCTCAAATTGGACTTCTACTTGGCTCCAGCTGGTTCCTGCTCGCTCGTAGGAGCGGGTAAGCTCAATTAGTTTCTCTGACCGCGGATGGATCCCCGCGAGCTGGATTTCAGGGGACATGTTTTCGTTGTCGTTTCCAGTTATTCTAATTATATAAGTTCTGTTGTACTCATATTCCGTTAGGAATAGGGTTTGGTGTATTCCGATAGGAATAAGAGCAGCGTTCGATAGCTCCGGAGTCATGCTTCCAGCGTTGGGGGAGATTCCGAAGAAGAGGAAAGAGCTCGGACTGACGCAGTCAAGACTCGCCGTGTCTGCTGGAGTAAGCCAGTCGATAATCGCAAAGATCGAAGCCGGTTCCGTGGACCCGTCTTATTCTGTAGTGCAGAGACTATTCAGCGCCTTAGAACGAGCGGGTGTCGAGAGCCCTGCGCGTCGGGTGGATGAGCTAATCAGTCGTCCTGTCGTCTCTGTGGCAAGAACGCAGCTTGTCCGCGATGCCGTTGACTTGATGAGGCGTAGGGGTTATTCGCAGCTCCCGGTTTTCGAGGGCGGAAGATCTGTCGGAAGTGTTTCCGAGAAGACGATTCTGGATCGGGCGGCGCGGGGTGAGTCCCTAGAGTCGGTGCTTGGTCTCAAGGTTCGGGAGATTATGGATTCGCCTTTTCCTGTGGTCAATAGTGATACTCCCCTTGATCTGGTCCTGGGATTATTGCAGAGTAACTATGGCGTCCTAGTGGCGAAAGGCGAGAGCATTGTTGGTATTCTGACAAAGTCGGATATTCTGAAGACAAAGAGGTAATTTCGGTAATCCGAGTATGCGCAGTCCGGCTCTTGAGTGAAGTGTCCCGTGTTGTTTCCGTTGACTATTCACTAGGGTAACATCATTCCTATCCAAGAACAACTCATGCTGTGTTCTCCTGTTCGAAATACTACTGAGACAAGTATCCTTGGATGAACCTGAATGATCAATAGGAAACGGTTGAACGAATGCTAGTCCAACTTACCAGTCTGGATCCAATCTGGACGCTTTTCACTATCATAGGAATACTCACCCTATTCGGAAAAAAGAAGAAAGACGAGAAAGAAGACGGAGAAACTGGAGAAGCTTCGACGCCCACTCCTGCATCGACATCCAACTTTCCTACAACATCTACTCCAATTCAAGCTCCTCCTGTTCAGGCAAGTTCACCTACTCCTCCAAACCGTTCGCCCGTGAACACTTCAAGCTCCTATCAACCGCCGAGAAACTGGCCAAGTCCTCCGCAGGGAGACGAGGATAGCTCGTTGAGTAGACTGCTACAGTCTCTACTCAAAGACATGCCATCAGACGCAAACTCGATGAGCAGCGAACAGCCAAGAGCGTTCACGACCGAAGGCCTTTCGGAATGGGTCCCGCCGAGAGCGACGCCTACAAGCCGGCCGATGGTGATCGTTCCAGGCGGAAAGAAAGGCACTGAGCCTGACAAACCAACTGCTGCGCTTCCACCGCTAGCGCCTCCAGTTCGTTCCACGAAACCTCCCGAGCCTGTGGAGCAGACTGCAAAGGAAGCGTTCCAGCCCAAACTGGAGAAACAGGTCCGGGAGGATGCTCCGAAACGTCCCAGTCCTCCAAAAGTCTCCCAGAGCTTCGACCATATCTTCGAGCTTACGCAGGGTAATCTAGACTCTCCTGGTCTGGTGGTTGTGAATGGCGCTCAAGGGTCTGGGAAGACGACCCTGTGCTCCGGACTTGCGAGCAGTTTTCTGAAGCAGGGAAGCCCGTGCATGTTCGTTACGTACGATAAGGCGCCCGGGGCGCTCAGGGAACAGATGAAGAAGATTGGAGCGGATCCATCGGAGGCCGAGTCGCAATATAGATTCCTCCTGGTCGACGGGTTTTCGGCCCAGTCGGACTCGTTCAGTTTCGAGCCGTACTATGTGGAGAAGGCGTTTGACTTTGACTCGATACAGGACGCGCTGGTCAAGAACAGTTCCATGTTCATCGGCGAGAAGACGAAGATTCTCTTCGACTCGATAGATCCGGTTGTCGCTAAGGTTGCCTCCAAGGACTTTGTCAAGAGACTAAGCGAGACCTTGGACAAGCTAAGGGATTCGAATGTGACACTGGTTCTGACGGTGGATCTTTCGAAGGCGCCGAAGGATGTTGTCAAGTGGCTGGAAGATACTGCATCGTGCGTTATCGACTTGGACAAGGACGATTCGGATCCGAACGGGCGAGAGCTGAAAGTCAGAAAGCTCAACGGATCCGCGTCAAAGCTTGATACAGAGACTTTTGAGATAGACTCAAGCAAAGGGCTCGTCTTCGTAAAATAGCCCCGTTCTTACACCGGTAAAAGATTGAATGGATTAGTTACTCGTCGTCTTTCGAGTCGTCTGATTGCTGGCCCGGTTGGAATGCTTCCAGGGGAACCCATCTGTTCTTCTGGGCACCTTTGACCCAGCCGCCGTTGCCATCAATCCACTCTAGGATGCCTTCGATGGTTTCTCCGCTCATCAACGTCACCTTAACGTTCTCGCCAGGCTTCGGAAGAGGCATGACAGGAGCGAATCGCGACTGGCTGGGCTATGAATAAACCCTAACTTGGGCAAGCCAGACAAACTCCTCTTGCGTCGCGAGATGCGATCGCTAGGACCCCCCCTCCCTTTGGAGAGAATTTCCTTTCTGGCGGTGATAATGGGCGAGTCTTACGATTCAGAGTGTATTCCAAGCTTTGATGGCTGGCGACGAATCGGGAGTTCGTCAACCATTCCTGAACGATTCTAGGGCGAAACTTTAGCCATGTCCCAGACTCGAGATCAGGGCTGAAAATGGGCGAGTCCCACTAACTAAAACCGCGCCAGAAGGTCTACAGGGGTTCTACGTAGCCGAAGCCTTCACGAATGATCTTGCGCACCATCTCAGCCCGCTCTTCGGTATTCTTATCAAGGAAGATTTTGACAATGTGACCCTTCTCAGTCTCGAAACGTAAACCTTCCTTGCGAAACTTTTCTAGGGCGTCGTTCAGGGTGAAATGGTTTCCGAACGTTGCGACAATAATGGCCCTGTTCTTCTTCTTGCCGCCCAACCGTATCGCGGTCTTTCTGAAACCCTCAGCCAAACCATAAGCCATTGCAGATCCGACTTCTCTTTAGAACGAGGCGTTCCCGCTATATGACTATCGGGTCATGCGGCAAGTTCGATGGGCCGCATCTTCTCGGACGGTCTCTTGCCCAAGACCTTTCCCAGCTCCACCGCCACAACTCTACGGTTTGACCTGTGACCACCATACCAGCGACTCACTTGATCATCGCCATACTTCCGACGGAAGAGATTGAAAACATGCTCTAGTTGTTCCTGAATGAGATTTCCAGTTCCCTCGAACAGGATCTCTCCAACCTCAATCTCCACCCGGGGAGTCTTTCCAAGGTCTTTCCACCAATTGGAATTCTCATGAGCCAAGAAGAATAACTTCCCATCCTCGAAAGCGAACCAGAGCTCGACAGTACGAGACAGGCCGGTCCGTCTACCCTTGGTAGTCAGGTTGAGGTAAGGTGCCTCTTCGAGAATAATCTCACTAGTAGCCAATCCGTTTCCCGACGTACCACGACCTGTCGGACCCTCCGTTATAACCCTGAGTTCTTCTTGGCAGATCTACTCGAAAGACTCGCCTGTTTCGTCGCTAGCGACAGGCTCGCTTTTCGCAGGTTGCGAAGATGGAGTCCGTTCGGGAAGTAGAGAGTATCTACCATCCGAGGTCCGATAGATAGCCACTCGATGAACAGTTTCCCAGCCAGCGCTACCCTGACGCCGGATCTGGATGGTCAACACCTCAGCGGTCGGGTCACTCTTTCCAGGCCAGACGGTGAGTCCGAGAAAGTCTCCATTAGGCAGTTTGCTCGTGAACCTTGCCTTGTACTTCTGCCTCTCAGCCATCATGAGGACAATTGAAAGCGCCCGTAGCGTATTAAGATGAATCTTTCATCGACCAAGCCCCCCTCTGGAAGGCCTCATCTTATTACTTGGCAGAAAACAGAACGTTGATTGACAGTCTTGCTCTCTGGAATGCTTGTTGTTCTCCGGGCGCTGGAACGAGAAGATCTGACAGCGCTCCACAAGTGGCAGAACGACGAAGAGATCATGCGTTTAGCCCGCTCCTTTCCAGACCACGTGATCTCAAAGGAGGCGCTGGAGGCTGAGTTCGCGAAAGAGCTGAAAGGAGAAGACACGGGAAGAAGAGCATACATCATCGAAGAGAAATCCAGCAACAAGCCGATGGGCTGGGCCACAATTCGAATTCAACAATTCCAACGTAGGATGACAGCTGCTGACGTGGGTTTGGCACTGGGGGAGAAGACCGCTTGGAACAAGGGTTACGGAACAGAGACCGCTAAACTGCTCCTGGAGGAGGTATTCACGCAACTAAACCTGCATCGAGCCGAATGGTGGACCTACGCTGAGAACAACCTCAGCGTCCATCTCGCCAAGAAGCTAGGCTTCAAAGAAGAGGCACGCCTAAGGGACGCGGTCTTCTTCGACAACAAGTACCACGACCTGGTGGTGCTTGGCTTGCTGAAACAGGAATTCGAATCGATTAGCGCGGCTTCCGAAAGATCACCTGGCGAAACGACCGTTAGCTATTTACAGAGCCCGTAGCAGGACCCCTGAGATCCACATTGAGTATCCAAGACATGAAGGCTCAGAAAGGAGACACCGTATCGGTACATTATCTCGGACGATACCCTGGCGGGAAGGTCTTCGACACTTCAATGGAGAAAGAAGCGAAATCCGCAGGACTCTACAACCCTGCCCGAGACTACAAGCCCTTGCAGGTAACACTCGGAACCGGAAAAGTCATTCAAGGATTTGACGAAGCCTTGATCGGCATGAAAATCAACGAGGAAAAAGAAGTCGTAATTCCTCCCGAGAAGGCTTACGGAAAAGCAGGGAACCATCCCATGGCAGGCAAGACTCTGCAATTCAAACTGAGAATAACCAACATCAAACGACCGTAACGAGACCCCAGCACACAACCTAACACGGGAAGCTCTATTGTACCGTGTGAGGCTCATTCACTGGAACACAGCCGAAGCCAGAGAGAAAGCAGATCACCTGCGCTCTGCTGGATATGCGGTGGAATACGACAAGTTCACCCCAAGCATGCTTCGCGAAAGAGAAGATCCTCCAAACGTTGTAGTCATTGACCTGTCCCGGTTACCGTCTCAGGGACGTGATGTGGCGATGGCTCTAAGGTCGTACAAGTCAACCCGAACAATACCCTTGGTCTTTGTCGACGGAGAGCCTGAGAAAGTAGAACGAATCAAGGCTCAGATCCCCGACGCACACTACACGAACTGGGATCAAATCGCCGAAAGGCTGGAAGACGTCATCAAGCACCCTCCTGAAGAACCTCCACAAGCTCGGTCACGCTTGGAAGGATACGCGGGCGCGCTTCTTCCCAAGAAGCTCGGAATCAAACCGGGATACACAGTCTGCCTAGTTGGGGCACCTCCGGGATTCCGACTGATCCTGGGCGAATTGCCGGAAAATGTGGTATTTCGAGATGGTGTAAGAACCCAGTCTAACCTAACCCTATGGTTTGCAAAGTCACGACGAGAGCTAGAAGAGAGACTACAACACATGAAGGCGTTTTCGAAGAACGCTGGATTATGGATTATCTGGCCGAAGCAGACCTCTAAACTTCAGACAGACCTGGGACAGCCTCTCGTCCGCGAAGCAGGACTCGCCGCCGGGATGGTCGATTTCAAGATCTGCTCGATCGACAAGACCTGGTCTGGGCTGCGATTCACGCTAAGAGAGAAGCAATAGTAATCTGCCGGGCACATCAGCAATACTCAGATGCAGCCTCGGGACGGGTCCGCGCGTAACCGTTGACTTTTCTATCGGAGAGACTTCCATTTAGTCGGAAAAGATGAGTCGTCACTTGAGGAATCACTCGTGAGCCTGGTGGACCTTTTGATCTCAATCGGTAGCGCTGGGCTGGCCGTGTTTAGCCTGCCTACAGTGCTGAACAAGAATTCTCAAGTTCCGAGGAAGACTGCAAGCATTCCCTCCGCCTCAATCTTGACCTATTTCGTTCCGCTGTTCGCGATCAGTGGATTGGAGCTTACTGCCATTACAATCGCGGGACAGGCTATTGTGTGGTGGCTAATCGTCGCGTTCAGGCCGGTCAGGAAAACGCAATAACGTATGTTGTGGTGCGGCCGCCGGACACCACACCATAAGTGCAAATCGCACGCAGAGGGAGTCATAGTTATAGGGTCTTTCCGGTTCAAGCATAAAGATGGCCTCGAGCCCCATCTCTGGTCAGGCCGTACGGCTGCGAGAAGGACCGGAGGTTTTCCTTAACTGTGAGAATCCCCTATCCAGGCACCTCCCCTCCCGATACCAGGTCAATTATCCTCCTGATTTCTGGGAGGTGTTCTTTACCGTGGCAAGCCCTTTCACATACGCTTCACCGCTGGTCGGCAATAGGAGAGTTGCTAGTATCTTGATCAGCGTTGTCTTGCCTGCATCGTTCGGGCCGAGGAGGCCGAAAACTTCTCCCTCCTCAATCTGAAGGTCAACACTCGCCAGTGCGACAACGTCTCCGGCCCCTGGGACTCCTTTGAAGAGTCGTCTCAGTTGCTTGGTTTCGACGGAGAGATCTCGCTTCAAGTTAGGGTGGCTCACGAGACCGTCTCAAAATAGGAGTTGTTTGAAGAAATAATCAAGAATAACCAACAATAACCGCTTCAGTAGGCGCCGTTGTCTTGTCCAGAG
>MNGO01000071.1 GCA_001918765.1 Crenarchaeota archaeon 13_1_40CM_3_52_10
CCAGGATGTTGACCTGGACCCCAGGATGTTGACCTGGACCAGATCGCCAGTCAAGCCGCAGGCTACTCAGGGGCAGATCTAGAAGCTGTATGCAGGGAGGCAGGTCTCATCGCATTGAGGCGGGACATCGAAACGAAGAGTGTTACCATAGAGGACTTTCGCGATGCGTTTTACCGCGTCAAGCCTTCGGTGACTCCTGACATGGAGAACTGGTACCAGGGCTTTCGCAAGAGGTCCAAGAAGGAAAGAGCCGCGCTCGCCGTCACGTAGGCGGCTCCGGTTAGAATCTCTCCCGGTGACACTGGGCGTTGAGCAAGATATGGAGTCCCCGGCCTATGTCCCTATCCATAGTGGACGTTCTGGAAAAGAAGGGTCCGATGACGGACATTGACTTGCTAAAGCAGCTTAGGTCAGATCTCGGAGATGTCAGTTTTAGAGAGCTCAACCGGGAGCTGATGAAACTTGAGCTGGGGGGGATGTTGCGGGTCTCAAGGCTAACGAAGGGTAAGAGACAAGTCGAGCTGACAGGAAAAAACCGATAATCGGCTATCGACCAATCCTGAGCGGGAACCGGGTAAGGCAAGGCTAAACAAACTACGCATGATGCGATAAGGTGCCACAAGTCGGGTCTTAGGCGAATCGGGGGGTTTCTTCTCTGATTCCCTGTTCGGTGATGATCATCAAGTCCACACCGTCCCCGCTGGATATGTCTCTGGCTATGGCCGATTTTACAGCTCTAAGGAGCAGGGGCTCTCCCTCGTCAACGGACAGTCCCTCATTGTAATCTAGTTCGAGAACGCCTATTGCGATTGGAGCTCCTGTTCCCACTACCGCGAACTTGTCAGGGAGAAGAGATCCGATGGGGTCTAACACGTAGAGTTCGGGTTTTCCGTCGCTCAAGCCAGCGATGATCGTCTCTGCAAGGTATGGAAACATGCGACGGCTGGAGAGAAGATTGGAGATGAGCTTGGCCGTGTTCTTCACCGTCGCCTGTCTCTCCCTCTCGTACTGGTAGATGCTCATCCAGGCCCGTGCTTCCCTGGTTAGGACCTGCATGTCGCCCACGATGCCTGCGCAGGCGACGCCTATTTTATCTGTAATGCGGAACAGCTTCTTCGCGGATTTGCTCATGACGAAGCTTCCATACGCGTACCGACGTTCGGATGCTAGTAGAACTCCGCCTTTGCAGACCATGCCAATTGTGGTCGCGCCTGGTATGTAGGGCTCTCTACTCATAAGAAAGGACGGCGATCGCCTAGCCTCCTCCCGGTTTAAAGCTAGCGAACACGCCCTTGGCGTCTTCGCCGTCAGGACTTGCCGCGTGACAAAGGGGGTTTCTTGTTGAGAAAAAATGAGAGGGGGACGCTGTGAATCGTCCTCCTTGGGGCTGCTAGTGTACGGTTATGGTGACGGTCAATGAGCGTACAGGCGAACCGCTGTTTGGGGCTGCGCTAATGCTTACCGTATTGGTCCCGGAGCTGAAGTTGCAAGAGAGCGTGGAGGAGATGGAAGTAGTGGTGGAGCTTAGGGCTACGGGATCGGGTTGGAGGTTGCACACGTAGGATGGCTCGTTCACGGAGTAGTTTATTGTTCCACTGAACCCATTTTCACCTGTCACGGTGATAGTGGAGAAGGCTGTCTGGCCCCTAGAGACTTTCGCCTTTGTCGGGTTGGCGGTCAGGGTGAAGTCGTCGACGATGAGCGTTGCGGTCACGGAGTGGCTGAGCCCGAGAGTCGTATCTCTCGCGGTCACGGTGAGCGTGTAGGTTGTCAACGCGGCACTCTGGCTAGCGTTGACGCTGAAGGTGCCGCTGCCTGATGTGTGGGTGGACGAGAGGAAGACATGGTAAGTGGCCTGGTGGATTGTAAGCCCGGTCGTGCTGCTGGGTGATGTGATAGCTACTCCCCAGCCGATGTCGCCGGTACGCTGGCGATGGTTATTCTGAAACCATCGGTGGACCCTCTAGTTAGGGAGGTGCTCGTCGGAGATATCGTCAGCGTGAAGTCTTTCTGGCTACACGCTGCCCTGGCGGCCAGCGGATAGGCTGAGAGGGAGCCTAGGGAGAAGATGACGAGGCTGGCGGATAAGATGAGAAAAATGCTGGTCTTGCTCTTGTTCATTCTGATCAGAACTACTCACCTCCTACATGCCATAGCTATAGTAGGTTATGACGGCGGTAGTACGTTATTTAACGCTATCTCAGTAGTAGGTTAGTTTAGCTGGAACTCCGGAAATATCTCAAGCCAGCGTCCAGTTTCGAGGGCTACCTCTTCAAAGTCAAATTCCCAAATTACTAGTCGTCAGCTGTTCGGCGAGAACAGCCCAGACAAAGGAGCAAAACAGATGCGGAGAGTCTCGGCGCTAATCTAGTCGGGCACATATCAGTGCCCCTGCGCTGATGCTATGTTTCGAGGCCGATTTTCTTCAAGACCTTGATGACTCTGGGGTCGAACCTAATGCCGGCTACGAGAGGTTCCTGGAGTAGTTGTGAGAGCCAGTTCGCCCGTGTTTCATACTCTCTTTCAATCAGCTCGATCGCTTTTTCCTTTTCTCCCAATCCCACGTAAGCATAGACTATTGGCTGGGCTCCGACATACGTTCCAGGAGGCAGAGCTCTCAGCTCATCTAGTATCGTCCTTGCTTCTTCATTCCGCCCCGCGAAGGCGTAACCGGCTGCTGTCCAAGCCTTTACCCACGGGTTACCCTTCGTAAGTCGAAGTATTTCACTCACTTCCTTCTCCGCCTCTGCATACTTTCCCTGGTGAAGGTACACTAAGTGAAGGCAGCCGTGCGCTGTGAGAAAATTGGGTTCGAGCTCAAGGACCTTTCGGACGAGACTCTCCGCAAGGTCATACTTTTCCATTGCATCGTAGACGAAGCAAAGAGAAACCGCAATCTGCGGAGACAACGGGTCCAGCAGCTGAGCCTGCGACGCCTCTTGTAGCGACTTGTCAAGCTTGCCTACTCTCCAGAGAAGGATTCCATACCAATGGTGAGCCGTCGCGTAGTTGGGGTTGAGCTCGATTGCTCTCTTGAACTCGCGCTCTGCCCGATCCCAGTTGTATTCGCCTTCAAGCGCGGAAGCCAGGGAAGTGTGGGTTTCCGCTGAAGATTCGTCGAGTTGTACGGCCTTCAAAGCGTTCTCCTTTTGTCTTTGATAAGCTTCGAGGTAGGGAAGGTGCTGTTGGTCGACCAGCACCGAGTAGCAGTCGGCAATTCCCGAGTAGGCCAGAGCGAATTTCGGGTCTACCTTGATCGCCTGCTCGAAACACTCGATCCCCTTGAGAATGGTTTCTTTCGTTCTCTTGTTCCAGAAGTATCTTCCCTTTAAGTAGAAACCATATGCTTCAGAACTGGTCGTAGGTTTCTTTTCTATCCGTCGAGTCTCCCCAGGAAGGATTCGAACCCTGAGCGCGTCTGCGACCTGCTTCGCGATATCACTCTGAACGGAGAACAAATCATCGAACTCCCTGTCGTAGGTCTCGGCCCAGAGATGTTTGTCGGTACTTGCGTCAATGAGTTCAACCGCGATGCGCATCCTGCTACCGGATTTCCTTACGCTTCCCTCTAGAACGGAGCCGACGTCAAGCTCATTCCCAATCTCGCTGACCTTCCTCCTTGTACCTTTGTAGCTCATTGCAGAAGTTCTTGAGATGACACTTAGCTCGCTGATCTTCGAAATACTCGAGATGAGTTCCTCGGTCAGACCGTCTGCGAAGTATTCATCCCTAGGGTCGGGAGATATGTTGGCCAACGGTAGAACCACTATGCGACGCTTGTCCATTTGGACAAGCTGCGATGCACGAGCATCGGACTTGGAGTTCTTGGATCTCGGTCCCGACAGCCAACCTTTGAGACCGACACCTCTGTCCTCGCTCATGGCCCTAACTCTGCGAGTGTCTGAATGGCTCCTTTGATTTAAGCAACGAGCGCGAGCAGGTCAAAACAGCATCTTTAACGTAACAACATCGGAGAAATAGTGCTCTGTCATGTCCCAATAATGGAGCTCTCAGTACAGCCTTCCTCACAACCCTTGCGTGGGAGAAACTTCGAGAGTGCCCCTGGTGCTATCTGCTTTGGGGCGTTCCTGTTGTTCTCGTAATAGCATCTGGCATAGCCTACGGTGAATCTGTAATCTCGCTGACTACTAGAGGAGTTGTTTGGGTGACGGCTGTCGCGTGGGCTGGAATGGGTTGCCTGTTAAACGGCCGGTCCTGCGGAAGAGTCCATTGCAGAATAGATGGAATCGCTTTCCCACTCCTCGCTATCGTAGGCGCGTTGAACGTGCTCTCAATCATCTCATTCGACTGGAATCTCTTCTGGCTAGCTTTCCTCCTGATGCTAGTCGGGAGCTTTGTCCCTGAATGGACAAGGAAAAAGTACTCTTAACGGATAAAACAGGCTCTTGCGTTGCTTGTCATGCGTTGCAAGCTAATGTCGTACTTCGAAGCTTAAGTACTACCAACTGTACCTTGTAGTACAAGGCTGTCAGAGTTGGAGACAACCGTAACACGCAAGGGCCAGGTTACGATACCTGCAGAGCTTCGGAAGAAATATGGAATACGAGAAGGAATGAAAGTCGACATTACGGACGCCCCGAACGGGCTACTGTTGAAGCCCATTCCGCACATGAACGATTGGGCTGGGGCGGATGCCGGAAAGTACACGTACAAGGAAATGGTTGAAAGGCTGGACCGGCTCAGACGCAGATGGCGCTAGTAGGCTGCCTCGACACCCGCTTCTACTTCGCCCACGCAGAAGACCAGGCCTCCTGGACGAAGAAGATCGTGAGCGAAGCAAGCCAACGGGGATCGCTAGTCGTCTCCTCCACGATAACCATAGCCGAACTCTTATCGACAATGGGAGCCGACGTGGGACTCGAGACGACCACCCTAAGAATCAACAGCGCTAGACTCGCAGGCGTGAACTTCATACCACTATCGGAAAAGATCGCGTCAATGGCCGGAGAAATGATCCTGAAAAACAACGATCTGCCCTTGGCGGACGCCGTAATCGCGGCGACCGCTCTTGATCTCACACAAGGACGCGTTTATACCGACGATCCCCATTTCCAGAAAACAACCGGGATACGCACGGTTTGGGGAAGACTATGACACCTCTGTAGGAAAGGCCGCAAAGATAGCAAGAACGCTGCCCGAGTGCCCTCTAGACGAGCTCTTAGGCACTAGATTTGTGGTGAAAAGGGAGAACCGTGAACTCGGCGAAAGATGAGAAGCACGGCGTATCCAACTATGGCACAGAACGATATCCAAGCTGCAGGCGCTATCCAATCATATTGCGCTGCATCAGGAGAAACGAACACAAAATACCATCCGACGCCGACCGTAGAGTAAGTGATCGAGCCATATTCTGGTCCTCCACACCCAGGGCCCACGCAACTGTCTCGTGACATGGGAACCATCGGAACAAAGACGGCGAAAACCGCGATACCGAGCAACAGAACGTAAAGCGGGCGCAAAGCAGGAAAAAGAACAGAGAGACCAGCCACTTAGCTATTGCTGAGATGCGGTGTTGGCACTGGACTAGAACGAGTTGAACCCTTAGAGACGTGTACTGTGAATGATCAGATCAAGGCCGCCAGCCAGCGATAGCCCCGCGATGAACCCAATGAGGAAGCCAGCGCCCCCTGATGGGGTCAAAAGGATAGAGAATAGTCCCATCCCAAGGCCGAAAAGCAAGATTCCTAGCAGTGTTTGAGTCCTTTTCCGGGAGGGAGTTTGCTGTGTCAACTCGCTCTCCTCAATGAAGGAACATGAGGGTGAATAACAGTTGTGGAAAAAAGGTGATTGGATAGGTTCTGCGGGGACAATACTGAGACAGACCTTCGTGTGCTAAGGGCCCAATGGAGAGTTCACTTTGAGCTGGGCGAACACATGGCTCTGCGAATCAGCATGACCGCTCCTACTAATGTCGCTATCGCACCAACAAAGATGGACAAGAGGTCCAAGGAATAAACTCGTACGCAGGAAATAGCTCCCGGACCACAACCGATGAAAGTAAATGTCCCTTCGACTCCAAGAACTATCAAGGCAAGACCCGCAATGAGTAGAGCCGCGACAATGAGTATGCTCAGAGTCCCCGGCTTCATGAGTTCCCTCCAGCACCGGTCGATTTTAGAATAGAGTTTGGCATGGAGCGAAGTAATCCCCCAGCCGAAAGTGTCTACGCCCAGAAAGAGGATGTTTAGGTCCAACTTCTTGCTTGAAGGGGAGCTGGCGGTGCTGCAGCGTTTTGCGGCGTTGCAAGCGGACTCCTGCAGTTCGGACAATAGCCAACGCTCTGATAGAGCAACGTGCCGCATTTCACACAAGCCCTCGAAGGTCTGGGGGCATTTGTTTCCAGACCAGCAGGGCGTGAAGTCTCAAGTTGTTCCAGCAGTAGGTCGCTAACATTTCCAAGGGCGAAGAAGACTCCGCCTGTTATGAGGAACGCGAATCCGAAGATTGCAAGCGTGATGTAGATTGGCATGTTAGCGGTGCTATTGTATATGCCAAGGGTGCTGGCGAGGCTGGTCGAGGAACCCGAGGCGGCAGAGGAGCTCGCGGACAACACCTGCTGGAAGTAATTGTAGAAGAGGGCGCCAACTAGGCCCGTCAAAAGGGCGCCTGCCGCCATAAGAGCGAATCCCATATCCTTCATTGATTGAGACTGCAAGGCTGTTCACTCCACCGATTTCGACTTTCTAAGACTTGCCCCTCTCACGTATCAATCGGACGGCGACCCCTTTCGACAGTCTGTTATCGAGAGGCCGCTTGTTCTCATCGGCGAGCGAAGCCTTACTACCTGTATTTAGTTCCCGAAGGATAGGCGGCATAGACATGTCAGAATCCGAAGACACTGACATCATTCCCTCGCCATCCAGCATTGTGCATGCACCTTCAGAAATCACTACAGTAAACTCTTCCCTCGCGAAGTCGGTTATCCGCAGCGAGGATCTAGTCAAGAAAGTTACCTACTGGAAGCTGGACTTGGACACTATCCTGGATGGATTGATTCCTGATCCACTTCCGGAATCGGTCGGAAAAGATAACGCTATTCACCATTTGAATATCATAATCTTCGGGAAACCGAATACCGGGAAGAGCACTCTGGCGGAGTCGCTTGCTCAAGCCTTAGCGCGGCGGTATGGTCTGGGGAATGTGAAGGCGTTGCGTGCTACGCGGGATCTTCCTGCATTGTTCGAGAATTTCGATAAATTGTTCAAGCGGTTCCGGAAGCCGCCTAAGGCGATTTTGTTGTTTGCTGATGATATGACGAAGGCGTTGAAGAAGCTCTCTGGGACGGTTGGGGTGAAGGATTCGAATGGGCAGTTGCAGAAGATGCGGAAGGTCGATTACTGGCTGGACAAATGGTACGATATCAGAGGGGAGCTGTTCAAGCGTGGGATGCGCCAGGGGCTCGTGATAATGGTCGCCGCTCTTCATCGGTTTTATGGTGGCGATATTGACTTGCGGGCTGACGCGGACCTCTTGCTTGTTAGAAGTACGGGGACGCCTGGGACGTTTGATGCGAATAAGGTGGAGAAGATGCTTGGGCCGGTTGTCTACTATGCTATGCGTCAGCATGAGGTTGATGCGTTACGAGACAGGAAAGAACTCGCATGGACAGCGTACGTGGCGAAGACGGGCTCAGGGGTCTTCCGGGTCCCACGCCCACCAGTCACCAGCAAAAGATTGTTACAAAACGTGGGATCCAGTGAGACTGTTGAAGAGACCGCTGTCGAGGTAGTTGAGCCAGCCAAGAAAACTGTAGCTGAACCCAGCAAGAAGTCGGTTGTAGAAGGGAAACTGGCTAATCAGCCTAAACCCGGTAGAGGTAAGTGGGGGCGGCGGTTCATCATGGCTTCGGGGGTCTTGGCCATACTCTACTTGGCCTATTACTACATCTGGCCCCTCCTCCCGAAATAGGAAACCAGGGATAAACCGCTCTCGCACACAAGGACTCTGCGAAAGGTATACGAATTTCTTTTCCAAAGCCTCTTTCTGTCCGGGCGGGTTTCCAGGCTTGTTTCGGCTAGACGGGCGCGTTATCGGCTTATCTCGCCTTTTCTGATCCCCGTGGATTCCCCTAGCGATCAGCGTGAAAGATAGCGTATCTAGAAACCGCGGGCTTGGATCCGGGATCAGGGCTAATTCTGGGCGATTTCAGGAACCGGATGGCGTCCACAACCACTCTTGCGTCGCGAGACTAGCACGCATACCCTGCTTTTCGAGATGCTCTATCGCTGGCTGGATCTTAACAGGAATCAATCAACAACCCCGTTAGCATCTCTTTACCGTCAAGCGGATTCTTATCATCAACTCGACGCCTCAGGCGTTTTCTAGGCGATTTCCTATGCATCCTCAGGGTCGCCAGCCTTAGCCGGCTCAGAACTCTCCCCATCCACCGCCTTCTCCGCTTTCTTATCCTCTGGCCTGCGACAGCGTACATCATGCTCTATCCCGAAAATCCCGAACGATTTTCAGACCAAAAACTAACGTTGCTCCAGATTCGAGATCAGGGCTGAAAACAAGCAAATTCGCGTCGAAGTGGATATTGGGCCACGAAGGGCGCCGCGCGGGAAAATCGACCACCCCAGGGGGAGGGTCGAGAAAAGCATGCTTATTTTTCGAAAGGAATAGTTGGACACACTTCCTCGACCGAGCCGATCCATCACTCGTAGCGGTGTGAGACTTCGATCTGGAGGACCATCATGAGTTCTTGGAGTTTCAACGGCACGCCATCCTTTCCGTTCCAGCCTTCGTAAGCGTCTAGCGCTTCTCGTGCAAGCCTGGGTCCTAGTCTGATCCAGTCGGGCATTTCCATTCTAGGAATGCAGATAAGACTCTTTAGAGGGGGTAAGTTCACCGAAAGTCAAGCCATCTCGCTGAGATGGTAGAAGTCTTCGGCTCGAGTCTATCTCCTTGCCGAGCTAGGGTATCTCCTCACATTCACAACAGGTTACGCCAAGGATAAAGCTCGGCCTGCCGGAACGGGCAGATGCGCCGGAGCGGAACAGGTCAACGTCGACTGTGGCCATATCGAAAGCAGCCTTTCTCATCTTGATCGCTGCTATTCCCACCTCCACCGGAGCGAGCTTTTACTACTACCAGACACAATTAGCAGAGCTAAGGAATCAGCTCTCGGTTCTCAACAAGCAGATTACTACTCTAAACTCGAACATAACAGGGCTTCAAGCAGAGATCGACCAGAACTCCAACCTTGACAACCAACAGATATCGGCCCTTAACGCTCAACTCTCTCAAATCCAATCGACGCTCAACCAGCTCACAAGCCTCAGTGCTCAGACAAGTACCCAGATCGCCAGCCTGCAGGCGAAAATCTCTCAGCTACAGCAGGCCCTCTCCGAAAATCTAATGGTCAACCAACCTGGAGCTGTAAATTTCACAGCCCAAGGATTCAACATAACCGTCACAAACCTCGGTGGCGTCTCTGTCAACATAACCCAACTGACTATTACAAACATTTCACCCACAGGTTCCACCCAATGTTCGAGTAGTGATTGCATCCTCACAAACACCAGCAACCCAGGAATCTCTAACCAAATTGTGAAGACTACAGAATCCGGTCACATGATCAGAGTCAACGGTCTCGCAATCAATGATGGAAGCGGCTACAAGGTAGCCCTAACGTCAGCGAACGGGAGATCGTACGGGTTCTATTATCCGTGGCCATTGACGCCGTCAATCAATGGGAACCGGAGCTTCTTGGCAAACGTCGGTCCCCTCGTGATATATCTTGACTTCCACTCGTTCAACTTTACTCAGGGATCCCAGACGCAGTCTCAATCCGCATTCTGCGTTCCTTCAGCCACCAACCTAGTGTTCTGGATAAGGGCCTCGAACACTGCGACGGACAGCAGTGTAAAATTGAAGTCCCAAACCATGATGCAAATGCAGCCTTACA
>MNGO01000058.1 GCA_001918765.1 Crenarchaeota archaeon 13_1_40CM_3_52_10
TGTTCAGAGAGCGTTGAGCGAAGACAACGATATTGTGATCTTCAACACTCACGGAGGATTTGGTGACGAGGAGCAAACGACAACACTGGCCGCGGCCGATGGCACTTTGTATTCTCAGGACATCCAGAACCTCTATCTCAGCTCGAGCTATCCCCCTCCTCTACTATGGGTCTCCTACGCCTGCGAGACAGGAACCCAGCGGTCTTGGGACAAGACAACCGATAGCCTCCCAGCCACACTAAACAGGCTAAACGTGCCCTTCGTGGGACCCTACTGGCCCGCATGGGGCGGGAGTGAAGAGAGTTCTCAACCGCTGGTCTCAAGCGACATACTTCTCTCCGAGTTTTTCGATAAGGTGTTCGGATCGCCTCCCTCAACGCTTGGAGACGCTCTGATGCACGGGAAGAGAGTATTGTTCGACAATGAGCAACGGGCGTTTCCCGATTGGGCAAACTTCACCCTTTACGGAAGCCCGAGCCTCACGATCGGATTGAGGAACTAGCCAGTGACAAGTCCCCCTTTCGCGCAGATGAGGTGTCCTTTTTGCAAGGGCATCGTCAGACCCGGGGATTCAACGTGTAAGTGGTGCCTATCCCTACTGCGACCAGGCTCGACCAAACAGGTCGTGAAACCTGAAAGAACGCCTGTGACATGGAGCAAATCAGACGTTTCCTACGCGGAACATCTAGCTTGGAAGACATCCCTCTCACCAGGCGACCCTGTCATGGTCCAGGATGGCGAGACCGCGGCCCAACGCGTGGATGGAGAGTTGCAAGCAACCATGTTGTACGGAACGACTCTAGTCACGGCCCTTCCTCTAAATGACGCATCTGCTCGTCGGATCGAAGTTTTGTTCGCAAAGACCGCGGCTCAGAGTTTCAAGTGGGGAGAGGGCGACTTGTCCACCTCAGACGGAATCAACGTAATGGCTCACGGAACAATCAATGTACGTCAAGTGGACCCGGCCAAACTTGTCGGCCTATTCCCTCCCGGCCACGCATACCTATCTCTAAAAGATCTGAAGGGTCCGGTTTTTCACCTCATAAAATCTGTTCTGGAGAGCATATTGGTCCAAATGATAGCATCCCAAGTTATGAGCAATGTGAAGACACTGGAAGAGACGGCAGGTCGTCAGTTGGTTTCCCAACTCGGAAACTTTGGCTTAGAGGTTTCCGAGTTCGACATAAAGAACCTCAGTCTTTCCGAGGAGTATCGACGAGCTGTGGAGAGACAGGGGATCAGGTCTCTGGAGGCGCAGTCCGAGATGGCGAAACTCGAACAGTTGAAGAAGGTGGGTGTCGACGTTAACAAGTTCGCTACGATGGAAAGAGTGGCCGAGAAGGCGACCGGCCTGCATCTCGTAGCGGGCGACTTTGTTGCCGGGGACTATGTTGCAGGGTCCGCCATAAGAGATAGTGTTGTCCTCAGGTCTAATTTCGGAACGAGTGGCAAGGTGGAAGACGCAGTGGTTACTGGCGAGATTGCAGCTCAATGCCCTTCATGCAATACCACACTGAACGCTCTCATTCACAAGTTCTGTTACCATTGCGGAACCCGGATTAGGGCATGTTCGAAATGTCGAGTAGTAGTTCCTCACCCCGGTAAGTTTTGTTACGAGTGCGGAGAACCGATATCCTAAGGTTTACTAGTGAGGTTCTTGTCCAACATTGCGAATACTGTGGTGCCCGTGTCATGGGAACACCTGAAAATTGCCCCCAGTCGTGGTACGCTGTAGAACAACACCTGAGATATTCTTTCCCTGGGTTGATGAGTGAAACGTAGGAGACTATGTTTCTATTCTAGAAAAATGATTCGAGTTTCTTGGAACCTTGAGGCCGAATTCTGGGCAGCTAATATGTCTAGCACTGTGGGAGGTTTCCACCACTGGAGGCGAAAGCCCCAGTGCCGGTGTTCGTGGAACTGTCATAGGTTGACTGGTGTGTGAAATTGTAAGTGGCATAGGTCCCGGTGACTGAGTAGCTCTCATCCATTGTACCGAATGCTCCCGAGGTGTCTGGGTGTGCGGGGAGGCTGTTGTATTGAGCAGCGGATATTTGGAGGTTGAAGGTCGGGTGGCCGACAGAATTTGACGACAGATGAAAGGGTACACTGTTTGACAGATCCCATCCGATGTGAGGAAAATCCAGTGTAAGGGTCCACCTCACATCAATGACGAATCGAGTCGGATTGGACACACCAACTGTCTCGATTATTGTAGAGTAGCCTGAAAAGCCGCTGCCCTGGTAATACCTTAAGGTAGAATTATCGTTCCGGACGGTTAAGCAAGTAAGTACGAGTTGGCTTGGCGCGTTGCTGGCCTCGCCCTGATCCGTAGCTTTTGCTGCTCGGAGGATTTGCGCTTGGTTGTTCTGAACTACAACATAACCCACGTAGGCGAGAGCTCCAACTGCGATGACTACGATTAGAAGGATGGCGATCATGAGTCCAGTTCTTGATTTCTTGGGCGGGGCGGAGGGTGGCATCGAAGGGTATGCAGGCGGGGGCATGGCGGCGCCGCACTGGGGACAGATCGGAATGCCTGAGGGAATTGTGGAAAGACATGTGGGACAGACGACTTGGATAGGCTGTGTAAGGACGGACTGGTCGCTCATACTTCTGCAACATTCGTCCTCCGCCTTATTAGACTAGACCTTTTTTTCAAGGGACCTTTGATCATGGGATTCTAAGGGGTGGGGTGGGGGTGCTGGCTAGGTAAATGCCCTGTCTTACACCTCGCGGATTGCTCCACAATGAGGGCACTTCAATGTGGTCTGGGGCATCAGGCTACGACAGTAAGAGCACTGGATCATCACAACCTCTTTAACCGTCTCTCGGAAGACTTGGACATTTGGGCCGACTTGGAATGGTGGCGCGCTGGCGAGAGGGGTGCGAACAGGTGGGGGTGGGGGTGCGGGTGCGGTTTGAGGTGGTTGAGAGAGTGGAGGCGTTATCATCCGGCCCGGGGATAGTTCCGAATAAATGTCCTGGACGGTGCTGCCTATTTTCAGGTTCAGCGTCATGCTTAGACTACTGATCTCCGCTTTGAGGGTTGCAATGTGGGCGTTAGCCTGACGGATTTGCGTCTCCATCTTCTGGCGCTCTCGGTAAACTAGGTAGGCGCCGATGAGAGAGGCGATCCCAACGATGAAGATTAGCAAGATTGCCCCCGCAATTATCAAGAGTATAAGCCAGATGGTATTGTTCCCCTTTCGAGAGTTGAGGTGTACAATCTCCGTCTGTCTCTGGAGAACAGTATTTTGTCTAAGCTCCACTCCCTGACGCAGGTCGGCCAATTCACCCACTTTTCGCCGCAAGCCGGGGGAAAGGTCAACCTCGGTGAAGGGAAAGCCGACCCTTTGAACCAGCAGGTTTAGAATGAACGCCCGGGTACTCATTAGCGGCGCCTCTGGCGGGGGGCCATGTAAAAGAACCCACCCCCGTTTCTTATTAGCGTTGATAGCACCCTAGCTGAGTCTGGAATCGAAACTCGGGTCCCCAAGGAGGAAACTGAATTGGTTTCCACGTTGAGAGAACAATTCCCTAAGTCATAGGTCCCCCAGGTTCGGCTAACATGATGCCTTAGAAGGGAACCGAATTTCCGGTTTCGACTCCCACTGATCTAGAACTAATCCGGGTACTCGTCTAGGGTCTTCGCTGGTCTTGGTCGAGAGAAAGAAAGGAGGTTTCTGGAGAGTTCGATGGTTCTGGCCTAGAACCGTCCGAACTTTTCGGGCAGGTTGTAGGATATGAGGGTCTCGCTGGCTGTGATTCCGTTGATGCTGCCTATCTTCTCAACGGACTTTTCCAGAAGCTCCTCAGAGCTGTCGGCCCGAAAGGCTGCCAGTATGTCGAACGCTCCAGGTATGACGTGTGCCTCTGCAAAGTTCGGGATGGTCTTGAGTTTCCGCAGAATCGTATCGAAGCTGCCTTTGACTTTCAGGAGAGCGAATGCTAGTGGGCTCTCGCTGTCTGTCTTGTTGGAGCTGTTGATGATGCTCTCGAAGGATATGGTTGTCTGAGTGTTTGTGATGCTTGGGATACTCCGGATCTTCTCCATGGTGGTGAAAGCCTTCGTGGGCTCGTTGGTTCCTAGCTTGATCACCAGGTCGAATCTTCCCGTTACGGGCGTGCAGGATTCAACGTTGGGAATGCGCTGGATCTGGGAAACGGTGTGTGCACGTTCTCCTTTGCATTTGGCGAATATATAGCTTGTCTGATCGTTTCTCGTCATTTTTTTCTACCGTGGAGATCCTTCGATGATTCAGCCTATTTCTCTGAAAGCGTACCCTAGACGGCTGTTGTCGGTAGCACGTGGCACTAGCCCCAGGAAAATTTGACCGCGGTGAGTTCATGTACGAGTACGACGGGTCGATTACCGCGTCTGACCGCGTGGCGCATGAGTCAGGGATCGTGGAGTGGACGTTAGGGGTCTTGGGTTAGCGATGCAGGACAGGTTGGCGGTTCCATGAGTTGTGACTATGCCTGGCCTCATAGCATTGCAGGCCGAACCCAGTGGAATAGCATCTTAGGGGCGTGCGGCACGGACTGGCAACATTGATGGAAGCAGTATTGCGGAAACTAGGATGAAAACAAGAAGATGGGGAAATTCCTGGATATATCGTCCTAACCTAGGCACTCGGTACCCTCGCCCGGTTTTCCCGGTTTTTCGATTTTTTAGATCCCAGTTTATCCAAAAACTGTTTCCGGAGATAGAAAGGTTACCCTGCAGTATAAAAAACGGTAAAAAGGTTCCCCGTAAGGATACAAGAAATGCTCGACTCGAAATTGGTGGACAGGCTCAGACTAGCCCGCGAAGCCTTGCTGCTTGTGTCACAAGGAAAGAGTGAAAGATCTGCGGTGTCAAAAATCGCATCTTCTGATCCTCAACTCCGACACGAGAAATCTTCCGCGCTCGCACTAGTAATTGATACGGTTTCGAAACTTGACTTGCTGGACAAAACAGTTCAGACAACGTTTCCAGGCTCTGAATTTGACAAGAGGAGCCTCGCACTCTTCCGCCTCGCCGCCCACATGATTCTTGCAAACAATACTAATCCAAAGGCTGATGTGATTCGGGCCTTGAGAAAAATATCATCTGGGCTCGAAGGTCCAAGGCTCGAACACCTACTGGGACATCTAGTGGCAAGTGGGGCTACCAAGGCTTCGAGTGGTATGAGCGAGACGGAGCAGGTGGGTCTTCGCACCCACAATCCTCCATGGTGGGTCTCGTATTGCTTCTACCATTTCGGTAGGGAGACTGGTCTCAAGATTCTTTCCTCTCCCGCACGTCCCCGATATGTTCGGGTCAATCCCCTGCGAAATCGTGGTCGCGTGAGCCTCCCCCTCGAACTCAGAAAATACTCCGGCCAGCTCGTTGAAGCTGAGTCTGGTATTCATCTACTGACAGGATCACCTTCGATCCTGGCGAAGTATTTCGAGAAAGGACTCTTCCAAGTTCAGGACTTCGCCTCGTTCCTAGCGGTTAAGGCTGCAGATCCTGCTCCTGGCGACGATGTCTTGGATCTTTGTGCTGCACCTGGCGGCAAGACTGCGACTCTGGCTCAGTTGATGAGAAATCGCGGACGAATCATCTCTGTCGACTATTCAAGGAATAGAATAGCCTCTTGGAAGTCAGAAACGGAGAGGCTCGGAGTAAGGATAGCCTCACCTCTCATCGGAGATGCCTCAAATCTGGGACTTTACTCGGATTTTGATCTCGTTATTGTTGACCCGCCATGCACAGGAACAGGAATTCTTGACAGAAACCCTCGGATGAAATGGCATCTTTCTCCTAAACTCGTTCAAAAGTTCTCCCTTCTCCAATCCAGAATGCTTGAAGAGTCCTCCCGATACGTTCGGCCAGGCGGAAGAATCCTCTACTGCACCTGCAGTTTGACACTTGAAGAGAATGAACTTGTGTTGTCAAGGTTTCTGTCTTCACACGCTGAATTCGAGGCACGTCCAATCTTGGAAGGTTACGGATCGCCGGGTCTCCAAGGCCAAAATAATTGTCGACGGTTCTATCCTCATCGAGACAGAACTGCTGGTTATTTCGTTGCTAGACTCGAACGTAGCCAATCGTAAGGTTGCGCATGCGACCAGATTTTCAGGCGATTTAGGAGAGCTTGGCCGACACTGTCTAGGAGCCGTAGAGTCGGCTTCGGCCCACGAGGTCGGTAATTATCGGCATCAGATCGAGCCCGCGTATCCTTCCAAGGTTTCCCCTTGCGGCAGAGGCCTCGCTGAGCTTGAGAACTCTGCTTGCAGGGACGTCCGGCCCCCCAATTATGACCGGGACTGGGTCGCCGGTATGCGCCCCATAGCCTACAGGGGTAGCGTGGTCGGCTGTCAACGCGACATAATTGAGCCCTATGTCGACTTCATCGATAATGTGGCCTACGAGGCCATCCACCTCTTCCAGCGTTCTGACTTTGCCTTTGAAATCGCCATCATGGCCTGCGATGTCGGGCGCTTTTACGTGGACGAGAACGAAGTTCTTGTCTTTGCTTCCTTCGATGACTGCCTTGGCCTTTGCTTCGTAGTCCGTCTTGATCCCGCCACTTGCGCCCTTGACGTCCATGACCTCCATTCCGGCGGCCATTGCTATTCCTTGGATCATTGGTGTTCCGGAGATGCAACATCCTCGGAGGTCGAACATGGACTTGAAGCTTGGAAGATTGGGAATAGTTCCAGCCCCTCTTGTCAGAACAATGTTCGCGGCCCTTTCACCATCGTTGGCCCGTTCTTGATTCAATGGATGTTCTCGCAATGCTTCATGTGATCTCTTGACGAATTCATTGATGGCGGCAGATGTTCGTTTCGCTTCTTCGCTGCCATCGAGTGCTCTCGAGATCGCGATCTTCGCGCCTTCTTCTTTCGGATCTACATCGGAGACCATTCTTGACAGCTTTTCTCCGCGCAATACGAGGACCGCTCTGTGATCAACTGTGGCCTTGAAAATTGTCTTGATTCCTGGTACGCTGTCAATCTTGATCGCATCAACCACTTTGGCAAGTTTTGAGGTTCCCTTTCTGATTCGTCCAGCGCGTCTGTCTTCGACGCGGAAATCATCATCAACAGTGGCGAAGTTGCATCGAAACGCTACATCCCCGGGGCGAAGCTCGATTCCAGCACCCAGAGCCTCCAATGCGCCTCTTCCCGTGTAGTACTTGGCTGGGTCGTATCCGAGCAAGGCTAGGTTTGCAACATCGCTTCCGGCGCGTATACCGGGAGATATAGGATCAAGCTGACCAACCAGGCCACCTTTCGCCAGTCTGTCCATGTTAGGAGTGTTAGCGAATTCTAACGGCGTCTTGTAGTCATGATCGATCAACGGCCTGTCAGCCATTCCGTCGACGATTAGCAATACAGCTCTCTTGTCTGCCAATGGTTGAACGTCCAGCGACCATTTTACGGTAATACAGTTAAAACGCTTTGCTTTAGACGCGATTGTTAGCACATTTGTCGTGGACTCACATCTATAGCCAGACGTCGCCGACTCTAGGGTCTGATGGTACATGAGAATGGAGGGGTAAGATCTGGATCAGTGCGCTGTCTGTGGAATGAAAATTGTAGACGCCACTACGAGCTTTTGTGCCAGTCATTCCGAGGCGTATCGTAAAGTCAAGGACGCATACTCGCTCTGGTACGCCGCCTACGGCAGGTTGACAACCGACGCTTTTCTCAAGCGTCTCCTTTCATTGCCTGAAACCGGTGATCGCGCCAGAGAGATGGCTCTGTTCCTGTCTCGTAATCCTGAGAGGTGGAAATAGATCAGGACACTTATCGTTTGCGAGAAGCCCGACGCGGCTCAACGCGTCGCTCGAGCTCTCGACGACGAAAATCTCCCTCGAAAACTAGAATCTCAGGGGGTTCCTTATTTCGAGTGTCATACTAAAACCGGTCCGCTCATAGTCTGCTCAGCCCTCGGACATCTATATGGTGTCGATTCGAAAGGTCGGTCAAGCAGGAGTTCCTATCCTATCTGGGATTATCACTGGGCGCCAAAATATCTGGTCGACAGGGCTTCAGCGAGGTTAGCTCGATGGGTACGTGCCATAGGATCCCTTGCGACAAACATGGATCGTTACATCAACGCCTGCGATTACGACATTGAAGGGTCCGTAATCGGTCACACAATTCTGCAATACGCATGTGACGGCGCCGCGGTCAAGGCGCTTAGAATGAAATTCAGTACTATGACCGAACGGGAGCTTCGATCCGCGTTTCAAAAGCTTGACCCAAACGCCGAACTTCCCATAGTAGACGCGGGGAAGTGCCGGCATGAACTAGACTGGCTATACGGGATCAATCTGTCACGATTGCTAACGGAGTCGGCCCTGAAGCAAGGGAGAGGCTACGCCACACTTAGCACCGGAAGAGTACAGGGACCTACTTTGGGCTTCGTTGTCGCAAGGGAGGAAGAGATATCCTGTTTCGTCCCAGTTCCATTCTGGACAATAGAAGCCACGATCGTTCACGACGGCAAGACCTTCGCACTAGAGTATGAAAGGGACAAGGTTTTTTCGCAGTCCGAGGCCAAGTTGATGTGCGACGAGTGTCGCGACGTTCTTCTTGAAGTCAGGGGCATAGAATCTCGTGACGTTCAGCAGCAAGCCCTCTACCCATTTGACTTGTCTACTCTTCAATCAGAATCCTATCGACACTTTGGCTTCTCCCCGGCGAGGACGCTTGCCTTGGCTGAGAGATTGTACCTCGACGCGCTGATCTCTTACCCGAGGACGTCTAGCCAGAAACTCCCTCTTGATATCGGGTATGCTGGAATCTTGCAGGGAATCGGGTCTAATGCGGTATATCGATCTTTGGTCGCCAAGCTGATGACCCGAGGCGATCTTCGACCGAACAATGGTCCCAAGGATGACCCCGCTCATCCCGCAATCTTCCCTACAGGCGAATCTGCGAAAAAGCCCCTGTTTGGCGGAGAGGCCAAATTATACGATCTCATTTCGCGACGATTCATGGCGACCTTCGCAGATTCCAGCCTCAAGAATAGTTCCAGAATAATTTTCAACTTCAACGACTACAGATTCTTTCTCTCAGGTTCCCGAATCGTCAGACTGGGTTGGATTGAATTCTACCGGCCATATGTGTTTGATGAATCACGATCTCTGCCAGACTTGAAAATCGGCGACAGAGCAAAGGTTCAGGATATGAAATCCGTCGAGAAGTTCACGCAGCCGCCTCCCCGTTACAATCCTAGTAGTTTACTAAGGAAAATGGAAGAGACGAGTATCGGGACAAAGGCCACTCGAGCCGGCATCATTGATCTACTCTACACACGCGGGTATGTCAGGGACGAGAGGATGAAGGCGAGCGAACTTGCCGACAAGGTGACTGGTGTTCTCTCAGCATATTGCCCCTTGATCATCGATCCATCCTTCACAGCGAACCTCGAGAACTTAATGCAAGCTATCCAGAACGGAACATCGTCTAGACGACTCGTATTGGTGGAAGCACTGGAGCATCTTCGATCCATCATGCTTTCTTTGGCAGAAAACGAAGAGAGAATTGGTTTTCAGCTCTCCGAGGTTATTGTAGCACAAAGGGTAGCTGATGTTACCCTTGACACGCCCTGTCCGAAATGCGGGCTGAAACTTGCGGTCGTTCGCAGCCGCGGGACCGGCAAGAGATTCATCGGTTGCAACGGAAAATGGCAAACCGGATGCAGTTTTACGCTTCCATTACCTCAATTCGGCAATCTAACACTTCTGTCCCGTCACTGCAACACTTGCGGCTTCCAAATGATTCAGGCAAGATCTAGAGGACGCCGGCCCCTAGTCTCCTGCCCACGTTGCTACGTAGCAAAAACTGGAGATGCGAGATCGTCTTCCAAAGCGAATGGAGGCTCCCTCACGAATCGCGAGCGAAGCTCCGTCGGCTACTTGAAGCTCCTTCTCTTATCAAGAACGAGCAGGAAGGTCAAGGATGCAAAGAACATTAGAACTGCAAGGGACACGATATAGGCTAGAGCGCTGCTACTCGACGCAACACCAGGGTATTGTAGGGCTGCCATTAGCGCGAACGCAGGGGCGACTATTTGGAGGGGAAAGAGGGCGAGCCCGACCCAGAGACCCCATCTCGTCACTCTCATTATTCCGACCGAGCCTACTATCGACAACGCTCCAATGATGTACAAGGGGTACAGCGACGTATCTTGCACCACGAACGGATAGATCAGATAGTATAAGCCGGAAGCGGCGTAGAAGAAAGAGGAGAAGGAGAGGCCAACAGGTCGTATCACTCCTGGGCTAATTGCCTCGTCCTTTGACTCTTGCTTTACTTCCTGCTTAGGCATAGTATTGATCGAACGGTCGGTTCTGCGCCTTACCCAATAAGCTTTACAATGGCTGTCCTTCCCAGTATCGAATGGATTTGAGCCAAGCAAAATTATACCTGTCACCTCGGGTACCATTCACCGGAATATCCTCAGCATATGACAAGTCTCACTTCGTCTTCTTCGGAGTTCCCTACGACAAGACCAGCACCTACAAGGCCGGCTCAAGATTTGCTCCGGGATCACTACGGGATGTTTCCGCTAACATGGAACTCTACAGCGTCAGATCTGGCGTGGACTTGGAGAGGGTGGCTGTTCACGACTGGGGAGATGTCGATATCGTTGAGGATCTTGGTCGGACTCTCGATAGAGTCAAGTCCGTTTGTTCGGAGCTTGTAGAGTCAAAGAAGATTCCGATAATGGCAGGAGGAGAACATTCCATAACCAAAGCAGCGGCCGAAGCTCTGCCGAAGGACACAGGACTCGTGAGCTTTGACGCTCATCTTGACCTACGAGACGAATTTCTGGGAGAAAAACTCTCCCATGCCACCTTCATGCGCAGGGTCAGCGAGCAACTTGGCCCCCATCACATTATGGAAGTCGGAATACGCGCCTTCTCCAAGCCCGAGCTAGATTTCTCAAAGAAATCTGGCGTCACGATGATTACTCCACAGGACCTGAGGCGCGCGGGGATTTCGAAGACAGCTCAGAGAATCCGAGGATTCCTGTCCGGGTTCTCGCACAGCTATGTAACAGTGGATATCGATGTGCTGGATCCAGCATTCGCCCCAGGCGTCGGGAATCCCGAACCGGATGGGCTTTCAACAGACGAGCTTCTGACATTGGTTGATGCAGCAATGGAAAAGAACACAGTCGGATTCGATCTGGTCGAAGTATCTCCCCAACTGGACACTGGGCAGACAGCCGCGGTCGGTGTAAAGGTCATATTCGAGGCAGTTGCCGCTCTGTCAGCGCGGAGCCATAAGACGTGAAACTGGACAACTACATCACATCATCCACCGCTCGTGTCAAAAGCGACAAGAACGTACCAAAAGCGAAGTTTCAAACGCTCAAGGCCGTCGCTGAAAAAAAACTCCACGAGGCGCGAGCTGCACGTTCAAAGGCTAACCTCAACGGCATTACCGTAGAGTTCTACGGCAACAGCAAGCATCAGAAAGATTTTTGGAAGCTAAATTGGAAGGAGGCACCCCATTCCTCCCACCCTGATGCAAGAATATACTCGGCGTACGGGGTCGAGGGGCATGAACCGACCGCCTACTACTGCCCGGAGACGCACGAGTCAGTATTCTTCAACACAGAATACTACGGGCAATGCAAGAGCTGGGCCTTAGGCATGGCCGCGGCAATCATGGAGGAGAAGAGAAACACACACTCCATACACGGTGCTTGCGTCGACGTTTCGGGCAAAGGAGTCATCATTGTCGCCCCGACCGGGACAGGCAAGACAACACAGGCCTTCAAGCTAATGGAACTCCCTGGAGGCAGAATCGTTGGAGACGACTGGGTCTACATTGACCATAACGAAGGAGAGCGACTCGGACACTTGGTTGGAAGACAGCCTGAGAAGAGTCTCTACATGAGGACGGAGACACAAATGAGTAAGCCGTGGCTGCGAAAAATTTTCGACGAAAGCAAATGCGAGAACATCACTACGGCAAAAGAGAGTTGCGAGTTCACCCAAGGCCCTACAGGTTGCAAGCTAACAAATGGCAGATGCGTGTTCGACGAGGGACTGCACTGGTGCTACTACGCTTTCGGAAACAGTAGAGCACTGGTTCATCGAGAAAAAGTGTTTGGGCCCGGAAAGGTCACTGACCAGGCAAGAATTAGGCTACTCGTTCTCTTGCGGAGAGACGACAAAAGCCCTCCCGAAGTGCATTTGGACGCTGACGAGGCAATCAAGGTGCTCAGGAAGGGAGAGTACATGGTACGCCCTGGCGCCGGTCCCAAAGAGATGTGGGGAAAGCTTGCCGGCGAACCATGGTACAACCCTTATCTCCTACTATTGGACCACGCCCGCCAAGAACAGTTCTTCCGCCGAATGATTTCCAAATTCAACGTCAAATGTCTACTTCTAAACACAGGGGTCGATAGCATAGACCTAACCCACAAGCGGATTATATCCACTCTCGAAGACACTTAGAGCAAGCGCTTTTCTAGAAAATGTTAAGACATCTAGCTACAAATCCTGACTCATGCCCGCGAAACCTATGAGCGCTACGGCAAAGAAACGCAAAGCCTACTATTACTACGCTGGAAAAGAGACCAAAGCAAAGAGCGTAGCAAAGAAGAAAGCAAAGGAATCTCCCAAGAGGCCGAAAAAGTCAACCCGTAAGCCGAGAAAGAAATAGACGGCCTAACTCCGGGCGAATCCTGGAAGACAGAAAGGGTCGGTCACGGCGTCGAAGAAATGGACCCTAGATCTATCCAATTGTCTGGCCACGCGACTCACTAACCCGTTAAGCGAGTGCGGCAGCCTGATCAGTCTCATCCCTCCACCCGCGACCCACTCATCCATTAGGTATCCTCTACGAGCAAGAGACCTGGCAAATCTGAGCCGTCGCTTCGATGTCCAGAAGAATGCGTCCTCGTCGAGAACGTGAACGTGGAAACCTCTTCCCGAATAGACCATCCGGAGTTCCCCAAAAGAATGGGACAGCTCGTCCACTAAGCTGAGCGCCTGCTCTTGGGCCAGCTGGAGTTCTAATCTGCAAAACGACAATCCTTGCCGCCTATTCATTTTGTCTTCAAGAGTGCCGTGGATCGGACATTCGAAATTCTCCGGATCAATGTCGAAAGCTAGTTGTTGGCCGAACGACTTGCCCAGCTGTTCAATCTTGCCTGGGCCGAGTCTGGCTTCGTCCCAGTTCCTGTAGACGTTCCTGTCGTAGTATACGGATTCGGGCTTGAATTCCAGGCAATATCGTCGGAGATCTTGCAATGTATCGTACTCGTCAATGAGAATTGTTCGATCCCTATCTCTTCGATATCTGGCTGGAAATATCTTGGTGTGTCGTCCAATTACCACCGCGAATACAATTGGCTTCGTCCAACCTCGAAACCATTCCCGAATGAGATTTGTCTGGAACTCTCGCTTGTAGAATTCATGTCTCTCTTGGAGTGATGCAGGACGCATTTGGTCTGGGAATCTGTATCGCGATCTCAAGCTAGGCTGCTTCTGTGGTGAGCTTCTCTGAAAACTTCTTCAGCTGAGCCCGGTACATCTCAACCACTTCATCGGTAGTCGTGCAGTCTTCAGGTGACTTGTCCTCCCGATATTTCCCGGTAAACCGTGGGAATCTCACAGCCAGACCAGCACCTTGCCTGATACTGTTCATTCCACATGTGTGTATGGGACTCAGTGTGATCTCTGCTCCAACTATCTCGAGGACAAGTCCTGGAACGAACCACGCGTCGGGTTCAATCTTAGAATCGACCCTCGGATATCGATAACCTATTCGATACTTCTCCAGCAGCTTGGGCAGTTTGCTCAAGTCTTGATCAGTAAATCCTGAGCCACACTTGCAGACCGTTCTGAACATGTCCTCGCTCTTGTCATAAGCTGCAAGAAGCAAGGCGCCATAGGTTCCTCCACGTCGTCCTCTACCCGCGAACGCCCCCACCGCTGCGAGATCCACGCTGTCTTGCATTTCCGACTTGTATTCACGCTTGTACTTGATCCAAGTCCATCCTCTCGCTCCGGCCTTGTAGGTTGAGTCGGGACCAATCGACTTGATCATCAAGCCTTCGCATCCGTCTGCGACCGCCTGCTGCATGAAGTCATCGAGTTGCTTGGGATCATTGCAAATTTTCTGCCGTGAGAGCTCGATCTTTCCATTCCTCGGGATAAGCTCTCGAAGCCGTTCGCGTCTTTCAGGATACCGACGGTCTGTATAGTCAGTCATGTCGGCGTATAGGAGATCAAAAGGGAAGAAAGCCACGGGAATCTCCTCGATCGTTTTGTCAAGGTCATATTTTCTGCCTCGACGCTGCGAGATCAGCTGGAACGGTAGAAGTTCGCCGGTAGACAAGTCAACAGGGACAGCTTCTCCTTCAAGGATTACTCCTTTTGCCTCTATGTTATTCTTCAGCAGTCGTTGAATATCTGGGAATTGGTCGGTGATGTTCTCAAGACGTCGAGAATAGAATGTGACTTCCTCGGTGGAGATGTGTGCCTGGATTCTTAGCCCGTCGTACTTGTACTCCGCTGCACACTCGCCGTTCATCTTGGCCATGATCGCCTGCGCGTCGGAAAGCCGCTCGGCGAGCATTGGCCGGATTGGCCTTCCGACTGTAACTTTGAGTGATTCAATTGCTTTGATACCTCCCGTGGCGAGAGTTCTAGCAACGTAGCCGAGGTCTGAGGATCGATTGTAAGCACGCTCTAGAAGAGGCCTTGAATTTTTTCCCCCTCCGAGGGAAATCGCTAACGTGTCGAGAATGGTCATGTCAGCCACTCCAAGCCGTAGGCGGCCGAGAGCCATTCGGGTGAGGTACTTGGCTTCACTGGGAGAAGCTTTTCCGAGGAGGCCAGTCATATGCCTGAGCTTGGAGTCAACAGAGCCCTGGCCTGCCTCGTGTGCTATCATGTCGAAGATTTTGTAGACTTCTTCTACGGTGAGGGCCCCTCTTTGAAAGGACGTCTGAGTTTTGTCATTGAGGAGTTCCTCGGCAACTGTTCCTAGATCGCCCAACTTCTTGTAGATGGTTGTAACCTTCGCCTCGGTTTGTCCGGTTACTTTTGCGAGAACACGGAAGAGCAGCTTCTCTGCGATTCCGAGTTCAATCCCGAGAAAATCCGGATGCAGCTTTCCTTGAGTCAGGTACACCACCTTATCGAGAATTGAACGTGGAGTATCCTGAATGAGTTCGACGAGAAAACTGGTTATTTCAAGCCTTTTCGTGGTCGCCTCGATCTTCGCGTACGTCTCGACTATCCGCGAGTAGAGCATAGTTAGAAACAGCTCGGTGGTGATGAAACTTGGAAGCTCTTAATTTCTTACTTGAGTTCCGGCGGAGCCCTTGATCGCTCCTCCCAGGTCTCCGAGGTTTGCTATCACCGCTCTCTTTCCGCCGTTTCGGAGAAATCTTATTGCAGCTTCCACCTTCGGTCCCATGCTTCCTTTAGCGAAATATCCCTTTTGGGCGTGGATCTCGAGCTCACTTGAACTAATCTTCGAAAGTAATCGCTGGTCCGGTCTTCCGTAATCAAGGTAGACGCCTTCAACGTCAGTGAGTATGACAAGGCTCTCTGCATGAATCGATGTGGCTAATCTTTCGGCAGCTAAGTCCTTGTCGATTACGGCTTCTACCCCCTGAAGGTGGGTCCCTTGTCTTATGACAGGTATCCCTCCTCCTCCACAAGCAATGACCACTGCCTCGTCGTCAACGAGAACTCGGATAGCCTCGTCCTCTACAACTGCTTTAGGATCAGGTGACGGGACGAATCTTCTGTATCCTCTGCCAGAGTCTTCCTCAATGACGAGGTCGCTTCTATCTCTCAGCAATGTGTCTCTCTGCTCCTTCGTGTAGAATGGACCGATTGGTTTTGATGGGTGTTTGAACGCAGGATCACTCTTGTCCACGACAACCTGGGTGATAATCGTTGCAACTGCTCTCCTCGATTCAAGTCTAGCCAACTCGTCTCGAAGGGATTGCTGAATGATGTAGCCTAGGAAACCTTGAGTTTCCGCACCACAAGCATGAAGTGGCAAAGGTGGTACCATTGTCTGGCCTAGCTCGTGCCTGATTACAGTTGCACCAATCTGGGGACCGTTTCCGTGGACGATGACAATTCTGAATCCGTCGTTAACAAGACTCGCTATTTGAGCCGTGGTGGATCTTACGTTTTCATATTGCTCTTCAAACGTTCCCTTTTGGTTGCGCTGAAGGATTGCGTTCCCGCCGAGGGCAAGAACCGTTATTGGAGTCCTACTCAACAAGTCGTTTCGCTTCTTCGAAGGACGCGTGGGGAATGCTGGGTTCCTTTTGTCTCTAACGTCCCCGCTCTGGGGCCATGTAGGGTAGTTGCTCCGTGCTTGTTTGAGCTAGGTTTGATCTCACGCCGGAGGACGTTGGCGCGCTTAAAGGATAGCCGTGATGCCTGAAGGGTTTGCAAAGATACGGAACTGGTCGAGCGAGCACCACTTGATTGCAAAGATTCGGCTGAGAGAGGAGAACCGCTGACATGGTCGCGCCCCCGCCCAACGATGCTCGAAACGTGAAGCGATACTATGTTGCGGGGGAATTCTACGACTGGGTAACCGATCCCAGGGCCCTAGAACAAATATTCCATTGGGGACGATCTACCGTGGCAAAGAGGTTGATTCGAAGACTTGGCAGGTCGCAGTTTGCGCTTGACATAGGGTGCGGGACAGGGCTGATCACTAGATTCATTGAATCATCGCAGGTTGTAGGCACCGATATTAATCGCTGGAACCTTGTGAGGGCAAATGAACGGATTCCCGACGCCGATTTCGTACAATGCGACGTCGAGCATTTACCCTTCCGAAATGTTCTTGCAGATTTTGCGATCTGCACAGAAGTAATCGAACATCTCTATTTCCCTTCGCGGGCTCTCGCGGAAATTGCAAGGGTAATGAAGCCCAAAGGCACTTTCATCGGGTCCGTTCCGAGCAGCAATCCTCTGTGGAGGTTCCGGAACATTCTAAGCGTGACACATCCCCAATCCGAACCATTTCACAATAATTTCTCAAAACCTCGTCTGAAAGAATTGCTGTCGGGATTCTTCGCGGACACCAATCTATTCTACGAGAATCTTTTGATGAACCTCTTCTTCACCGCCCGAAGACCTGCGCCCCAGTAGACTCAAGGCTTGAGCCCCACAGCTTGCTGGTTGTTAAATAGCAGTGGTCTTTCCCAATCGCGATAATACCAATGTATCCTTACCCTGGATGGCGACGCGTGCTATTTGTCGCAGTCCTTGTTGTCGTGCTGGTCATCGCTTTGGCCCCCTCGATCACTCAGGGCACTATCAAGGTCCACATCTACGGATTGACTGCGCCGGGTGTGATCGACCATCTTTACGTCAAGTTCACGAGCTTGCAATTCCACACCTACGGGTTCGGATCCAGTGCCGGATGGGTTAACGTCAATGAAACAACGCCAACCATCGATTTGATACCCATCCCAACTCAGTTCTTGCCTCAAATTCTGGCCTCTGCACAGATAACCTCAGGCAGATACGATGCAATTCGGTTGCTCATGACAAATTCGACCGCAATAATCGGCACAACTCATGTGCTTCTACCGAATACCCCGACATTGAGCGCAAACTTCACCCTCCCAATCCCTCCGAATGGCTTTGGAGACGTTCTTTTGCTCGTAAGCTTCGATGATTCACTTGTACTAGCAAATCCAGCAGCCCTCTCGATTCAAGTCGTCCAGACATCAGTGGTCTAACAGCCCTACCGAAACCATCAAATTCGACCGTTTAGTGAGCGATTTGCATGTGTGTGATCGGCAAGAACCAACTCGTTAGCCTGATCAAGGCTCACAAGTGCATTCATCCGTTCGACTATGGACTCCTGGACGGGGACGGTTACGTGCTTACGGTTAAAGAGGAACGGACGCTCCATTATCTGGAACACCAGAACTTAGTCTCTAACGAGATCGTGTTCACTCCTCCAGAATTTGTGGCGCACCTCACTGCGAAGAGTAAGTACGGGAGAATGGGGCTCTCGTTTCTGAACGCGGCAAAGGTCCACAGCGGTTTCATAGGGCGCCTCGCACTCGAGCTAGTTAATCTCAGCAACGAGCGACAGCCGATAACGATCAAGAGGGGTGACCCGTTAATGCATATTGAGTTCATGAAGCGCGAGGGAGAAGCCTCGCCTTACAACGGAGGTTACATGTTCCAATTCATGAGTGAAGATGAAATCGGGGAATACATGTCGATCCTGGCGAGAGACTTCAAGACTTTGTTTCCTAAAGAGTACCTGACAAAAGCGGTTCAGGCGCGCGTTGCTGTGGTCACTCAAATCTAGCAGCGCGGCCGTCGAATAAACTGGAGTCATTGTCCATGGCCGGCCTCGTCCGGATGGACTCGCTCTTACTTCGGAGACGAAATTTCGTCCAAAAGCTGCTTTAGCTTCGGATCTTTGATTGCCCCCCTAGAGGATTCGTAGAACTCTTTGAGCTTCGCCGCTTCAATGCCTCCCTTAGCATATTCGTTCGCCTGAAGGGCCATCTCCAGCTTGTCGAGTTCGTGAACTAGTTGTGCTTCTTTGCTTTTCTCGTTCTCCAGCTCCGACCATAATTCCCGGTAGACTCGCTGATTCTCCTTTGGAAAGTACGAAAGCAATTGTTCACGGGCGGAGATCTTCTGAGCTTTCACAATATTTTCTCCCCTCGACGCCTTGTCTTGAGGAGTCAGATCTCCAGTAATCGCTTCCTCCAAGTCGTGTAATAGAGCGAGCTTTAGCAATCTTTCCACGTTGTGGCCTCGTCTTTCACCCTCGAATAAGCAGAGAAGCGATAATGCAAACGAATGATCGGCCACCGACTCCGTTCTTTGAAGACGAAGTTTCTTGAGCCAGCCCCTCCGCGGTTCGGCCTTTAGTCTTGCAGCGAATTCCCAAAATCGGATAAGCTGGTCCAAAACGTAATCCCTTCTAAGTTGCCAATATTACCGCAATACCTAAAAACCCTTCACAATGCAAATACGTCAACTATTCAACCCGTCAAGGCTTAGTAAATTGGTTAAGAAAATCCTGACTAGATTCGCCGTCGCAAAGAAACCAGCTCGATCTGAGGGTACGCAATACAGATCCCCGCGAATATATCTGCCAACGAAACTGACTGATGACTCTAGCTTTCCATTCAAAGAAGGAGACTTACTCACCATTCGAGTTGATGGCCGTAAGTTGATCGTTCAGAGGGCTCATAAGAGTATTCTCCAGATATCTGGAAGCGTAGATGCCCGGCAGAAACCATAATACCTCAGGGACCCCACCCGCCCTGCGCTGCAAGTCGCATGCTAAGAGTGACCGTGCAAGTTACGAATCTTACTGGGGAACGTTTCTGGGGCCAAGACTCGCAATTGCCGCCTCAAGTCCAGATCGCTGTTAACATCAATATCGTCGGATTAGAGATGAAAAACGAGTCCACAGCTGACGCTCCCTTTGTTTTCACGGTGAATTACAGTCCGTCGATTGCACAGCTCAGCGTCAAAGGTCGCGCGCAAGTGATTGGTGAAGAAGGAGAGATCTCTAAGATGATAGTTGAGCACAAACAGAACAAGCCGCCACCGGTGGCGATAATTCAGGCAGTTTCCGGCATTGCAATGGCTGAGGCGATTCTCTTGTCGAAGAGCCTGGGGATCCCCCCTCCACTTCCTCCTATGGGTCTTTCTCCAGAACAAATGCAAGCGCAGCAACAGCAAGGACAGAGAAAATCCGAGGCACGTTACACAACGTAATGTGGTCTCGAGTTTCTCGAGCCTTCCAAAATTTTGGAGGGTTGTTATTCCTCCAAGAAATTGGATGGCTTGCAGACAAGCGGGCAATCTGAGGAATTGAGTTTCCGGCTGAGACCTCGGGGGGTAAACTGCAAAAGATAGGTGGCTTTCATTGAATAGTTAGTACTAATGAGCATGAAAATGTCGGAATCTCTATATAGAATCCGACATGAAAAAGTACGCAGTTGAGATCCTCTACGAGGTACAAGAAGAGAAAAGCGTGGCTAACTGGAAGCCAAGTCGAAACAATCCTCGGACTGGCCAGGAAGACTAGCCCTCGCGATCACGCAATGATGACGCTAATGAGATGGGGTCTCAGGGTTGGTGAGATAGTAGGTTGCGAAGGGCTTCCAGGGATCCACATGGAAGACATTCGATCAGAGGGAATCTGGGTAAAAGGCAAGGGGTACAAAGCCGGAATCGTTCAAGACAGCCTGGTACCAATGCCGGCCAACGTAATCAAGCTGGTTAGACATTACTCCTCCAATCTGAAACAAGGGGACAAAGTGTTCCCAATTTCCGAGAGACAAGCAGAGCGAATCGTCAAGAACTATGCAAGACTATCTGAAGTCGAAGACTGGCGTCTCGTTGGACCTCACCGGCTTAGGGCCTTCTTCGCGACCGACGCCAAGGACAAGGGAAAGGACGGTTTAATGATCAAAGACCTTATGCGCCACAAGAATCTTGCAACGACCGAGATTTACGTTGGAAGAGCCAGCCCTCAGACACTAAGGAGGGTGGTAGAGGAACTTGCCGAGCAAGTCGTAAGCTAGAAAAATCTGGCCGCTTTGTCTTCGAGAAGTTACGCAATGATGTAGGAGGACAAGTGAGGCCCGATTCACTGAAGAAATTACGTTAGAAATTTCTCAACCAACAATCCATCTTCTTCTCCCAACTTACAGATTCTTCTTCAACCATAAGGATTAAACGAAAGGTGAAATTGCGGGTTGTCGGACGTGAAACACCTGCCCCGAAGAGCTACTCGAAGACCAGCCAAGCAAAAGACAACCATCCTCTTCAAGGCTGGGAACTTGCCCAGTACTCCTGAGGAACTTTTCCGTCGGGTCTTCTGGAAGAGCGACTTTCTGGCGGGCGAAGCGCACAACTTTTGGAAGGAAGTCAAGAAAGCGGAACCAAGCGGTCTACCGATTCAAGCATGGAAGGACTGGATCTCGAAACGCGGGATGAGCGTCGGACAATTCTACAACATGATACACGGACTTGTTGGAGCGGGATTCATAGAAAAGCGCGATTCCAAATGGCACATGAGTGAGGGTTTCATACAGGAACTGGAACAGATGAGAAAAGTCTATTCTTCGGAAAGCGGTTACGAACCGAGGATGAAATAGCCATCCAAAAAACTGGATCATTAGTATACATCCAATAAATTGAAGCTAACGGTGCGTTTTCAAAACTCGCCCTTGAAGATCGATCTCCCCATTCCTAACCCTTGTAGTCGAGATCGGTTTCCCATCAGCAGCCTTGAGCAAATCCACGACGAAGAGATCTAACGGCTGAAGACCACTCTGCCTCCGGAGCCGGTTCAATCGACGACCGCTCGCAAGAGTACCCTTACTGACTATCAGTGCTTGCAATTTCTTTCGGCTAGCAGCAGGTCCATAAGACTCACGAAGCGCACTTATTCTTCCTCGCGACGACCAGTGCCGATTTTTCAGAAACCTGTCCAGGTCATGAACTCGACTTGAAAAAGGACGGACTTGGTGTTTCTTATGGAGAGTCGCTACAAATCTGTCGGTTGTGACCCCGACCAAAACCACGTCTCCGAGCTTGAAAGCTTCAGAGAGCAAATGTCGGTGGCCAGCGTGTAAGACATCGAAAGTTCCTCCGAGAGCCACAAGCTTGTATGGACGGGCTGATCGGGACAAATTGCGTCTCTTTGGTCTGGATTTTGAGGATAAACCTTGGGCTGCAATGGGCAATTCATTCGGTTTTCTGGAGGCTAGCGCAATAACAATTATCCCGCATTTCCGTCAAATAAGCAAAGAGAGATTGAGGCAGTCCTCGCTCTTGCATTGGCGAGTACTCTTATCCTCAAATTCACGATCAGCGCAGTAACCTTGTGAGGAGAGAAGGTTGGGTACGGATTCCAGATCTCCTAGGGCACGCCATCGATTCGGTTTCTCGGGTCCTCTGACGAGACAAGAGAAAGACAAGGTCACTACTGACGACATTCTTGATAGTCTGACTAGGCAGGCGGAGCTCAGGCAGAAACTCGGGGAAAGAGATCAGGTGAGACTAGAAGAGATTGCGGAGACCGAAGATCTTCGCCAGTTTCAGGGGTTTAGTCCTGAACCTGCGTCCCCTTCCATTATGGCAAAGAAGAGAAGCTTCGGACATCTTGCATTCGTCTTTATGCTTCTAAGTGGACTAACAGTAGCATGGTTATACAGTTCAATCTCGAAGCCGCTTGATCTGGCATCATTGAACGAGATAATTCAGAAATCTGGTGTCCAATCTATTTTCGCGAACAAGGCTCAATTGGGGATAATTGCATTGGCTGCCCTCTTGGGAGCCCTCTGGATTCGGCGAAGAAGGCGAGGATCAAGCCTACGCCTTCTTGCTAACTAAGTTCGTAGATCTATGGGACTTGGGACGGTAGCTCTCTTCCTTGCAGGTTATATGATGGCGAGGACGGGCCTGCTTTGTGCCAGAAGATTTCCAGGGGTCGGGAGAGAGACCCTCAAATCCATTCCTGACTTCGCCGACACTTGTCTTCTCCCTCATCCTCATCGCCGTTTACATCGCTATTGGAATCCTCGGCGGCGATCTTGTCAACCCTCTCCTACCTCTTGCTTTAGCACAATGTGACAGCCCTCTCCCTATCTATCCTTGGACCCTCGTGACGTCTATCTTTCTGCATGCAGGCATCATTCACATCGCTAGTAATGTCCTGTTCCTTTTGATATTCGGGTTTATCCTCGAGGAACAAGTCACCAAAACTCGTTGGGTTACAACTTTTTTTCTCACCGGTGTCGCAGGAAACCTGACTTTTGTTGGGGCTGATCTTGCGGGCTTCTTTCTCAATGGCGTTCCTAACATGAACCCCCTGAGCTGTGGAGTAGGCGCCTCAGGGGCGGTCTATGGCATAATGGGAGCAGCAACCGGAATTCGAGGCGTTATTTTGATCATATTCATTGCTGGTTTGGACTTGTTCGCTGGCGGAGGTTTCTTCGCACATATCGGGGGGCTCATTACAGGGCTTCTTCTCCAAAGGTTCTGGAGCTCTGAACTGAAAAATTTCTGAGCTCGCGCCCTTCAATGGGGAAACAACGCCCGATTATTCAGCCAACGTGGTAGCCCGGGGGAGATTCTGCCAGAAAAGGAGACAGCCGGAATTGTGATTCATCCGATGGAATGACAGGAACTGGTCTGACCCTTCTGACAGCGACGACTCTGAGCCAGGGCTAGTGCGATCCCTGGAAATTCTCTTTGAGTATTTGAGATCCCATATAGTGACCTGCTTCTTCTGTGATCTTTGGCCCCTGGCTTGTGGCGATCACGTCTTTTCGTGGCAATCTAGGCCGAGATTCTTACTGAGTGCTCCAGCCGTGACGCCTTCACCTGCTCATAGTCGCTTGACACTTTGAGCAGACGTTTCACAATCATGCCAGTCGGACCCGGAGGAAGAGCCCGGGTGAAGTTCCTCTTTTGACCAGATTCCCGGAATGGTTTTATTCGGGTCAGTAACGATTAGCTACCCTGATTGATATGTTCAAGAAGCCGAGTCTGACTCTTGTCGCCGCTACACTATTCTTTCTCGCAGTCGCGCCCGTCTATGGATCCCCTTCTTTGGTCCTTGGCTCGACTGCCAAATATGATCTAGCCGCGAGAGCAATCCTCACGCAGAGTTGCACGTCGGACCCTGTTGCCTTCGCCTACCAAGCTTGTACGGGGATTGTTCCTCCGCCTAACCCTCCGACAATAGGTCAACCCTTCCTGGATGATGATTTCAACTATGCAAACATCACCCAGATGATGAATACTGGCTGGGGAATGGACCCCAACCTCCCAGCTTCTTACTTCAGTTTCGGCAACAGCGTTGTGACCTTCAAGAACGACGGGACCGTAGCCCCGGGCGCAACTTGGGCACGTATCCCCGCGAGTCTCGCAAACTGGTCAATATCCACACGAGTCGAATGGGTCGGCGGCTCTTACGGGACCCTGCAGCTAACCATCGCCACAACCGGACACTTCTACACCTGGGAAGCCCGTGGTACCTATGACGACTTCGGTCTAGGAAGATACGATTATGGACAATCCTGTTGTCATGTAGTAGCGAATGCGACATCGTATACTCCTCAGCTAAACGTATGGCACGTATTGCGAATAGACATGGTGAACAATGTCATCTCAGGCTATTTTGACGGGAAGTTCGTTCTCACGTATGTTGATCCAGACACGACGCCTGGTAGCACCGATCTCAATTCGTTCGGGATACAAGGCTCTTTCTTGACCTACGACGCGTACGACTGGATTGCTGCAGCTCCCCTTACTCCAGCGCCTCCGACCGTTCTGCCTTCGCCTGCGCCCACAACATTCCAGGTAGATCTATCTGGGAATGTTGGCTGGAATGTTGAGGGACTGAGCTCAAGCCGAGCCAATCTTGACGTGTCTCACACCTTGGCAGTGTCTGTTCCCTTGGGGGCTCTGACCTTTTCTCCACTGACCGAATCCGGGAGCTTCCCTCAATCGATCGACTTGGCTACCCGTGAAGAGTCGCCTGGAACAGCACCGGCCTTGCTGAAGGGAATGGCGTCTGCATACCTCACAACTACATCGGGCCTGGCCGGACCAACCGGCTCCT
>MNGO01000024.1 GCA_001918765.1 Crenarchaeota archaeon 13_1_40CM_3_52_10
CGTCTGTATTTTTGTAGACAAAGAAAGGAGGTCCGCCCTTTGCCTAGGGCGGATTGAGGCTAACGGCCTGAGGTATTGGAGGTGGTTACGGGTGCACCCTTGAAGGTGTATCCGAGGAATCCTCCGATGAGGCCTAGGATCAATCCGACAAAGTTCAGTGAGATTACCGAGAAGACGAGCACGAGTATTGACCCTATTTTCCTCTGAGCCGCGTTGTTGTACAGCAGCCAGGAGCCGACGAGTGTCAGTATGCCTGCGATGCTACCCCATACCAGGATCATTGACGAATCGATGCCTGGTATCAGCAAAGAGCTGACTGTGCTGGCTATGAAGGCACTGATCAGGGTGATTAGCCCTGCAAGCGCTGACAGCGCAAAGGCTGCTGTTGGCTTTGGAGCGACGTTTACTGCCAAAGTTCATCCTGACAGGTAACCCACGCTTGTAGACTATCAACGAACTGTAACCCCTGACCATGTGCACCGCGCACCGCCGCGCACAATCACAGCAAAGATTCTGCAAAGCGGCTTTGTCCCGCCTCCAAAGGCTCTCACGAGGTTAGAAACGGCTGTTTCGCGAAAGGGCAGAATAGATGCTTTCAGCGAATAGGCGTGTTCTCCACACGTTAGGGTCGAGGACACAGATTCGGGCACGGAGGAAGAACGGACAGGCAGGGGCTGGTGAACGTGGATTCTGAGCGTTTTCACGAAGGAAGGGGCGCGGGAAAATCGACCACCCCGAGGGGTCACTAGAAAAGGAATGCTTAGACATTAGTTAGCGGAAAAGAAAAGTTATGAGAAAAATAGTTACGGATAAGGCGGATTTTCTTTGAACGAGTGTTATCCACGGGCATTGGTTGGGAGAGTTGTGTCTCGGCTTGGAAACGCCGGAACAGTACTTCCTCACGGTTTCGTTCAAGGTTAATCTATTCACTCCCCATTGTGGCAATTTAGGAAAGCTCGGATGAAGTACAGGGTTCTAGGCAAGACTGGCCTGAAGGTAAGCGAGGTAGGCTTCGGCGCCTGGGCTATAGGTGGAAACGCCCATGGAAATAGCTACGGTCCCACCGACGACAAGCTATCCCTGGCAGCGATACAAAGGGCGCTGGAACTGGGATGCAACTTCTTCGATACAGCTGATGTCTACGGTCACGGACACAGCGAGGAATTACTGGGCCAAGCTCTCACGGGGCACCGATCCGAGATCATCATCGCCACCAAGGTGGGCGGCGACTTCTATCATGGAACTCCTAGAATGAACTTCAACCCGGACTATCTCGAGTTTGCGGTGGGGAAGAGTTGCGAGAGATTGCGCTCCGATTATATTGACCTCTACCAGCTGCACAACCCGCCAGTCCAACTGATCAGGGAAGGGAGGGTCTTCAAGACCCTGGAAAAACTCAAGGCGTCCGGAAAAATCCGTCACTACGGCATATCGATTCATGATCCCCAGGAAGGCCTACTAGCAATGAAGAACCTCGAGTTAGGCGCTGTTCAAGCAGTCTTCAATATTCTACGCCAGGAAGCCAAGAACCAACTGTTTCGAGAAGCAACCAAGAACAATGTTGGAATCATCGCACGAGAACCTCTCGCGAACGGGTTCCTCGCGGGCAAACGTAAGCCCGAACCCACCTTCCCCGTAGGCGATATCCGGCACAACTTTCCCCCTGACTACATCTCGCAACTCACAATGGCAACGGATGGGTTGAGATTCTTAGAATCGAATAGTCGAACCCTAGCACAAGCAGCACTGAGGTTCGTGCTAGACCACAAAGATGTTTCGACAGTTATCCCGGGAGCGAAGACACCAGGGCAGGTGGATGAGGACTTCGCCTCCTCTGAGTCTCCCTCGTTGACAGGCGAGGAACTTCTTCGGATTAAGTTCCTGCGCGATCAAGGATTCACTTAGTCGGACCACACGAGCATGGAGAAGAGTCATGAGATACCTAGTAAGGCTTGCTAACATCCAAGGCTACACGCCGAAAGACGTCAAGATGATGCAAGAGAAGATTCGAGAATTGTTGGGCTCTGAAGACAAAATAGGCAACCTAAGGATAAGCTCTAGCGCGATCGAGTTCGACCTCTTCGCCGAGCCAACTCATCTCAACAGACCCAAGAGTCTCCTTCAAGCCAAGATCTCAAAAGTGGTCACGCTCAGGTCCATTGACCCACGCGCTTCATCAAGAGGGAAACGCGAAACTCTGCAAGAAGGAATCGACTTGTTCAATCAGGAAAGGTTCTGGGAGGCCCACGAGGCCCTAGAGGAGATTTGGCATCCTGCAACCGGTGGCGAGAGAGACGTCATTCAGGGCCTGATCCTAACTGCAGCAGCTCTTGTTCATTACCAGAAAAATGAAAAAGCCGTTTGCGTCTCCATCCTTGGAAGAGCTATGGAAAAGTTGGGAACACTCGACAACTTCAAGGGTCTCGACACCAAAAAGCTGAGAGCCGAAATTCAGCAGATCTTGAAAGACAACACGCCCACGCTGCTTCAGATCGAATGGGTCAAAACGAAGACTCGCGCGCAGCCCTCGTGAAAGGTATCTGCACCCTTTTAGCGGAAGAATTCAAGCCGAACCAAGGGGACGCTTCCATGGCATTTGTGAACATCGACAACAGATACTCCAGCGCCCTAGCCATGGCTGCAGGCGTTATTCTCACCGTAACAAGGCCAGTTCTTTCAAATCTAGTCCCAGGCAACGCGTCGAATCCATGGCTTGCACTATTCACGAGCCTCTCGTCCAACGGACTAACCGTGTTCTCGGTACTAGCTGGAATCCTCGCGATACTCGTCCAAATTGGCGGAGTCACAGTCTTTCTTGGTGGCCTAGTGTGCTATGCAAACCATCTGAGGCTAGGAAAGGAACTCGTTGGACTCGGAACGACTTTTGGACTGGTTGACCTAGTCATCTCAGTACCCTCCTTAGCATCGGGCAATCTTGGACCTCCTCTTTGGATCGCATGGGTTGGCCTCTTTTGCGCTGTTTTCGCGGACCGACACATCAGGGGTCCTAAGGACTCTTACGCGGGAGAAGTGAGAAAGCTCCTCGTTTCCATAAGGAAACGCATCAGCCACGAGAGGATTTCCAAGAAGAAACGGGAAAGACAAGCTCGCAGAGCGCGGGCCCGGAAGAGAGCTTCAAGAATCTCGGGTGCATCATCGAGACCATACAAATTCGGCGGCAGCAGCGACGACTAGTGCCAGTCCTCCGCCAAGAAGGATGGCTGTAGTGTGGAGAAGCGCGAAGCCACCGACGACAACTACAAGGATGACGAGTAGTACGAGAAGATCAGCGATGAAGTTCCTGTCCACCTGATCCGTAACAACCACTCCTCGGCTTCTCAGCGTCTCACGGAATATTCAGCGAGCAGCTTGAAACCCTTGATAAAGCTCTCCTCTGTCGGTTCTGTTAACTCTTCGTTGGTCGAGTTAGCTTCGGGGCATCGACTCCAGGGATTACCGTAGGCGTCGGGTTCCCCTTCACAGCTTCAACTGCTCCGCCTTGCGCCTCGATGATGGGAGGCCGGGAACGTGCGAACCTCACCCGTCCCCGCCGAGCCAGGTTCATCGCGGCAACCTGGTCCCGGTCCATTACTACTCTACATTTACCGCACCAGAGCTTGCGTTTCAGTCTCTTGTCTGATTGGAGTCTCTCCCCGCATCTCGGACAAGTTATACTGGTAGCTCTGGTCTCACGCCTAGACAAACG
>MNGO01000066.1 GCA_001918765.1 Crenarchaeota archaeon 13_1_40CM_3_52_10
GGCAGTTTAGCTCTTTCGCAGATGAGACAATTTTCTTCCATGACCAGTCTTCAAAGTTTTTCCACACAGTTTGAATGTAACTTTCGAGGCACCTTGCTCGACGAAGCGGTACTCTCTCGAAGAGGTAGGCACCCAGCCAGAGACTAGTCTCAGATACCGGTGAAATCTCCATCGTCCTCCCATCCCTTCTTGAAGGCGTTCTAGGTGCCCTTTCGGGTGGTGACCAAATCCAACTGGGCAAGAATTGGATAGTTCGACTCGTAGTCGAGCCAAGAATGATCCTTCCTGGCTCGCAGTGCCAGACCCAAAGTCCGGTGATGTGGTGCGCTACCAGGGCATCGCCCTTTAGGTTCAAATCACCACCTGATTCCCAAAGATCTTGTTCGTCTCTGACGAGGTTTGGCCAGGTTTGGTGCGGCCGCCGGGATTTGAAGTCCCGAGCCGTTGTTTAGACGGCTTCCCGGGTCGTTGGGTTGGAAGCCCATTGGACGCTGTTCGAAGCTATGTCCTAGACCAGGCTAGACTACGGCCGCTGACCCATGCGTTTAGTCCATGGTCTTTTCTGCCTTACGATTGGCAGAGAACACTGACCCGGCGCGGTTGCGCGAGTTGCAAAACCTGGCATGGGGCCAAGTTCGAGACAAGTCTCAACTAGTCTCAAGAATCTGACAATCTCTGCTGGAGTGTTTTGAAAATCGTCCCGCTTGAACACGATCCGGTTCAGGCTCGTGATTATCTTAACGAGAGGAGCTTGCAAATCGGCCGTATTCTTCCTGTCGGTGACGATCTACTCAGAGAGCACTTTCCCATCGGCAGCAGTTATCTTCTGTTGAAAGGCAAGGCAATCGACGCCATATTTTCCTATCATGTTGGGAGAGACAAGCATGTTCCGGCTGCGAGATTTCGAGCGGTAACAGACTCTCTTCTAGGTCTCAAAGAAGCGACTAGGGTTGTTGAAGAAACAGCTGTTGCGGGCGAGAAACTGGTCGTAACAACCACAGTTTTCGGATACGATAGAAAACGGCTTCAAGCTCTGAAGGCTCTCGGATACATCGTTGGCGCTTCGTTGCCGGGAACGGTCTCCTTGGACGGAAGGAGGTTTGACTACCACATTCTCTTCAAAGATCTCGGAAATGCGTACAAATCAAAGCCTCAGAGAAGCTACGCGAAACCCGGCCTCTACAAGCGGATAGAAGTGGAGAGGGCGAAAACTCCAAAGCTCAAGATTAGAGGGTACAAACGGGAGGATCGCCCTCTCCTCGACAAGTTCATCACACACCACAACGTGATTCGGGGAATCGCCTCTGGAGTCTTCGAAGATCTGTATCCTTGGCCGCTCGGGGGTTACCAACAGCGAGTTGACTTTGGCCATGTTTTTCCAATAGTGTGCGAGGATGAGTTGATTCGCGAGCCCGTGGGCACAGTCGATCTTTCTAGGGATTCGGCGGAAGTAATGCAGCACTCTATGGGTCTCGGAATCGTTGTGAAGGCGGAATATCAGGGACTGGGGGTTGGTACGATGCTCATGGAAGCAGCAAAAACCTTGGCAATGAGGTTGCATCTCGCAAGAATCTGGCTAGGCGTCTTCAACGGAAATACTCCTGCGCAAAAGCTGTACCAGAAAGCTGGTTTCGAAGAATCCGGAAGAGTGCCCGGATGGCTGCAAGAGGGCTATATAGACGAGATCTTCATGACCCTGAAACTGGATTAGAAGAGGCTGGAATGGGTGGAATCTGACTGGTTCACTTTTATTGGTTCCTGAGAAGCCATTCTTTTCGAGCGAGGCCTCGTTCGGTTAGAGAGTACTGGAACATCCCTGACCTACGGGTCCGGCTCAAGAGTCCTTGTCTCCAGTAGCGCATAAGTGCCATCTCGACTGCTTTGTCCGTAAGCTGAGCGGCCTTCTCTTTCGCTAAGAGCTCACGAATCCCAAGGCTGTCGAGCTCGCCTGTTGGTTCGAAGAGGCCCAAAATGCGGATCTTGAGTTCATTGTAGCGCATTCTTGCGAGGCGTTGACGGGTTAACCAGATAAAGCTATTGTGGAAGATGCGATTGTGATAATTCTCTAAGCATTTTCTTGAGAGGGCTGGGAGTAACACCTTGTATGATTTCCCGAGTGCGTTGTTTCGGCGAAACACTTTCACTTTCACTCCCGTATTCCAGAGTAACACCTTGTAGAGAGCGCTTCGGGACCGAAAATCGTTATATATCTACAACGGAGAATGCTCGGGCTGAGCATTATTGTCCGATTTGGAAGTAGTCCAGAGCTCAGTCCAGTCCAACCAGCCTACTGGGACGATAGAGGTTATCGTTAGGCACAACGGAGCAGAGACCAAAGTCATCGGGAACCCGGAGAATGTAGTTCGCGAACTTGTAATCTTCTTCTCGAAAGCCTACCCTTCCCTTGAACTCGCATCAAGGCTCGTACTCTCCGTCGACACCGCGGAATTCCTTCAAAGCTGTGCTGGAGTCCTCGCCTATTCTCCCGAGGGGCTTGTGATCCTGAAAGACACCACGACGTTGAAGGATCGAGAGCTGATGATGCTTCACGTCACGGGGGCACGCATGTTCTACCTCATGGGAAAGAAAGAGAACGATTCAATCTCACTAGACGAACTGGCCAAGATTACTGGCCGGGTAACCGGGACTATCGCCGGCCGACTCAGTGAGCTCGTACGAGAACAACTCATCGAACGAATCGGAAAAGGCTCCTACCGGCTCACTACAATGGGACAGAGAATCGTCATCCAGACATTGATGCCGAAAGCGGTGCAGCTGCCGGAGAGGTAGAGCGCGATGACAGAGCGTCCGAAGATCAAGGTTCAGATCGAATGGGGAGACATCAAACACACTGTCGAAGGCGACCTGGAAACCGTTGTACAGGAAGTTATGCGGTTCGCGGCCCAGGTGCTGCCCAACTATTCACTCGCATCGAAGCTGACTTTCTCTCCGGACTACTCGTCGATGGTAGACGATCTCTCCGAGACGGTCAAATTGACCCCTGAGGGTGAGGCTGTATTTCTGAAACCGGAGATGTCAGCCGAACAATCAATCGCCCTCGTCCTGCTCGCCACCCGGGTTGCACACGCAGTGGGCACTCGACCCAGTGTCGATATGAGTCCAGAGAACATCAGCAAGGCTATTGGGAAATCTGTCAAAACGGTCCGCAACACCCTGGCTATGATGGGGAAGACCGGTATTGTCGAGCGGACCAACGAGGGAAACTACAGGCTATCAATGCAGGGAATTCGTAAGTCGCATGAGATAGCGAGAGGCGTGACCGCTCGCGCAGCCGCGTCCCAGCATGAAACAAAGGTGACCGCGCCAGGATGATAATCGAGAGGGTGCGGGGACAGGCGGGAGAGGGGGATCTCCCGCCCAATACTGGGGGAATCTAACCTTGCTCCACCGCACCCAGGAACTAACTGAACCTCTATCACAATTAAAAAGCATACCGGAGGAGCTGCAACATCCAATCCCCGAAGCACTCCTACAGCTCTCGACAAAATCGATGCAATCGCTCCGCGGGTCAACACTCAACCCGCGAACCGTGTCCCTCGTAGATATGGGACTGGACGACGGAGACTCTGACGAGCAGCTGGAAATAGGCGCATCATCGATTGCAATGGGCTTGAAACGCAGCCCAATCAACCCGCTAAGAGACACCGTTCCGATAGCCGCATGCGACGCCTCTAGCGTCAAGATTGGCGAAACCGAGACAGGAATGATCTTCGCCATACGTGCGGTCGCGGTCTGGAGACAGCCCGAGAGAATCGCTTTCACGCGCTGGGGACCATTGCTATTCCACATTCCTAACTCTGATGGCCAACAAGAAAAGTACCGAGACGATGAGTCACGGGCTTTCGGTGGACTGTCAGTCAAGACCCTCAGGGTTCTGACAAAGCTGAGAAATCACGTGGAACGCTGGGTCCAGGAAGAACTCGCAATTACAGTCAAGGATGGTATTGTGCTGTTAGACGGGTCGTTGACCGCAGGGACTCCGGACAATCCTTCAAGCAGAGTCCAGCGAATCCTCTCAACCGCGCGAAACAACAACAGCATTGTGATAGCCCTCTCGAAATCCACCCAGCTAACCGTTGGTGGGAAGAATATACTTGGCTTCTTCGACGCCGAAAAGATCCCGCATATCATTGACATAACATCGGTTGTCGAGAACGAGTATCCAGCTTATCCGATCAGATTCCTCGGTCGAGTCTGCGTCTCGAAGCTCTCACCAGATGGGTTCCTCTTCCGAACCGATATTGACAGGGATGCTGACGAGCAAGAATCGCTCGTCGCGCTCGGCCGGATTGCCGGGACCGACGTCATATTCCATGGCTACCCTGAGACATTGAGAATTGCTCACATCTTCAGCACGTTCACCGCTAACGAGATCCTCGCAGTCCAACGATTCGTTGCCAGCAACCATCATGTCAATCTTCAAGCCCGTCCGAACCTTCGACGATCATTGTTCGGACCCTTCGGAACAAGCAGGTACGTGGCCTAAATGCGAATCTACCGAAAGGAGGCTGACGAAGTCCAGCTCATAGCTTTCCCGGACGAACATGTTCAGAAAGGCGACTATTTCGTTATCGAGGATCCCGCTCAGTCAAGAGGCTTGCTTGTCCAAGCGATTGACCTCCAATACGCCAACGTTCCAGGGGTCTTAGAGGACATTCTCCGGGACGTGATGACGGACGGGGAACTATCGGGGGAGGATGTGGACCCGCTGAACATTTCGAGCCAGGTGGACGCATTGAAGGATACGAGACTGGCTGTCTGCAAGATCCGCGGAACCATCGCCCAGGACGGAAGCCTCTCACCCAGCACTTCTTGGTTGCCATCGCGTACCTCATCAAAGATTCGGCCTTACGCTGTCAACAGGCTCATAATGAACGGTGGAAAGATGCCGGTCAAGCTCGGACACAACGATGGCGAACCGATCAGCGTGGACGCCAGCGGGCTAGACGGCGGTCTCAATATTATCACCGGAAGAAAGGGTTCAGGAAAATCTCACCTGGCAAAACTACTCTTGTTGTCCATGGCCGGTTGGGGTGCGCCTTGTATTGTGCTGGATGTTAACGGGGAATACATCAATCTCCACAAATCGAAGGACGGACGACAATCATCTGCTAGGCTGACTGTGCTCGCGCCGAGGAGCGGACTAAACTTCTCGATGTCCAAACTGGGGCTTAGAACGGTAGCAGGGGTCTTGAGTCATGCTCTCGATCTGCCCGCGACTTCGTCCAAGGTTTTCACCACTATCTGGAAGGATCTTGAAGCTCGGGGAGATCTGACTCTGCCGACCGTTATCCAGGCGGTCCAGTCGTGGAGTTGCCATGACAGCGTCCGGGAAGCATTGACCTCTAGGCTGCAGGTCTTGATGGAGTCCGGTTTGTTTGACGAGGCGAACCCACTGACCGAGGAGCGGATTCTTCACACTATTGACGGAGGCGGAGTCTTAGTGGTTAATCTGAAGAATCAGAGCCAGATCGTGCGTCGGATACTTGTCGAGATTTTTCTCGGGGAGCTCACCAAGATTCTCTCGTCGAACTGGCTTAAGGCCGCTTTTCTTTTTGCCGAAGAGGCGCACCTATACTTGCGGGATACTTACTGGGACGATATTGTTACGCGGATGAGGCATATTGGATTGTTTACCACTTTTATCACGAACCAACCGGACACGGTTCAGGAGGCGATCTACAGGCAAGCGGACAACGTGTTCATCTTCAACTTCACAAACGAGCATGACATCGAGGCTATTGGTAAAGTGGCTAAGGCGGACAGCGATACCATTCGCTACCTTGTCAGAGGTATACCGACCAGGCGATGCTTGTTACTCGGGAATGTCGTCAAGGACCTGCCTCTGATGGTCGACGTGGAACAGCTCGATGTCAGAACAATGGGAGAGACACGACTCTTCTTCTCCTAGTTGGCACGAAGATCTCTAGTCTTTTGATGGAAGGGGACCCAGCTAGTCCTCAGCTCGTGGTGGGCTGGAAACGTAGTGTCGCTTATTCTCTGGCCATCTGCACCAGATCGGAGGGCTGTTTCTTGCTGTTTTCGGAGAGGCTCATTATTCCTCCAGTGAGGCTTTGACCCAGTATTCCGTTCGCCGCAAGGATCTGTGCGACGCGCAACGACGTGCCTCCAGCCATACAGACCAGCAAGACCTTGCGGTTGTCCTTGGGCAGAATATTCCCGATATTATTGGGAATCTTCTCGGTCGAGATCAGCGATTGGACATCGGATGCTCGCGCGACCTTGATCTTACTCTCATCGCACCCAATGGATGATGCGAGTAGTTTGATGCCATCCTCTTTCGGGATGAACATGCCATGGGTCCAGAGAACCTCGCCATAATCTGCTACGCTGGAGTTGGCCTGTGTAAGGGTAACTTCGAGTGGAGGAGGTGCTTGCGCTACTGTTCCGAGAGTGCCTCGGTATTTGTCGATTCCATCGGCGAGTATCACGACGAACTTGTCGCCAACTCCATAGTTCAGCATCTGTAAGCAAGCGTAAAGTGCCAATGCACTACTCTCGCCAATGTCGTAGCCTCTCCCGACAAAGAAGCGAAGGACCCGCCTGGCCGGTTCGAAGTCAACCTCATGCTGTCCTGCATACAGGGCTGGATTGTAGAATCTAAGGCCTATGGCCTTGTCCTTCGTCCGGATTCCCGCGACGTCTTGATTGTTGAGCGGGAATACTACGTGGACGGATTTCTTTCCATATTTTGTCTGGACGTATTTACTGATGCCGGCCGATGTGCCTCCCGTCCCGAAGGCGGAGATTAATTTGAAATCACCGAGCGAAAGGCCACGGTCTTTTAGCTGTTGATCTATCTCTGGTGCTGTCACAGCCTCGTGCGATTTGACGTTCAGCTCGTTATCGTACTGTTCAGGGCAGAAGCCTTTGTAGATCTTGGCCAATAGTTTCGCGAGATTGATCACGTCTTGTCTCGCGAGGAGACCTTCTATCTCGGCTCGCGATTTGTCAAACCGCGTCGCGTCCAACCTGAGGTCAACTAGTTGCTCGCGGACATTACTCGCGGTTGCCTTTGCGATGACAATGTTCTGGTCCATTGCCAAGCCGGGTGCCGGGCAAATGTCAATGTCTAGGTTGACCGTCTTGGCTGAATTCTTGTTCAGCTCGTCTAGGACCCCGCTCTGAAGCTTCCTCGACACCAAAAAGATGACATTGATGCCGATCTTTTCCAGCATTCCCAGGGCGATGCCGAAATTACCCGACGTCGCTTCGAACACCGTTTGACCGGCTCTGAGCTTGCCGGAAGCGATTGCTTCTTCTATTATTTCGACGGCCGGACGGACCTTGAGCGAGCCGCCAATGATCTTCGAGTCGAACTTGCCAAAGATCTTGAAGCTCTTTCCAGTTATCTCGAGGCCGTATTCAACACGAGCGCACTCGATGAGGGGAGCTGTCAGGTCTTCCAAAGGCGTTGGGTTAACGAAGGCCTTGTTTCCGTCTCTTTCGACAACGTGGGGGACTTTGCTTCTTATCTCGTTATGGAAGCATTCGAGAAGAACTCCGTCAACCTGAGGCTTAGTGATGGGCTCTTGCATCCCTTATCCAGCTAGTTGGGGATACGGCTTTATATAACGTATGTCATAAACGTGTTCTATGACCCAGACCTACAAAGCTCCAGACGTTCCAAGCGATAGAGTCACGCCTGAATTCGTTAGGGACGAGTTACTCAGCTGTTTCGAGAGTGCCAACAGGGAATTCGCTACCCTTCTCAACCAACCAGTTACAGATGAACAGCTGAAACAACAGGTGAAGCAGTTCGTAGAATCAGTCTTCGTCAACTGTGGTGCCAGCTACACGGACCCGACAAAGGATGGAATCTTGACGGCTATGAACCAGTGCAGAACCAACGCCGAAAAGATGATGGGACCACAAGGGGCAGGCATCATACAACACCACTACGACGAAATGATGAAGCTCGTCGACAGACTGCCGGAACGGCCTGTCTACGCCGCTACCTCTCGTCTTGTCTGATCATTACAGACGTGAGGTCAACACATGCCCGAAAACTCTCTTCTCGTAAGTCATTAGTACGCCGTTCTCCGCATGACTCCCGAAATTGGAGTCCGTAACTGAACAGCTTCACACTCCTAGAGCGGTCCGACTCGACCGCATTGTCGACGAGACGCCGTCAATTCGTTCTTTCTGGTTCAGCGATTCCACTCTACACACTGCCAAGCCCGGCCAGTTTGCAATGGTGTGGGTTCCAGGGGTAGATGAGGTTCCCATGAGCGTGCTAGCTATTCACGGAAGAACAGAGGCGGGGGTCGTGATCAAGAAGGGTGGGCCCGTTAGCACTGCCCTTTGGGAGAAGAAAGTTGGGGATAAGTTCTGGGTCCGGGGCCCATACGGTCACCCGTTCAGCGTGGGACACCACCACAAACTATTGGTCGTCGGAGGAGGAACAGGACTCGTTCCCCTGATCTCGTTCCTAGTCCATCTGCGAGGACGAGATGTCACATTGATCACGGGGGCGAGAACGTCAAGCGAGCTACTGTTCAAAGAATGGCTCATACAGGAAAGCAAGGACCATCACTTCAAACTCCTATTCGCCACCGATGACGGGACCTATGGAGAGAAGAACCAGGTTCCGAAGGTCGTCGAGCACGTATTGAAAGACGGAAGCTTCGATGGCATCTACACCTGTGGACCAGAACCCATGATGAAACTGGTCTACGACCTCGCGATGCAGAGGAGATGCCACATACAGGTCAGCCTCGAAAGAGTGTTTAAGTGTGGAATCGGGATATGCGCGGCCTGCGTCATCGGCCCATACTTAGTTTGCCACGATGGACCAGTATTCTCAGAAAGAGAGCTCAGCGGAATGCCAGAGTTCGGAAAAACCCGTCGAGACCTATCGGGAAAGAAGGTTCCCTTAGGGCCGGGTCACTGAGCATTTCTCTCAGAAGAATCACCACTCTAGACAAGGAACGATTAAATAACTCAGAACGCACCATTCGTTGAGAAGGAATAGGCAATACCAACTCACGGCTCGCTAACAAAGGCAGGAAAAGTCAGACAGCAGACTCCTAAGATTCAGGCAATGAACAAACCAGGCCTCTCTCCCAGGGAGAGAGTTAGGCGAAATTCTGAAAAGAGGTTCGTCCTCGGCAGAAAACCAGGCCAGAACTACATCAGAGAAGTCAGGACTCGTTAGACAGTCTCTGTTCTTATCCCGTCGGAACGCGACTCCGCTCTTCATTAGGTTGTTAGCTTATTAGCGACAGCTGCCCAATGGTTTCTAATCGATTTCAAATGGAAAAAGTTGATTCGATGCCGCGCGGACTTATGGAACGAGCCGTACTATCAATAGTCACCCTTGCAGCGTTCTTAGCCGGTTCTCTAGTCTTTGTAGGCTTCTACACCTCCGGCTACGATTTATTCCAGAAAATCGTGGTAGTCCTGGTTGCTATGATAATCGCAATTGCTGCCCTCGCGATTCTATGGATAACCTATGCCGGTCGCTGGGCCGGTCGCAGAGGGATGAGGGGCTGGTGGAGAGACTAGCCCGTCAAGTACCAAAGTGCCAAGCTCTTATCTAGAACACCTTTTCGACAACGGTCTGCGAACAAATTTCGGGACCCTGCGCTTTTGTCTCTGGTAATTGATGCTCTGCTTATCGTTCAATCAACCCTAGTATTTTTGTTGGCTGGGTACGAGTATCTTACCCTGATGCATTTCCCTGCCTTGCCAGAAAATTCCGTTTCCACTCTGGATAGACCACGTGTCTCGATCATTCTTCCGGTGCGAAATCAAGCAAACACAGTCTCCGAATGTGTGACCTCACTCGTCGGATTGGACTATCCGCAGAAAGAAGTCATCGTAGTTGATGGCAACTCTACTGATGGGACCCAGGACATCCTCAAGAGCTTCGACGGCAAGATCAGGCTGATCCAGGAAGAGCCTCTTCCGCGAGGCTGGGTGGGAAAGAACTGGGCCTGCCACCTAGGCTACGAGCAAGCCGCGGGAGATCTTCTCATGTTCACAGACGGCGACTCTGTCCACTCACCGGATAGTCTGGCGAAGACGGTAAACTATCTGGACGTCACAAAAGCTGATCTGGTAACTCTGGCTCCTGCAGCGATACTTCGAACTTTTTGGGAGAAACTTCTCCAGCCGCCTATCTTCTGGCTCATTATGATGTTTGTAGGCGGCAAATGGGTCAACGACGATAGCAAACCGCGTTGGGCCCTAGGAAATGGCCAGTATATGCTCTTTCGGCGTGGGGCCTACGACAAAGTCGGCGGACACTACGCGGTCCGGGATAGAATATCGGAGGACTACTCCCTGGGTAGGCTAATCAAAGCGAACGGTCTCAGACTCAGAATGGTCACGGCTAATGACTCGCTGGGTGTACGAATGTACTCCAGCCTTCCCGAAATCTGGCGCGGTTGGAGGAAGAACTTCTACTCCGTTTCAGGAAATCATCCGCTTTTTCGGGCTACGTACCGATTGGTATTACTCTTCAACTTTCTCGTTCTACCCTTTGTCGTACTCGGATACGGCATTTTCCTCGCACCAGCAACGCCCCTAAACGTCTACCTCCTGACAGGTTCTTTCATGGCCTTCTTCCTTTGGCTTGGGCTGATCATTCTTGACCGGTCGATACGGGTCAGTCCTCTCTATGCACTACTCCTCCCGTTTGCTACCCTAGTCTACATCGGAATAGGTGTCGACTCGACTGTCAGAGGAGCATTAGGACTGGGGTTTTCGTGGAAGGGGCGAGTATACGGAAAACCCATAACTGGCCAGCTCGAAGCCAGAGTTCCCTGAGAAAGTAGCTGCGGAATGTTTGAAAATTGAGCCAGACAATGGAAAACATCTCCACTGAAATAATCGAGCGTCTTCTCAGTCTTGACCATCCTTCTCGCGAGGACATTAACCGGATCAAGATCGAAGTCTGCCGGTTGCACCGATCCCCTACCGTTCCCCCTAACTCCGATCTTCTCCGGCGAGTCCCGGGCTTAGAACTCCTAAAGCTCAAGCCGCTACTCATCGGAAAACAGGTTCGCGGCGCTAGTGGTGTAACCACTGTTGCTGTGATGCCCAAGCCCTATACTTGTCCCCACGGAAAATGCACATACTGCCCTGGAGGGCCCGACGTCGGCGTTCCCAGAGCCTACACCGGAAAAGAGCCAGCCGTCATGCGAGCCCTGCAGAACGAATACGACCCCTACCTCCAAGTTCAAAGCAGAGTCACCCAGTTGCAGGCAATGGGACACTCAGTAGACAAGGTAGAGCTGATCCTAGTCGGCGGGACCTTCCCTTTCCTGCCCCGAACATACCAAGAAGATTTCGTCAAACGATGCCTCGACGCGTTGAACGGTGTTGATTCATCTTCCTTGGAGGAAGCGAAAAATGTTGCTGAATCGGCGAAGGTCAGGAACGTTGGGATCACCGTCGAGACCCGACCTGACTGGTCGCGGGTTGGACATGTCGATCACATGCTCTCCATGGGGGTAACGCGAGTTGAGATCGGAGTACAGACTCTATACGACGATGTATACGAGAAAATTCACCGAGATCATACTGTCGCCGACGTCGTTGAGGCAACTCAGACCCTGAAAGACTCAGGAATCAAGGTCGGGTATCACATGATGCTCGGACTCCCAGGCTGCGACGCCAAACGCGATCTGGACGCGTTCCGGAGAATTTTCGAAGACCCGGACTTCAGGCCAGACATGTTGAAGATCTATCCATGTCTAGTCACCCCTGGAACACAGCTCTTCGAAGAATGGAGGAGAGGAGAGTACCAGCCATACTCCACGGAGCAATCAGCCCGCCTCATTGCAGAAATCAAACAATACGTTCCACGCTGGGTCAGGATCATGAGGATTCAGAGAGAGATACCGGTTGATGGAATTGCCGACGGTGTTAAGCACGGGAATCTCCGTCAGCTTGTCGAGCAAGAGCTCAAGCATCGGCATGCGAAGTGTCAGTGTATCAGGTGCCGAGAAGTCGGAATTACCTATCTTAAGAACGGCGAGAGTCCGGACATGGAACAGGTCCAGCTCAAGAGAGTGGACTACGAAGGGTCCAGAGGAACTGACATTTTCCTGTCCTTCGAGGACCCCGAACATGACATCCTCGTTGGATATGTGCGACTCAGGATTCCCAGTGAGTATGCTCACAGAGCCGAGATCTCGGAGCAGAGCGCCGGGATAGTTCGAGAGCTACATGTATTCGGTCAAACCGTTCCTGTGGGAGACAGGCTGGCAGGTGCGTTCCAGCACAAAGGCTATGGATCCAAGCTTCTCGCAGAAGCAGAACGAATCTCTCTCGAAGAATTCCGTCGTAAGAAAATGCTAGTGATAAGTGCTCTGGGCACCAAGGGGTACTACTCGCGCTTCGGCTACACGCACGATGGACCTTACGTGTCCAAGAACATAGTGTAAGAATCCTTAACCAGATACGCGAGTTACTGGTTCCCTCTAAAGGCGAGTTGCACGAATGACCGTTCCTGTTCTAGAGGGGTACCATGGGAAAGTCCTTCAAAGGCTAAGGAAATCTAAGGCCAAGGTCGGTAGCATCATTCGTCTCACCTCGAAATCTGGCGAAGTGTTCGAAGGGACCCTGATTCCTCGATCGGAGTACTCTGATCACACTCACATAGTTTTGAAGATGAAAAACGGCTACAACATAGGCATCTCTCTCGACAGAACAGAAAAACTAGAGGTCATTGGGGAAGGTGAGAAACCACATTTCACCAAGCCTGCCCCACCGCCGAGTCACGTCGGGTTACCCAAGCTGGCAATTGTCAGCACTGGCGGGACGATTGCCAGTAGGGTTGATTATCGCACTGGTGCTGTGCAGCCTGCACTCACGGCCGCCGACCTGGCAAGCGTCGTCCCCGAACTCTCGTCAATCGCCGAAATAGACGCTCACATACTCTTCAGCGAGTACAGCGAGAACATCGGCCCAACCCATTGGAAGGGCATGGCCGAAGAAGCCGCCAAAAGGATAGCCGACGGTGCAGATGGGGTTGTGATAAGCCATGGAACAGATACCTTACACTATACAGCGGCAGCGCTGAGTTTCGCGCTGGCAAACCTGCCCGTTCCAGTCCTACTTGTTGGTGCTCAGCGATCTTCTGACCGTCCCAGCTCAGACGCGGCCTCCAATCTCACTGGAGCGGTTGCCCTGGCTTCGCGAGCCGACTTGGCCATTGTTGGTGTCGCCATGCACCAAGACCTCTCTGACCACATCATCGTTGCTCACCGAGGCACTAGGGTCCGAAAGTGTCACACGAGTCGTCGAGACGCTTTCAAGTCGATAAACTCCAACCCTCTGGCGAGTTATGATTTGAAGACCGGACATATCGAACTCACCAATGGAACAGCGAAGAGAGACAAGTCCCGAAAGCCCGTTTTGAAATCTCGTTTTGACCAACATGCGTACTTGATCAAGTTCTACCCCGGAATGAACCCCGGCATTATTGACTCGGCGGTTTCCGCCGGAGCTCGAGGAATAGTCCTCGAAGGAACAGGGCTAGGCCATGTCTCCGGACACTTATTCGATTCCGTGAAGAAAGCGTTGAAGCAGGAAGTTTCAGTCTTCATGACTTCCCAAACCATTTGGGGACGCGTCGATATGAACGTCTACAACACCGGGCGCGACCTGCTCAACCTAGGAGTCACTCCTCTTGAAGACATGATTGCTGAAACGGCCATTGTCAAGCTGATGTGGGTTGCAGCCCAGACCAGATCAGCCGGTAAGATTCGAGAGATGATGCTTCAGCCAATTGCCGGTGAAATAACTTCGAGGACATTGGTGGAGGCTTTCTAGTCGTCCATAGACTATCGCGCCGTCGGTCTCAAGGTCGGTGTCGAGATACACAGACAGCTCGACACTGAGCACAAGCTCTTCTGCGATTGTCCAACCATTCTCTCAACAAAGCCGCCCACGGTCACCTTCGAACGGCGACTTAGGCCCACGCAGAGCGAGCTGGGCCAAATTGATCCCGCTGCTCTTTTCGAGTTTCACAAAGGCAAAACGATCACCTACGACGCAGATCCAGAAACCACGTGTCTCGTCGAGCTTGACGAGGAACCTCCTCACCCGTTGAACTCGGAGGCATTGGATGTCGCCTTGACCGTGAGTATGCTTCTGCACGCGAAACCAATGGACGAGGTTCACGTTATGCGAAAGGTGGTCATAGACGGGTCTAACACAACTGGATTTCAGCGAACCGCGGTGGTCGCACTCAACGGGTCCATAACCGTGGATGGTGTAGAGGTTCCGATAGAACAAGTGACGCTTGAGGAAGACTCTGGACGAAAAACAGGCGACACAAAGACCTCGATTATCTTCCGTCTTGATCGGCTTGGAGTTCCACTGATAGAAGTCTCAACCGGACCAATAATCCACGATCCAGAGCAGGCTGGAAAAGTTGCCTTCGCCATAGGTCGCATCCTTCGAGCAACCAAGAAAGTGAAACGAGGACTAGGAAGCATACGCCAAGACCTCAACGTATCGATCAAGAATGGCGCCCTCATCGAGGTCAAGGGGGTCCAGGAACTCGAACTAGTTTCCAAGGCTGTAGGCTACGAGGTTCAGAGGCAGCTCGCGCTCCTCGAGATCAGAGATGAACTCCGACAGAGAAACGTCAAGGCTTCGGATATCAAAGAGGAATTCGTTGATGTCACCGATATCCTCTCGGGCTCAGAATCGAAGATCGTTCAATCCGCTCTCAATCAGGGAGGAGTAGCATTTGCAGTCAAACTTCCCAGTTTCAAAGGGCTGCTCAGACGCGAACTCATCCCCAATGTCCGGCTCGGAACAGAAATGGCCAAACGCGCGGTCTTCTGGGGTAGGGTCGGAGGAATATTTCATTCAGACGAGCTCCCTGCTTATGAAATCGATTCAAACCAATTGGAAGAGGTGGCTAAGAAGCTTGGATGTGAAGATCTTGATGGGTTCGTTGTCGTTGCGGATAGTCTCGATAATTCGAAGGACGGTTTGAGAGCAGTTGTTGAACGTGCTAGGGAGGCCGTGGAACGAATTCCGGAAGAAACTCGCGCGGCTAACCCTGACGGGACAACTGTCTATCTGCGCCCGAGGCCGGGAGCTGCTAGGATGTATCCGGAGACCGATGTCCCGCCGGTTCAGATCGGCCAGTACCGGCTTGAACGGCTCTGGGAGAACCTTCCCCGAATGCCAGAAGAACTCGCCAAGGAACTGGGGACCAAGCATAGTCTCAGCCCCAAGCTAGCCACTCAGCTCGTGGATTCCGATTATCTCCACGTCTTCGAGCAAATCGTAGCAGGCGCAAAACAAGTCGCGCCAAGTTTCGTTGCAACAATTCTCACAGAATCTCTGAGAAGTCTGCAAAGGGAACAAGTCCCGGTGGAAAACGTGCAGGAAGACCAGCTCAAACAAGCGTTCGACCTAGTTTCCAAGGGTGCAACCGCAAAAGAGTCGGTTCTCGACGTTCTCAAATGGCTCGCATTCCATCCAGACGGAGTCGCTGAAGAGGCGGTCGACATGTTGAACCTCCGAATGCTGACCAAGTCAGATCTAGAGAACATCATCAGCAAAGTTGTAGAGTCGAATCAGACCCTAGTTCAGGAAAACGGATCCAAGGCTCTCGGGCGAATAATGAACCTGGTAATGGGCGAGGTGAGGGGACGAGCCGACCCTCGACAAGTCACCGAGCTGCTTCGAACCCGTTTGGAACAGGTCAAAGCATGACAAGCACGAAAGATGAAGCAAAAGTCGAAGATATTGCCCTTGATGATCTCGACAGGAAGATTCTTCACTGGTATCTCATCGACGCTCGCCTCTCCTACAGGGAGCTAGCCCACAAGCTGGGCGTTTCCACGACCACAGTCCAGTCGAGAACTGCAAAACTGGAGAAGGCAGGAATCATACGAGGCTACTCGGCTATGTTCGACCATGACAAGATAGGCTTCCAACTTACCGCGATCACAGAAGTAAGCGTTGCCAAAGGCAAGCTCCTCGAGCTGGAGAAGGAGGTCGCCAAGATGCCTCAGGTATTGGCCGTATACGACGTTACAGGACTCACTGATGCGATGGTCATCGCGAAATTCAGGAGCCGAGACGACCTAAGCAAATTCACTAAGGCACTTCTAGCCATGCCTTTCGTGGAACGAACTAATACCCACATTGTCCTTACGACTGTGAAGGAAGATTTTCGTCTGCTCTAATCGGACGTTAGACGCGTGGCTTCTTTCAAAGATTGAACGGTCTTTTTCAGCTGAGTCTCAGCTTCTCTCGGATCATCGAGGTGGTTTGCAACGATTCTTACCAAAGCGCTTCCCACGATTGCCCCGTCAGCTCCGGATTGTATGACGGCGGAGACGTGTTCGGGCCGCGAGATGCCAAATCCAGCGGAAACCGGAATCTTTCCCCTTGCCAAGGACTTGACCGCTTTGACGGCTTCAAGCGCTTGTGGGCTGAGTGAGTCCCGAGGACCAGTAACACCGTATAGTGAGACGAGATAGAGGAAACCCTTCGATTTGTCGAGAACGGTTCGCAGTCTAGTCTGGGAAGTGTTTGGTGCGGCCAAGTAGATGTTGTCGACGTTGTGTTTCAGAGATAGGTTCCTGAACTCCTCGCTCTCTTCGACGGGCAAATCCGGAACGACGATCCCGTCAACACCACTCTCACGAGCTTTCTGCAGGAAGCGGTCCAAGCCCATCGCAAGAATAGGATTGTAATAACTCAGAACGACAAAAGGGACTGGAAACTGCGTTGAAAGTTCTCTGATCATATTTAGGATTCTTAGGGGGGTGGTTCCGTTGGACAAGGCCCGCATGCTAGACGCCTGGATTACCGGTCCATCGGCGATTGGATCCGAGAACGGAATCCCTATCTCAACAATGTCCGCTCCGCCCGTTAGGTAAGCAACCAGTGCTCCCTCTCTGAGGCCCCGGAGTTCTCCAAATTTCGCCTCTATCCTATGGTCATTGTGGGAGGTGTTCGGCAATTATCTCCACATCCTTGTCGCCCCTGCCTGAGAGGTTGACTATGATCGAATCTCTCGTCCCAAGACTCTTCGCCAACTTCATGGAGTAACAGATAGCGTGGGCTGATTCTAGAGCTGGCATGATTCCCTCCAGTTGTGAGAGGTTCTTGAACGCCTCCAGAGCCTCCTCATCGGACACTGTGACATATTTGGCTCGCCCCGCAGTCATCAGGAAAGCGTGCTCCGGCCCTACCCCGGGATAGTCAAGCCCGGCGGAAATACTCCGGGTAGTCTGCACTTGTCC
>MNGO01000022.1:0-1438 GCA_001918765.1 Crenarchaeota archaeon 13_1_40CM_3_52_10
CGAATGAGCGAGAAAAGCGAAAATAGTTTCGCTCCTCTCTACGGTCTAAACAGACATGCTCGCCCTACTGCTGCGGGTTGCTTTCGGTAAAGAAGATTCAACAGAACAGCATTGCGTTGCGTAGACAAACTGAGCAAGTTATGTCTCTCCTAAAGCAAATCGATCAGGACCGCAAGGCCCTCCGCCGCACCAATCACCACTAGCCTCCCTTCGGGATCTAAGATACATTTTCCGGGGAACAGGTTGTAACATTTACATTCCGAAACCATTTGGTCCCAACCCCTTAGGGACCATACCGTGAGGCTAGTTAGATTTCAGCAAAAAATGGGAGAGAACAGAATTGGCGTCATGATAGGAGCAGACCATGTCACTGAGATAACCGGTGCGAAGGCCTCTTCGGAACCGCTCCTCGACTTCCTTAGGGATCCAAAGGCAGAATCCAAAGCCCAACTAGCAGCAGATTCTGCAAAGAAGCATTTTGACGGGGGCAAACAAAACGAGAAGGGGTACTGGAACCTTAACTCGGTTACCGTCCTGCCGCCGATAGCACGCCCTACAAAGATCATCTGCATGGGCGGTAACTTCTCAGACCATTTGGCTGAGGGAAGTAGTTCGCTCCCGCCCTTCCCGATATCCTTCCTCAAATCACCCACATCACTTGTAGGTCACAGGGCACCTGTAATCTATCCGAGGAAGGTTAAGCTTCTCGACTACGAGGTCGAGCTTGCGACTGTCATCGGGAAAAAGTGCAAGGATGTTGCTAGAGAAGATGCACTTCAGTATGTGGCAGGGTTCTCGGTTTTCAACGATATCAGTGCGCGGGATATTCAGTTTGCCGAGATGAAGCGTGGGTTCTGTAACCTCGGCAAGAACTTTGACACTTTCGGTCCCATGGGCCCATATCTAGTAACTCCGGATCAGGCGGGAGACCCGGACAACCTTGGGATGGAGCTCCGTGTGAATGGTCAGGTGCGTCAGTTGTCAAGTACCAAGAATATGGTATTCAAGGTTCGTGAGCTGGTCGAGTTCTTCTCATCTATGACATTGGAGCCAGGCGACATCATAACGTCCGGGACGCCATCGGGCGTGGCGATTTACAGAAAACCAGACAACGAACCGTTCCTCCTCAGACCTGGAGATGGAATAGAGGCGAAGATCGAAAACTTGGGACGCCTCCAGAATACGGTAGTCGACGCATCGCGAGCGCAAGATGTTCCTGAGTTGCTACGGTCCAGAAACTAGGCCTGGCTTGCTTTGAAGGCGCGCTCCTCGATCCTCTTTGGGAACGAAGCTACGAGAGGTCTAGGGGTCTTGTTCCCCTCCCGTTCCCGGATCATGTAAGAATCCCAACCCATCTTGACGATATGACTGAGGATAGCTGAGAATGTGGGTTTAGGCGGATCCATTCTGTCGTAGTATCTCCTCATCTCATCGAGCA
>MNGO01000022.1:1470-3070 GCA_001918765.1 Crenarchaeota archaeon 13_1_40CM_3_52_10
TTGGTGGTGTTGTAACTCGCCCCTTTAATCACGAGTAACGAGTATGCTCGCGATAGAGGTGATTACGACATGAAAGAGAGCGAGATAAGGCGATATGCAAACGAAGATGTTGTGGGACAGAGGTTTGACGGGCTCTTTGTAGAAGGGCGGGTAGCGGAGAAGGATGGAACTTTCCTTGTTTTCGAGAAAGACAGTAGCGGAGAGTGCATCTCACCCGATGAGATCAGATGGCTGGTTCGAGCTTGCCGGTATTGCTAGTTGTGAGAACCCCCCGAATTCTTTTTCAACGCCCGTTCGTAGCGGCCCGTAGGGCCCGTAGCTCAGCCCAGCGAGGTTAGTTTCGTCTATCTTCCAATTTTTTAGCCATGTGTCGTCTATCGGACTGGAGGGGAGCTCATGACTGCGTACAGGGCGGTTTTCGTCAAGGGAAAACAAAAAGAGTTTCTTACGCGCGCAAAGGAATTGTCTGGGCTGAGTTGGGAACGCTTCTCCTCCGATATCGGAGTGTCCAGCTACAATGTTCTGAGAACTACCTATCTTAATGAGCGCAACACGCTACCGATCATTGTCCTTGACAAAGTTGCTCATTTCCTCAAGGATACAACATGGTCAACCATATTGTAGGCCTTCGCCATGCACATTGGGGACAGTCCAAGGGAGGGAGTGTCTCTTTGAAGAAATGGCATGCGACAATGCGCAAGAGACCGAAGTTATAACATGACCTACAGAGCCGTCGCTTCCTCAGGGCTCGGTCCTATAATTACGAGACCTCCGATGGCTATGAAGTGCGGTCTCTGCACGAGTTGCTTGTTGCCGAGAATCTCATTGCCAATGGGGTCTCACACTGGTATGAACCAGCTTTGCGTTGCGGTAACCACACTCTGTTTCCAGATTTCCTTGCAAAGACCGTTTTCGGAAAGGTCCTAGTCGAGGTTTCTGGTTTTCGCTCTCCGCAGACATGGATACGGTTATCGAAGAAACTCCGGCTGTACATGTCATGCAAAGCGGCAGGTCGAATATTGGTCGTTCATCTTGAACAAGATAGAGAAACTGCGCTAGAGCTTGTCAGACAACTAGGTTCACTGGTTAAGATGATTCCTATCAGCGAAATGGGAAATCTACTTCACAGCGTTACAAGTTCAAAAGACTTACTCGGGAATGTTCGAATCATATCGATAGCAGAGGCCCTCCAGGCTTGCCGCCGTATGAGTGGGAAACGATTTCATTGGCATCAACTGATTCAGAAAGTGCCAAAGGAACAATGGGTTACTATTCTGGTTCGTTGTGGCCTCTCACAGGCCGACATTGAGAAGGTCCGGACGGTAACTGATCTGAAAAAGCGATTGATTGAGGCAACCCGCCTTGCTGATAGCAATCGGTTGGTTCCGCGAGAAGCTATGGTCGAAATGATCGCAGGTGCTTATCAGAGTTCTGTGTGCCACCACTTCGGTTCAATGAATAATCTTGTTCTTGCCGCCGAGGAGGAGCTGGGAAAAGCTTAGCTAGGGTTTGAGACTACCCAACTTCTTGTGGGCCCGTAGCTCAGCCAGATCCCAAGATGTGGATCCTGAACAGGTAGAGCACCGGTAGAGCGGCATCA
>MNGO01000022.1:3201-8405 GCA_001918765.1 Crenarchaeota archaeon 13_1_40CM_3_52_10
AACTTGTTTACCGCGATGTGCACTTGGATTTCCTTCTTCGCTCCAGTACAAACCAGTTTTCCGCTCGCGAACACAAGGATCACGACTTTCGGCTCGTCCATCCTGTAGATCAGTCCAGGAAACTGTTCCGGTTCATACATGGTCTTCTTCAAACCGTAAACCGCTTTCTCGAGATCAATGTGGCCTCCCAATCCACACGATGCAACGATGTTTTGTATCATGATTTCTGGCCTGCCGAGAATCACAATTCCATCTCTCTTGAGTTCGTCAACCACTTTCAACACTGCCTGCCGTGCTTGGCGTTCAGATTTTGCGCCGGTGCACACCATTTTTCCAGAACTGAAAATTAGCGTTGCAGTCTTTGGCTTCTTGAGCCTATAGACCAGGCCTGGAAATTGTTCAGGCCGATATTCTACTCCCGGAAATACCCGTACTATCGCGTTGAGATCTATTCTCTGCTTCAGCGTCGCCGAGGCTACAACATTCTCAATGTTGATGAAAGCCCTGTTCTTATCTGACAAAACCTGTCAACTCTCTTGTTTTGGAGCCCAAAGTTGTCCCGCCTTAAAAGGAGGTCCCTTATATAGAGACGATTGGTCGAAATCGCGCTAGGCCCAATATGCCCGTTTGGGCGTCCAAGCATGGTTTGAAGCATCCGGGGGCTGGAAAGTTACGCTATCGATCTCTCGGTCCTAAGGGATTTCTACCATGACTGAGCCATCTTGTTCTTTGACCTTGTAGGTAGCGACTTTCAAGGTTGGAATAACGGTGAAGGCGCCTGAGCGAACGTCAAACTTCCACCCGTGCCAGGGGCAGGTGACCACAGAGCCGCTAAGACTTCCCTCTCCTAAGGGTCCGCCACGGTGTAAACAGGTGTTCGCCAACGCGAAATACTCATCCTTGACTCGAAACAAGGCTATGCTTCTTCCTTCAACGTTTACGACCCTGCTGAACCCGTCAGTTAGGTCGCTTTTTTCTGCTACTTTGACGAACCTAGGCAACGGTAACTCTTTCTCCCTTCTCAACCGATCTGGTGCTTCCCGCTGACCTCTACCATCTCTCGAGGTTCTGTCGGTGCAACTCTGGTTCTTGTATAATTGGTCAACCAGTCCTCTAGAGCCCGTATCTGGACGCTATCCGTCCCGAGGACTTCCAGTTCTTCTTTGGTTAGCTTCACAGTTTTGAGAATAATATCTTCGATGTGAGAGGCGTGGACTTTCGTAAGTGGTTTGGGATAGATTTGTGAAAGATACTCAAAATCCTCTTGGAGGTGTTCGATGAACAAAATAATACTGCTCGTAAGATGCGTGGTCCTAACATCTAGAACATTGTTGTAGACGCCCAGCAGCATTTCAAGATCAGACTGAGCCCCCTTCAACTTTTCAATGTGGAGAGAAATGAGGTCTTTTGACAAGCTCTTCTTCTCCCCCACCGCGGATGTAATGTCGATCACCAGAGTGATTAGAAACGTGGTGAGGAAACCAACTCCCAGCTTGGATCTCAGTCTCTCTTTCGCTAGCTTCTCGACCGGTTCGAGTTTCTTCCGGTCGTGTCTAGCTACAACACGGTCAACTATCAGATAGGTTACGGGAATTGTCACTGCGAGTCCGATTAGAGCTGAGATTAGACTCAGGTCAATATCGTCTAGAGTTATCGCCAGCGGCTGAACGATAAATCCGAGCATCGTTAACAGAAGTCTTTCCGATGATTTGTTCGTCCCAACATGAGTTCTTCGTGTCCCTTACCGGTGCGCAAGGCTAAGATTCCTCATAGGACGAATGAATCGCGTTATCTTTGCACCAGAACGTCGTGTAGCTCGTCTGCATAGGGTTCGATTGTTCTAGGTCCAAAGTCAAACGGCAACCCGGCAGCCTTGAACAATTCTGGCAGTGGCTTCGAGCCGCCTAAGGCAAGAGCCCGCTGGTAGGCCGAGATGGCCGCTCTCGGGTCTTTGCGGTATCGTGTCCAAAGACCCAGCGCACCCATGAACGCGATTCCATACTCGATATAGTAGAAGGGCACTTCGAACAAATGCAGTTGTCGTTGCCATTGGGATTGGAGAAATTCCTCGTATCCGTTCCAGCTTTCGGCCCCGCCAAATCTTTTCCTGAGCTTGACCCATTGGTCTTGTCGCTCGTCTCGAGTGTGGCTCGGGTTGGTGTATATCCAGTGTTGGAAGGCGTCGATAGTTGCGATCCAGGCGAGGAGCTTGACGATCGATGCTAAGTGTTCTCGTTTGGAGCGGGCCGCGTCTTCTTTGTTGTAGAATGTTCCTTCGAGATGTTCTCCTCCAATGATCTCCATTGCTTGTGAGGCGACTTCGGCGATTTCTAGTGGCACGTTGTCTGCTCTGTATTGGTATGGGAGTCCCTTGTCCCGGACAGCAAAGACGTGAAATGCGTGTCCTGACTCGTGCAATAGTGTCCATACATCTCCATCGCGTCCAACCGCGTTCATGAATACGAATGGTAGCCTGATCTCTGCCAACTCCATGTTGTATCCTCCGGGGGCCTTTCCTTTCCTGCTCTCGAGATCCAGGAGATTCAAGCTCGCCATTCTCTTGAGTTTCGCGGCGAAATCAGGATTGACCTTCTCAAACACCTTAACGCATCCTTCTATCAATTCTGAAGATGTTTTGAACGGGCGAAGTGCTGGGCGACCTTTGGGGTCGACGGCCATGTCCCACGGACGCAGTGGTTCAACTCCCAACCCGTTCTTCCGTTCTTTGTCGAGCTCGTGAATCAGAGGAACGATGTGTTGTTCTACGGCTTCATGATAGCGGAAGCAATCCTCCGGGGTGTAGTCGAACCGTTCCTTCTTCCGGAAGATGTAATCCCGGTAATTGTCAAAGCCAGCGTTTTTCGCGATTCTCTGGCGTAGGGAAATTAGCTGGTCGTAAATCCCGTTCAGCGTGTCTCGGTCTTTCTGTCGGCGCGATTCTGCCAGCAACCATGTTTTCTCTCGGATGCGGCGATCGGGTTCCTCCAAGAACCGCCCCATTTGTTGCATCGTCCTCTCCTCGCCTTCGTAGAGGACAGTCATCGCCCCAGTGATTTTCTGAAATGATTGCGCGAGCTTGGTCTCTTCCTTTTCGAGCTCGACATTTTCTTCTCGAAACAGGGCAACGTTGTTCTCCATCTTCCTATCAAGTACAAAGTACTGCTCGTGCGGAAGATTTTTCCGAGCCGCGGTGCCGATATATTTGCGATCCAGCTGAGAGAATCCCATTTTCGCCTCAGGTTCAATGTTTTCGACAAAGAATAGGTAGTCTTTCTCTCGGGCAGGGTCATCGGTTTGACATGTCATTCTAGCGTATCGGATAGATTGTTCTTCTGCCAGGGCCGATGCAAGCTCTGACTCGTCTTTGAGCCACTTCTCGAGGTCAGATCCAGAACTAACGGAACGACTTTGGAGGTTGTGAAACAACTCCTTCAGTCGGCTCAAATCTGTGAGGTCTATCTTGGAGGGGAGAAACTGGCGAGGATACTCACGGGGAAGGTGGGAATACTCGAAGGACAACGCTCTCTCACTTCTTAGGGACTCGGAGGTTCTAATCTTAAAGTTAACATGGTTTTTCTCGCTGCGCGTGCGTGTCCGAAGATGAGCTCTGGTCGAGCTGTTCCTTAGAGCAACGAATTTTAACCCTGCGAAATCGTAACTGATGACAGTGATTCTCGACGATAGTCAAGCATCTTTCCGATATTGTTCCAGAGAGGGTGGGCGACTTCAGACGTTGGTATCTATCAAAGGCAGAATCAGGTCACCAGCTTGCAATGAGGTATATTGAACTTACCGGGATTGTTAGTCCTCATACGCATGGCGTCGAAGAAACAATCTTCTACATCGAGGGCAGAGGCTCAGCACGCGTCGGCGAGAAAGAGATCAAAGTCAAACCCGGAACAATGCTTGTGGTACCCCCCGGAACGGTGCATAGCTCCATCCGAGAAGGATTCGAACCATTGCGCTATCTCGCGATTTTTGTAGGAAATCCAGACCTCTAGTTCGCGAGCTCGCTAGATTCTTGAACCTGGCAGAAAGCCGACTCAAGATTGAACAATCGAAGATTCCATCAACCAAAGGCGGTCACTTTGGAATCGTCTACGCCACGCTTCCTGACCCAGCGGAGGATCAGACGTGCCTGATCATTGCCCACGGGGCAGGGGGACCAATGTACTCGCCGTTCATCACCTATTTCCATAAAGGCCTGGCCGAGAAAGGATACCTCACAGTGAAGTTCAACTTTCCATACATGGAAGCGAGACGAAAAATCCCGGACAAGAGAGAGGTCCTTGAAGCCAGCTATAGACAGGTCATCGAGGAGGTCAAGGCCAGCCGATACCAGCCCAAGCGCATATTCGCAGGGGGAAAATCCATGGGGGGTCGTATTGCCTCCCAGGTCGTTGCCTCCGGGGTAGATGTTGAGGGATTGTTCTTCCTCGGTTATCCTCTTCATCGACCCGGTCAGCCAGAAATGCTACGGGATGAACATCTCTACCGGATCGAGAGGCCGATGCTCTTTCTTTCCGGGACGAAAGACCAATTCGCGAAAAGAGAACTCCTCGCGGGAGTTGTATCGAAACTAAGTGATAGGGCTGAGATTCACTGGATAGAGGGCGGTGACCATAGCTTCAACACGCACCAAGGGAAAGACGACCTGTTCAAGAGCTACAATGAAGCGATGGAGACACTTGATACTTGGTTGAAAGCCCATAGGGTCTAGGCGCCTAAAACGGTTGGGTGTAGTGTTTAAATCGGGGAAAAGCCGAATCTCGGTAGCCATGTGCGACACCTGTGGCTGTTCCTCAGAGCAGGAAGATAAGCACGAGGAAGCCTAGCCCCAAGCCTGCCGGGGCGTAAGTTTCCCAAATGTCCATAGAAGGGGCTCCGAAGAAGCCTTTTCCATTTTTCGATACCCTAGGATAATCTCTAGTCCGGAACTTGATTTAGAAGATCTTCGGGAACCCGAAAAGCGCCCCCAAGGCTAGGGCTCCGAGAATGAACGTGAGAACGACGCCCACTATTACTGCCATTATGGCGACGCCGATTGCTCCAACCCAGCCTGTTTTGAAGTAGTGTTTAACGAGCAGTAAGAATATCAGAAGTCCCAGCAGGACGCCGATTAGGCCTAGGAATGTGATTGAAGCCCCGACCAAGAAGGTTCCTGTCCCGGCGACGGCGAGTGCTTCTCCAAAGGTAACTCTTCT
>MNGO01000030.1 GCA_001918765.1 Crenarchaeota archaeon 13_1_40CM_3_52_10
AAAATGCTATGGGTTATGAAAGGAGAGGCTATGGCGGAAAATGCTATGGGTTATGAAAGGAGAGGCTATGGCGGTGGTGGCGGTGCGAACAGATTCGGACCGAAACCGGTCGAGGAAGGCAAAGAATACGACGTTGACATCAAGGAGATCAGTCGCCGCGGAGAAGGAATCGCGCGCGTTGAAGGACTTGTTGTCTTCGTACCGAACACGAAACCCGGGGATCATCTTAAGATAAAGATCACACGGGTCTCGAACCGCTTCGCCTCAGGCGAAGTCGTCCAATAGGACGCCCTTGGATCTAGGGAGAGACACGGTTTCTCCCAAATCCTCTATTTCTGATTCTACGAAAGCCTAAAGGCTTCATGGGTAATAAGAAACCGAGTTTCCTATGACAGAGGGGAAGCCGGGCCGTATGACCTGGACTGAATTCCGATCCTTCGTAGAGAAACGACCTTGGTCCGTTTTATCTTGGTCAGGGGGCCTTACTGCGCTTGCGTTCATCGTATACTACGGGTTGCAAGCGACGACGAACCCCCAAATAGGGATACAGTTCGTATCCGCAGAGTGGCCCGATCCCTCGATCTTTCCCCTATATGCCAAACCCATAACCTGGTTCGCTTACTTCAGTTTCATATATTGGGCTGCGGGCCTCGAATCGAACAAGGTCCATTTTCTCAACCTTTCCCCGCGGTTTCGAAATTTCCTATTCCTCGTCACTGCCCTGGTCGCGTTCGCCTCATTCTACGAGATCTTCTACAATTTTATGGTCTGGCTGGCTCTCGAAGTTCTAACGACTAATTGTCTACCTTTCCCGTGCAACCCTGATAAGGTCGCAAGCATTTTCGACCTGAAGAGCCCTCTCAATCTAGTCTTTGCAACAAAGATCGTGACCACAGCCTTCGGTTTGTCTATGTACTCGCTATGGTTCCTTCACCGGGTAGATGTGGAGACGGAAAGGCGAAATCACACGGCGAAGCTTGTCGATATGGATGCGAAGGCACCTTTGGTTAGCCCGTCAAGGAAACCCATAGAAGTCGGAGCTGGCCTTGCTGCCCAGCAACCGATAGACCGAACCGTAGACCCAGTTGACCCAGTATCCTAGGAAAATGGACTTTTGGAAACCTATGATGTAGCCGTCATCGGCGCTGGTCCCGCTGGAGTGATGGCGGCGTGGAAATCTGCTGAGTCGCACGCGAGGACTGTATTGATTGAGCGAGAAGGATCTCCGGGAAAGAAGGTTTGTGCTGAGGGAGTTTTGGCGGACGTTCTCATCGACGCAGAGGTTGGGCCGTCGCCCGAATTTGTTGACAATGAAATTTCCGGAGCTTTTCTCTACGCTCCAGACGAAGCGAAGAGAGTGAACGTTGGCGGCGAAGGCTATATCTTGGATAAGCCGGCGTTTCTGAAGGTCCTGGCCGACCGCGCTGAAAAGGCAGGCGCGGTACCAAGATACTCGACCCTTGTAGAGGATATCGAGCGTCAAGACGGTTTGATTGAGATCCGGAGCAAGACAGACGGAGAGCCAAGCTCGCTGAAAGCAAGAATAGTCATAGGATGCGATGGTACCGGCTCTATCCTAGCTAGACGATTCTTCCCTCGGAAGAACTACCAAGCCATTACAGCTTTGCAATACTCGATGACCAATTGCGAGGTCGAAGACGAGTCAAAACTGGAAATCTACGTCGGACATGAAAAAGCACCTGCCGGTTACATCTGGGTATTTCCTAAGGGAAAAGGCGAGGCGAATGTGGGCATCGGAGTGAAGGGAGCTGGCGCGAAGATGCTTCTCGACAGGTTCATCGAGAAACACCCGCGTGCATTTGGTGCCGCTGGAATCGAGCGGACACTTGCTGCCCCAGTCCCGGTTGGCGGAGAGGTAGAAAGTTACGTTGCTGACAATATGATGCTTTGCGGCGACGCTGCGGGCCAAGTCATACCGCTTACCGGAGCCGGGATTCACACCGGGCTGGTAGCTGGAAAAATTGCTGGCGAAGAAGCAGCTATCGCAGCTCTCAGCGGTAATGCCTCATCTGAGAATCTGAAACGCTACCGAGAGAGATTCGACAAGCTCTGGGGGCAGCGCATCTCGAACAGTCTCAGAGCGCTAGACTCTTTCGAAAGATTCTCGGATCATGAACTCAACATCATAACGGGCTTATTGGAAGGACAGGATCTGGTTGAGATGGCAAACGGCTTTAGCCCAACGAAAGCCGTAGGCCTGATGGCGCGTCACCCGCTTCTCGCGATGAAAGTCGCCTACCAACTCTTGACCGGATAAAAGGCGGAACAAATGGGACCCGTAGAATCCTCGTTGCTTGCAGGGATCAAGGAAGAGGGGTGCATTCACCTATCGCTTATTGATCCTGAAAAGTTCACGGGACGGCTATCCAAGTCTTTGGAAGACCTACAGACTTGGGGAACTGCGGCGATAATGGTGGGCGGCTCTACTCTCAAGTCGGTTGATCAGCTCGATGGAACTGTGAAGAAAATCAAGGAGCTGACGAGTCTCCCAGTGATTCTATTTCCAAACGGTCCCGCGGGAGTGAGTCGTTTTGCCGACGCGATATTCTTCATGTCTCTGCTCAACTCTTCCACTCCTCGATTTCTGATCCGTGCCCAAGCGAAAGGTGCTCCGTCGGTCAAGCGGTTCAAACTCGAACCGATTCCCCTTGGGTACTTGGTAGTGGGAGACTCGAAGACAGCCGTGAGCGCTGTCGGAAGAGCAAACAGAATTCCGTATTCTAAGCCGGAATTGGCGGCTGCGTACGCCCTTGCGGCGCAATTTCTCGGGATGAGATTTGTCTACCTTGAAGCGGGGAGCGGAGCGGAACACCCTGTAGAAACGAGCATGGTCCACAAGGTCTCATCGGACCTAGACATCCCGATAATTGTGGGGGGAGGCATTCGAACACCGGACCAAGCGCGGGCGTTGGCAAAGGCAGGAGCCTCAGCAATAGTGACGGGAACCCTCCTCGAGCAACAAGGACTCGATCCTGTGAAGAGTATCGTATCAGCCATGAGACGCGCCTAGTGGATGCCTCGTGGCTCAAGAGCCTGCTGGGGGTGTAGGCGGTACCGTTGGAGCATTCAACTTCATCCGAAGAGTAGGCTTTCCATCGACGCCTGAAGTCCTCTCCGTTCTCCTAACTCTAGCAGTTCTTGCATCGATTCTCGCACTTCCCTTGGCCGGTATCGGTCTTCAAGCGGCACTGCTCTTCCCTTTGATCGTGGTCGTGATTCCCTCCATTCTCGGCGAGGCGGCAAATTCGACAGTGCTTCTTCACGGAGAAAAGGTTCTGAACTTTCGAAGGCTGATCGGACTGGAGATTCTATCATGGTTCTTGATCATCATGGTGTTGCCGCTTGGGGCGTTCGCCGGGACAATCGTTTCTATTACGACATTATGGGCTGCGGGATTCTTTGTAGTGCTTATCGTCTCCTTGCCCATTCGGTTTCTCACAATTGCTTCTGTTTCATCGGTGTCGCCCGGGAGGAAGTTCGCGGCGTCCGCACTGACTCCAAGTCTTGTAATCCTCTCCTTTTCGGGAATCGGATTCGGCGCTGGTCTCTCAGGTATTTCGAGCACTGTTATGATCCGTGGAATAGCCGCTTTTGCGGTAGGCGTCGTTCTTTCAGCTGTCGGTGTTTCGATGATAATACGAAACGTGGAACGTTCCGGCACTCCGGAAGTTCGGGATTCTCCCCTGACACTCTTTAGGGCGTTCCTCCAGCACTGGCTAAGGTCCGACCCTGAGCCTCTGGAAAATCGACTTGGTCCGCTAGGGACGCAAGGAACAATCGAAGGCTCGATTCTCGCTTTTTCTGGTAGCAAGGGGGCGCTCGGTTGCGTTGTCGCCTCGAACTTCCATCCAGGACCTTACCGGGATCTCGGGAGTGCAGGTCTCCCTTCCCTGCTGAAGGCCTCGCTTGAAAGATCGAAAGGAGGAATTGTCCAGGTCCCACATGGGATCTCTAACCATCAATTGAACATCGTTTCGCAGCAGGATGTGCAGAGGGTCATAGAGAAGGTTGTAGCGGAATACCCTGTGGGAAATCCAGTTCACGACGCGAGCGCCATGGTTAGGTCCGCAGTAGACGAGGCGAAGGCATCCGGGCAGCTGTTTGGCGATGTCGCGTTTCTGACGTTGACGCTTTCCCCTACCGAGATGGAAGACTTGCCTTCCGAAGTTGCGCGTGATATCGAGCGGGAAGCGCACGCACGCGGCCTGACGGCTCTTGTCGCTGACGCTCACAACAGCCTTTCAAATCAAACCTCAATAACCTCCGAACAGGCACGAAAGCTCGTTGAGGCGTCAGTCAAAGTGCTGGACCAGCTGGCTCTCGCCCGAAAATCATCCTTCAAAGTAGGATCCGCTGCAGACCCTCTAGAAGAGTTTCGACTCGAAGATGGGATTGGTCCGGGTGGACTTTCGTCGCTCGTAGTCCGGAGTGGAAACCAGATTGTTGCGTATCTGACAATTGATGGGAACAATATGCACTCTGGGATGAGAGAGGCAATTCTGAAAGATCTTGAGATAGTCGGAATATCCGACGGCGAGGTAATGACAACTGATACGCATCTGGTGACGGGTCTGGTTAGGTCTACTCTCGGATACTACCCTGTTGGAGCTCATCTTGATGTTGGATTGTTGACCCGGAAGGTGAGGGAAACTGTTCAGCGCGCTCTGTCAACAATGGAGGATTCGACCGCGGGTTTTTCGAGATTCTCCATTGAAGTGCGAGTCCTGGGCTCGGAGACATTCCATACCATCACGGGTTTCGTGGGCCGAATTGCTAGACGAATTGCGCGCCAATTCTACATTCTAGAAGCTTTGACTCTCGTGGCGACTCTAGTCGTTCTATTCTTTCCGTGAAAGCCATGGAAGCCGATGAGTCGTTACATTACATGCAGCTTCCGCGGGAGGTCATAGTAGGCAAGAATGTCCTCGGCCGAACCGGAGAGGTTTGCGCGCGACTTGGCTACACTGGTACCGCTCTCGTGGTTTCGGGACCGATAACTTACCCTCTCGCAGGCGAGCCCGTCGCAAAATCAGTTGTGAAAGCAGGTCTGAAAGTTGACCATGTCATCGTCAAAGAATCAACTGACGCAGTCGTAACTCACGTCATGGGCGCGATCAAGCGTACAAAGGCCTCTATCGTCTTAGGGGTCGGTGGCGGCAAAGATATCGACGTAGCAAAACTCGCATCAGCCAAAGCTGGTGTTCCGTTCATGAGCACTCCGACGGCCGCTAGCCATGACGGAATCGCAAGCCCGTACGCTTCAATCAAGGGCGGTTCAAGGCCATATTCGATAAGAGCCCAAGCACCGGTGGCAATTCTCACGGATATCGGTGTCATAGCAGATTCACCATACAACCTGCTAGCGGCGGGTTGTGCGGACATCGTTGCCAAGTTCACGGCTGTCAAGGACTGGCAGCTTGCACACAAACTGAAGAACGAGTACTATGGCGATTATGCAGCCGAGCTCGCAATGATGAGCGCCGAGCTCGTAACCAAGAACGCTAAGGAAATTCTCAAGAGAAACGTCGAAGGCGTCAGAACAGTAGTTGAGGCACTCATAAGCTGCGGAGTCGCAATGAGTATCGCTGGAAGTTCACGGCCTTGCAGTGGGTCGGAACACCTGTTCAGTCATGCCCTCGACATTGTGGCCGGGGAGACGAGTCTGCACGGTGAGAGAACAGGTGTTGGGGCAATCCTTTGTGCTTACCTTCAAGGATCCAACTGGGAAGCAATTCGAACATTCCTGAAAGAGATTGGAGCCCCATCAACTGCCGAGGAGCTTAACGTCTCCAATGAACAAGTGGTGAAGGCCTTGACGATGGCTCACAGTCTACGTCCCGAGCGATACACGATTCTCGGAGAGACGGGAGTCGCTGAGGCTGCTGCGGAGAAAGTCGCTCGGACTACGGGTGTTATTGGATAGGAAGTTGAAGGCTTCTGCTCGGGCCTATGCAATCCAAGGGCTCGTGAAATACCACGGTCTCCGAAACGAGAAACTGCGACTCCCGTTTCACGACAGCATTTCTGTATGCATGAAAGCGCTTCCCACGATTACAACAGTAGCGTTCAATCGAGAATTTGCTGAGGATCAGATCAGGATAAACGGCAAATCGCCATCACGAAAGGAACAAGATAGGGTGTTGGCGGTCGTCAACCACCTCCGACACTTGTCAGGTCTAGGTTCACTGAAAGCAAGGATAGAATCCAGGAACCCTGACGTCAAGGGCAAGGGACTGGGATTCTCAGCATCAGGGTTCGCTGCACTAGGACTTGCAGCAGCAAGAGCGTTGGAGTTGGACATCGAGACGCCGGTGTTGTCCGAAGTTGTCAGATTGGGCGCGGGTTCTGCTTCACGCAGCCTGGCCGGGGCATTCTCTATCTGGTACGCGAACAGGAACGGTCGGTCGTATGCTGAGGAGCTTGCGTCAGCCAGTTCAATCAAAATGAGAACAGTGATTGTTCCGATAGAGTCGGAGATCAAAACGGATAGAGCTCATGCTGACGCCGTCAAATCTCCTTTTTTCAAGCCACGGCTAGCTTACCTTCAAGGCATTCTTCCACGGATGAAACGTGCGATTTCACGGAAGGACGTGGAGTCCATTGGAAGACTGGCTGAAGAAGACACGCTCAACCTGCATGCTGTCACCATGACGGGTAAGGAGGGATTGGTTCTTTTCAGTCCTCTCTCCATCGAAATCATCAGAGAGGTTCGAAGGCTCCGAACCGAAGAGAAGCTTCCTGTATGGTTCTCTCTAGACACTGGCCCATCGGTGTTCGTCAACACTACACGAGAGGCCGCCCAATCAGTTCGAAGGAATCTCAGCAAGATTACAGACAACATCTTGGTCTCGGATCCGGGTGGCCCTGCCGAGATCATCGACAAGCACCTTTTCTAACCACTCAATCAGTTTGAGGTCCCGAGAACTAGAGACTCGAATGTCATCACAGAAAGGACTCGTTGCCGGATCCGCGGACGCCAAGAGTCTGGCCCCTCTTCCAAACGCGGACAAGTACTCCCAGATCGTAACCCGGTTCGCCCCAAACCCTGACTTCGTACTCCACATAGGATCTCTTCGAGCGGTGATACCGTGCCATGACTACGCGAGAATGTACAAGGGGAAATTCATACTTCGCTTTGAAGACACGGACCCGAGACTGAAGAAGTCAGTCCTCGAATATTATGGACAGATCGAGAAGGACGTGAAATGGCTGGGTTGCCAGTGGGACGAGGAGTACATCATGAGCGATAGAGTCCCGATTTACTATGAGTATGCGGAGAAAGCTCTCGGACAGGGGTTCGCATTCGTTTGCACATGTGAAGCTGACCAGTTCAAGGCGATAATCGAGTCAGGACGAGCTTGTCCACATAGGTCCAGGAGTCCTGCTGAAAATCTCGAACTGTGGCACAAGATGCTCAGTGGAGAGCTAAAGGAAGGAGAGGCTGTGGTTCGTGTCAAGACAGAGACGACTCACCCGAACCCAGCGGTTCGAGACTGGCCAGCTTTCCGAATAATCGATCCCGAGAAGTATCCTCATCCTCGAGTCGGGTCCAAGTATCGCGTCTGGCCCTTGTACAACTTCTCCGCTGCGGTAGACGATCATCTGATGGGTATTACTCATATTATTCGGGGGAAGGAGCACTTGACCAACGCGGTCAGACAGACCTTTCTCTACAAGCACATGGGTTGGTCGTATCCAGAAGCGATCGAGTACGGCCGGTTGAAGATGATTGGTTTCAAGCTGAGCAAGTCAGAGATGGTGAAAGAGCTTGAAGAAGGATTGGTCGATGGATTCGACGATCCCAGAATTCCGACTATTGCGTCGCTTAGGAGGAGGGGTTATTCTCCTGAGGCGTTGCGAAAGATTGTTCACGAGATGGGCGCTCGGCCGGTGGACGCGACTTTAAGTTGGGATAACATCAATGCTGCCAATCGCAAAGAGATCGACAAACTAGCGCATAGATACAATTTCATTCCTAATCCTGTTCCCATGGATGTGGACAATGTCTCACAAGCGTTCGAAGCGCATCTGCCTCTTCACCCGGAACTTCCATCGCTTGGAAACCGGACATTGAAAGTGGTACCTCGCGAGGGTGTAGCTCGAATATGGCTGTCGGGATCTGATCTTCAAGTGTTCGAGAAGGCGAAGGTTGTGCGGCTCATGGAACTGTTCAATGTAGAAATTCATTCAACAAATCCAGATCTGGTCAAAGCAACTTTTCACAGTCAAGAATACGCGAAGGCTCGAGAACTCAAAGCGCCTCTGATACAATGGGTTCCTGACGACCAACATATCTCATGTGAAGTAGTTATGCCAGATGCAACAAGGACCAAAGGGTTCGGAGAGACGAACCTGCTCGGTGAACATGTAGGGAATATCATTCAAATGGTCAGATTCGGCTTCGGAAGAATCGACTCCAAAG
>MNGO01000001.1 GCA_001918765.1 Crenarchaeota archaeon 13_1_40CM_3_52_10
TGGTTTCACACTTCCCTATCCTCTTGGAGAAATTACCGCCGCACCTGCCTTCTATCTTGCTATCGCTGTTCTATTTTCACGTAAAGTCAGCTTCTGGTCGACGGCTATTGGCTCAGCAATCGGTGAGAGTGTCAACATTTTCGTCTTTGGTGAAGCTCCCTCCATTTGGGCCTTAACCTTCGTTCCTGGAATAGTGCTTGCGCGAGCACCCGAGGTTCTAATCATTCACAGATTCAGAGACAAGGCAAGACGTATTCTCGCTTACGGAATGGTTCTAGCGACCATCTATGAGACCGTCGTCTTCTTTCTGATCGACTGGCCGGTGTACTCGTTTACAGCGTTTTACTGCATCCAACCAGGCTGTAGCTCCTCAGGGTTAGTCCAAGGTTTCTGGTTCGCATCTTTCGACTTCGCGACGCTCATCGACATCGCATGGATACCCGTGGCCCTGATTCTCATTGTCGCAGCACAGAGGGCGTTTCGGGTCCAGCATTTCGATTAGGCCCGATTTTATGCGTGCTATGCGTGGTTCTCCGAGGCTCGGTAAAGCGGGACAAGATATCCTAGAATCCGTCATCTATCGGTCCTTGGGCGCTTCATCATCACGACTAATCGTCGGCCCTGCCTTCGGTGCCGACAATTCAATTCTTCGACTTAATCGCGGCCGTGTTCTGGTCGCGACCTCTGATCCATTATCGTACATTCCCTCGCTGGGCCCCAAGGCCTCAGCCTGGTTGTCTGTTCACCTGTTAGCTTCCGATCTCACTACGAGCGGATTTTCCCCCGAGTTTGGACTTTTTGACTTCAACCTCCCACCAACCCTTAGTGACACGAACTTTGCGAGGTATTGGAGATCTTTCCACAAAGAATGCAAACAGCTGGGGCTCTCCATCATCGGCGGCCACACTGGAAGGTACCCAGGCATAGACTACACGATAGTTGGAGGAGGCGTGGTGATGGCCACGGGTCCAGAGGACCGTTACCTGACGTCAAGCATGGCTCGAGCTGGAGACGATGTCATCCTGACCAAGGGAGCGGCGATCGAGACAACGGCAATCTTGACGCGAGCATTCCCAAAGAGGGCGAGGAGAGCTCTAGGAAACAGACTCTTTGAAAAAGCCTGGGACTACCTGTACAAAGTGACTGCAGTGGCAGATGCGTTGACGGCTTCATCAGTAGGGGTTCGGGAGCATGGTGTGACAGCGATGCATGATGCGACGGAAGGCGGGGTAATCGCAGGCCTGATCGAACTTACGGCAGCATCAAAACTTGGCCTAACGGTAGATTTAGAACAGGTTCAGATTAGCGAAGAGACCCGACAGCTGTGCAAATTATTCAGGATAGACCCACTGGTTTGTCTGAGCGAAGGCAGTCTCATCATAGCGTCGAGACCGACAAAGACAGAAAGGATATTGGCCAAGTTATCTTCTCGGGGTATTCCTTCATCTATTGTTGGGAGCCTGACGCGTAAGTTTCGAGGTTGCAAGGCCGCTGCGGGCAAGGGGCCGCGAAGCCTCAGTTACCCCAATGTTGACCCTTACTGGAAGGCATACTCAAAAGGGATCGAGCGAGGCTGGTCATGAATTGCCGCAGCGATGAATAGGATCGTGTTGAGGTTCCGGTTGAGGAGGTCGACAGTTCGCTATTTGGGCCGCCTACCTCTCCTACCAATCAAGTTCCCGCTGATTCGCTCCAAGTATGGAATCCAGGTGTCATTCCGAAGATTGCAATGCTGAAACCATCCTATTCTGCCGCGACTGTCGCAAATGGTTCTGTAAAAAGCACTTTGGTGAGCATAGAGAGCTTATCCGTCAACTCAAGGCTAAAGCTATCTTCCCGGCGTTAGAGGCGCATTCACCCGAGCCTGCTAAGAGGTAGATTTCGCTATTGTTTTCGCGCGATGCACTTCGAATTGCCGAGGGTCGAGACGAACTCTGGTTGAGCTGGCGAATGCTACGCCGGGATTTTCAGTTGTTCGTTCTCGTGTGAGTAAATGTAAACCGGGTTCTCTATCCGTCGCAATAGGTCGATTGATTCCAGTCCTTGCGCCGTGCTGTATATCATTCCTGTGATGTTCCGTTTCTCGATGTTTTCCGGTAGGGGAGCTGCATCCCCCGCGTACACGAGGTTCCGGTTCTTCCACCTTACGACAACTGACTGGTGCCCTACGGTGTGGCCTGGTGTTGGCACGATCTCCACTCCGTCCTCAATCGTGTAGCTTCCTCGTAGCGGCACGATTTCCCCTTCGGTATCGAAGAATTCACGCAGGTAGCTTACCCGCATGAATCTGTCTGGAAAGTATGCGTACCGGACCTCGTCTGTTTGTTCTAGAAACTTTGCGTTGGGAAAGAGAAGATTGTTTCCGCAGTGGTCAAAGTGCAGGTGAGTATTCACCACTAATGTAATGTCGCCGGGTTCCAGTCCAGCTTTCTTCAATGATAGCCGTAGCTGTTCTTCCTTGGTCCGGATGACCTCGTGGAATTTCTCGTATTTCGGTGGCAGCGTTCCGATTCCGGTGTCGACTAGAATATTCTCTTTGTTTGTTCGTATCAGTAACGGTTTGAGTGCTGCCTTGTACTTGATTCCCTGATATTTGCCAAATACTAGAAAGCTCTTGTCGAGCGTGAAATATCCATCTGTAAGTAGTCTTACGTCGACGACGGTCAAATGGACTCGTGTCTGGAGTCTGGTTGAAAGGCTATAAATTATCCAGGTCGAAATCCTTCAAAGCGAGTCCGGACAAGTTATCAAGGGATTTTTGGAGCGGTTTGCCTACTTGGTTGGAACGGGTCTCAGGAGCAAGCCTCTCTGGATTCCTTCTGGTGAGCGAGTAAAACAGGCCAATCTCACCCGCTTTCTAGCATTTGCCAACAAGACCTATGGACTGAGCCTCGGGTCCTATCTTGAGCTCTACAGGTGGTCCATTGAGCAGCCTAATGACTTTTGGTCCGCCATGTGGGAATACGCAGAGATCCTATCCTCGAAAAAGTTCGACTCAGTTGTAGACGACCTTGGCAAGTTTCCCGGGGCCAAATGGTTTCCCGGGGCCAGACTCAACTTTGCCGAGAACCTTCTCAGATTCAGAGACGAAAGGATCGCCCTCATCTCACGGTCTGAGGGTCGAGATCGTTCGAGCTTGACCTATTCCGGCCTCCATGGAAGCGTGGCGCGTGTGGCAAATGGTCTACGTCAGACAGGAGTTCGTCCTGGTGACCGAGTGGCAGGCTACTTGCCGAACATAGAGGAGGCAGCGACCGCTATGTTGGCTTCTACCAGCATCGGCGCAGTCTGGGCGTGCTGCGGTGCGGAACTCGGCTCAGGTGCCGTCTTGGATAGACTCGGCCAGGTCAAACCGAAAGTATTGTTCACTGTTGATGGGTACGTCTACAAAGGCAAGAAATTCGACATTTCATCTAACGTCAAGAATGTTGCACACGGAATCCCTTCGCTCGAGAAGATAGTGACGATTCCCCGATTGAACGGCGAATCGGGCGTGGGCCAACTTGCCAACTCTGTTAGGTTCGATGAATTCGGATCAGCCAAGGAGACGAGCAACATCCGGTTTGAGCAATTGCCCTCAGATCATCCAGTGTACATCATGTTCACGTCTGGGACAACGGGGAAGCCGAAGTGTATGGTTCAAGGAGCCGCGGGGGTCTTGCTGAATCAGTTGAAGGAGACACAACTCCATGCTGATGTGAAGAAGACCGATCGGATCACATACATTACCTCGCCGAGTTGGATGATGTGGAACTGGCTGATGAGCTGCTTAGCAGCGGGTGCGACTCTAGTTTTGTACGATGGAAATCCTCTCTATCCTGAGTGGGACACCATGTGGAGGCTGGTTCAGGAAGAAAATATCACCATCCTTGGATGCAGTGCCAGTTACATCAATCATCTTAGAACAATAAGCGCGAAACCGAGCAAAGATTACGACTTATCATCACTTCGAGAGATTTCCCAAACCGGATCTCCCCTTTCCACCGAGGGGTTCGAGTGGGTCTACAGGGAAGTCAAAGCAGATCTGCATCTCAACTCGATCAGCGGAGGTACGGATATCAACGGTTGCTTCGCTGGCGGAGTCCCGATTCTCCCCGTCTTTGGAGGTGAGCTGCAGGCGCCTGGGCTAGGGATGAAGATCAACGTGTACGATGAGAATGGGCAGCCTGTTGTTGACAGGATGGGCGAGCTGGTCTGCGAGGCTCCAACCCCATCTATGCCGCTCTACTTCTGGGATGACCCCAAAAATGAGAGATACCGTGAGGCTTACTTCGAATACTATCGCGCCAAGGGGAAGAACGTTTGGCGGCACGGCGATTTTGTGCTCGTCCACGGCGACACCGGCGGTTACACGTTCTATGGACGCTCTGACGCGGTGATAAAGGCCTCTGGGGTCCGGGTTGGCACGTCAGAAATCTACAATGTTGTTGAGAAACTGCCTGAAGTCGCTGACAGTCTCGTGGTAGGGCAGAACTGGGAGGGAGATCAGAGAATCATCCTCTTCGTCAAGCTGTCCCCTAATCGAAAGCTTACAGAGGAGCTGAAGGAGAAGATCAAGAGAGTGATTCGGGCTGAGGCTTCACCTAAGCATGTTCCCGCTCTGATCTTGGAAGTGCCTGATATTCCCTACACTCTTAACATGAAGAAAGTTGAGGTTGCAGTCGCGAATATTGTAAACAACAGACCCGTAACTAATCGGGATGTTCTAGCAAACCCCGAATCCCTCGACTTCTACACGCAGTTACTTCCACAACTGCAAGGAAAATAGCGGGTTGAGCCCGCCCCCGGGGGATTCACCCTGTCAAAATTGGAACGATTAAACGTTAACCAGTGCCGTTGCTAGATCCCTAGGTGTCGGGAAGCTTTCCCAGATTCTGCTTGAATTTCCCTCTCACCCAAATGAGACATGCCCAGGTCGCTAGAGAGAACCCGATTGCGTAAATTATCGAGCCCGAGAGAAGAGTCACGATTAAGCCGTACACCGCCAGCGCCTCAGATAGTATTGCGCCTGTTGAGAGAACGAGGTATGCTCCTTGAACCGGATTGCTCTTAACCATCTTCTCAAGGAATCTTTGGTTGGTTTGGGAAATGGCGAGGAAGCCAATGTTCACAACGGAGGCGGCTAACAGTCCCAAAAGAACTGGGAAAATAATTGCTGGGTCACGGGCAAGGCCCGGTCTCCCGAACACAACTAGGGCTGCGATTTGGATGTAGACGGCGGGGCTGATCCCTAGCATGACGAGGAGAATGTTTGCCTGGCGTATCATTCTATTCTTGTCTGGAAACATGATGCTGTCCTGATCGCTTCGTTGGTTCCATGTCTCTCTTTCGCCTTCTATCGCATCTTTCGAAAGAGGTAGATCGCCCAGCCAAGAGTGTCCCTTCCCCACTTGAGATAAGACTCTCTCTCCTTCGAATCACGTGCCAGCAGTTCTTCGAGATCGGGATCCTCGGGATGAGCAAGCGCATATTCAGCTGCAGTGGACCAATGAAGCCCCTCTGTTCGGTCCCAATCCTCCTGGCTGCTGACAAGTGTGAAGACAAGCCTCGGTCCTTGGTTCTCCACTCTCAGGCTTGTACTGGGACCCGTCCATCTCCAGGAACCGCAGGTCCGCCTGCGGAACTCGTTGACGTTTCCGTTTCTCAGCTTCCCGTACACAAAATGGAGACTTGTCGATTCCGAGGCCTTTGATGTCGTACTTCTCGGCTAGCCTGATTGGCATCTCTCCCTTTCCGCATCCGATATCTATGACCCTAGCATTCGGCTTCAGTTCCAGCAGATCATACAAGCGCCCGAGTTTGGTCTCGTTTACAGGATTCATTACGGAGTGGCGCTGATGTATGATATCGTAGTACTTCCAGCGGTCCATGGCAGGGATATCCTCTTGATTCTAGGTTATTCTAGGAGGCATAACTTGTCTCCCGCCTTCACTAAAGCGCCGGATTGAACGTAGACGTCTTTCACGATTCCAGTCTTTGGTGCGGCAATCTCGTTTTCCATTTTCATCGCCTCCAGAGTAGCTAGCGGCTGGCCCTTGTTTACTGGTTTGTTAGGAGATGCGCTTAACGACACAATTCTCCCGCTCATCGGTGAGGTTATCACAACAGGCCCGAGAACTGTCTCAGATATTCCCGCATTTTGGGATGACTGCTCTCTTCTGCCTAAGCTGACCTTGAGCAGTCTTCCGTTGAGTCGAATAAGATAGCCGCTTCCGTCGCGGTCTTCTTCCCTTCTCGCGATGAGAACCTTCCCGTTGATATTCGCAACCAGATCCGGTTGGTCAGTTGTTGGCTCTCGGAGGATGCGAACACTCAGTTCTTGATCGTTGATCTTGATCTTTTGCTTCTCGAGCTCTGTAACAGCCCAAGTTTTTCCGTTGACGGTGAGGTGGAGGATCTGTCTAGAGTCCTTCGACAAACAAAGGTTGCCTCGGCATTGGATCCTTCTGGAGCGTGTTTCGCCATCTTGTCTGACTGTTCTGCAACGACGATTTGCTGGTTCCTGAGAGCGGATAGTTTGCTGTCAAATGCAACATTGCAACCTCCTCCACCGACAGCTGCGGCGTGAAGTCCCACGTGGAGATCTTGTTGTCGATAAGTTGCGTATGGTAGTCACCCCGGACAAAGCCTTTGTCTTCAAGTATGGTCTGGTGTAGAGGAATCGTAGTTTCGACCCCGGTTATGATAGTCTCGCTCAAGGCGCCTTTGAGTCTCTGAATCGCCTCCTCTCTAGCTCGGCCGTATGAAGCAATCTTCGCGATGAGTGAATCATAGTACTCTGGGATGACAGCACCGTCGATCATGGCCGTGTCGACCCTGATACCGGGGCCTCCTGGTGGGACAAACTCTTCGATGCGACCGGGCGAGGGGGCAAAGTTTCTCGAAGGATCTTCTGCATTGATTCGACAGTTCATTGCAGCGCCGTTGAACTCGACTTCTTTTTGAGAGAGCCCTAGACCCTCTCGGTCAGCGATTCGGATCTGCTGCTCGACAATGTCTACCCCGGTAACCATCTCCGTGATGAGATGTTCTACTTGGATCCGCTTGTTTATCTCAAGATAGTAGAAATCGCCTTGTGATGATCGGACAAACTCTACTGTTCCCGCATTTTCGTATCTTGTTGCTTTGGCGATCTTCAAAGCAAGGGAAACTAGTTTTTTCCTTGATGCGGAATCGAGTCGGGGGGCAGGGGTTTCTTCGAGGATTTTCTGATGTCGTCTCTGGAGCGAGCATTCTCGCTCACCAAGGTGGACGAGTTGTCCTCTTGGCCCGGCGATTATTTGGACCTCAATATGCCGAGGGTTGATCAGATGCTTTTCCAGATACAGTTCTGAACGGCCAAAGGCTCCCTTCGCCTCAGAAGCAGCAAGATCGAAGGACTTTCGCAATTCACTCGCTGCGTTGACAATACGCATGCCCCTCCCGCCTCCTCCAAAGGAAGCTTTGATCAATACGGGAAAGCCCACCCGACGGGCTTCAGTTTCAGCCTCCTCCACGGTCTCTAGTTGTCGTTTCGAGCCGGGAATCGTAGGAACGCCCATTCGATCTGCTGTCTCCCTTGATGCGAACTTGTTCGCGGTGGAGGCCAGAATCTTGCTTCTTGGTCCGATGAAAACGAGTCCTGCTTCCTCACACTCTCGGGCAAACTGGGGATTTTCGGCTAGAAATCCATACCCGGGATGCACTGCTTCTGCTTTGGAGGCCTTCGCAACCTTGACTATCTTCGAGATGTTGAGGTAGCTTTCAGAGGGCTGTCCAGGCCCAATGTTGTACGCTTCGTCGGCATGGATGACGTGCTGGGATTCTAGATCCGGATCTGCATAGACTGCCACAGTCTTGATTCCGAGTTTTCTACAAGTGCGTATGATTCTGACGGCTATTTCTCCGCGGTTCGCAATGAGAATCTTTCTGAGCATCTGTCGGAGGCCCGGACTAGAGCGGAATGTTGCCGTGTTTTCGCGGAGGGCGGGCTTCCCTCTTCGTCTTCACTGATTCGAGATATTTGATCAACACTTCCCTTGTCTCCGAGGGCTCGATGACATCATCAACGTATCCTCTTCCCGCAGCAATGTACGGGTTACTGAATTTTTCACGATATTCCCTTACAAGTTTTCTTTTCTCTGCGACGGCGTCTTTCGCTTTGGCGATTTCGTTGCGGAAGATTATGTTGATCGCGGCATCAGGACCCATTACAGCTATCTCGGCCGAAGGCCAAGCAAGATTCACATCGGCTCGGATATGCTTGCTTCCAAGCACGTCGTATGCACCTCCATACGCCTTCCTTACGATGACGGTAAGTTTGGGAACGGAGGCTTCGCAGTAGGCGTAGAGGAGCTTGGACCCATGCCGAATTATCCCGTCGTGCTCCTGATCTATCCCCGGCAAGAAACCAGGCACATCCACGAGAGTCAAGATCGGGATGTTGAAAGCGTCACAGAACCTGACGAATCGTGCAGCCTTGACAGACGAATCAATGTCAAGGGTCCCGGCGTTGACCTTGGGCTGGTTTGCAACGATACCGATCGAGTATCCGTTGAGTCTGGCGAGTCCGATGACGATGTTCTGAGCCCAGAGAGGCTGTATCTCGAACAGTTCACTGCCGTCGACGATCCGAGTTATGACATCCCGGATATCGTACGCCTTGTCCGGATTGTCAGGCAAGACATCGTTGAGCTCACTCTTCTCCTCAACGGGTGGTCTCGGCTTGGCTCTAGGAGGATCCTCGGTGTTGTTGGACGGGATGAAGCCCAATAGCTTCCGGATTTGCTGAAATCCTTCCTGCTCGTTCTGTGCAAAAAAGTGCGCGACACCACTCTTAGTGTTGTGAAGTCTCGCCCCTCCAAGCTCCTCGAAGCTAACGTCCTGGTTGAGAACAGCTTTGATGACATCAGGTCCAGTTATGAACATGTAACTCGTCTTGTCGACCATGATGGTGAAATCTGTCATGGCAGGGGAATACACCGCGCCTCCCGCGCACGGACCCATTACAGCTGAAATCTGCGGAATAACTCCCGAGGCGAGCACGTTGCGGAAGAATATCTCAGCATATCCACCCAGACTGACAACTCCCTCCTGGATTCTGGCCCCGCCTGAATCGTTAATCCCGATAACCGGGACCCCCGTCTTGAGCGCTAGATCCATGATCTTCGTGACCTTCCTCGCGAACATCTCTCCCAGAGAGCCCCCGAAGACGGTGAAATCGTGAGAGAACAAGTAGACAGTTCTTCCATCAATCTTCGCATGGCCCGTCACAACTCCATCGCCGAGTATTCTCTTCTCAGCCATACCGAAGTCAGAGGTCCGATGAACAACAAACCGGTCCATCTCCACAAAACTACCTGGATCGACCAGAGCGACAATTCTCTCCCTGGCGGTCATCTTTCCCTTAGAATGCTGATCCTCGATCTTGTCCTTGCCGCCTCCCTCCTCAGATTTTTCCCTGATGTTGCTGAGTTCTTTCGACAGCTCCTTCATTGTCATGGTCGATTGGAACTCGCTGGAGAGCCCTCTCGTATTAAAGCACGGAAGACAAGCTCACGTGTCCAGTCGAAGAGTCCCGTCAGGAACTGCTACTTTTCCATGATCCGTCTCGATGATAATGCTTCCATCCAAGTTGACTCCAACCGATTTTCCGCTGACCCGACTGTTGCCGGTTTCGATTATCACAGGTTTCATTCGATGAGCACAATGCTCCCACCAATCGGCCACAATGGCTTTTTCGTCTCCTAGGTTCCCGTGATGACGTTCCAAGATTGTCAGAATCGAACTAAGCGTCTTTTCCAAGCTGAATCGTTTCTTTTTGACCATGAAAATCGAGGTTGCTCCAGTCGGCAACTCTTCAGCAGTTAGGTTCACATTGAGGCCGATCCCAACTACCGCGTATACTATTCCTGAACCGCTAATCTTGGTCTCGATGAGTATGCCCGCCAGCTTTTGCCGATCAACCACTAAGTCGTTCGGCCACTTTACCTCTGATTGGACCCCGTATACCTCCTGAATTGCTGTTCGAAGCGCCTTGGCGAACAAGAACTGGAAAAGCGATATCCGATCGACAGGTATCCTCGGCCTGATAATTATCGAGAACCAAAGGCCGCCTTTAGGCGACTTCCAGGTTCGTCCTGATCGGCCCCTGCCTTGCGTCTGAACCTCGGAGAAAGCGACGGTCCATTCGGTGGCTCCCTTCTCAGCGAGGGTTTTTGCCTTGGTATTTGTCGATGATATTCTCTTGTATCGGATGATCTTCAGGCCGCAACCCCTAGGATCGGGGTTGAAGCCTCGGTTTTAGGTATAATTCGTGCAAAGAGGCCTTAGAGCTTGCGGGAAGGGTAGCCATCGAGTGTAGATATTATCGGCAAAATTTAGCGTTCTCATCTCGACTGATAATGCTCCTTCGTTGTCTTGGTCACGGAATTCGAGGACGATGTCGGCGAATCTTTTGACCATCTCGACCATCGACTTCTCATGAATATCCTCTTTAATCACCAGAATCGCGGTTCTTTTTCTTAGTCGGATTCTCGAAGCGAGTTGGCAGAAGAACGAGTAGAAGCTTTCAGGGGATCCGATGCTCTTGATGATGTTGTCGAGAAAGTCGCCAAGAATTATTTGAGATCCGTCTCCCTGGGCGGCTTTTTCGATGAATAAGTTGACCTCCAACAAGTTGTCCGGCGAGATTATCTCGACATCCGTCGAGGGATGGGCTATCGAGGTTCCGTCAACGAAGGTTATCCATCCTACCTTTCCAGTCCAATCGGTTGAGAGTTCCTCGGGCGCGGTTGGTCCCAGGACAAGGGTCGGGCATGGTCCGTCGGGCCCGATTGCCTCTTTCAGGATGAGGCTCATTGTCTCCTTGACGCTGACATTACCTTTTACGCATACTACTACGAGTCGATACTGGTCGAGTGTTCCCCTGTTTAGGAGGGGTTTTCCCTGGTCAAGTCTCGTGAAACTGAGTTTTCGTGCTGCCACTTTTGTGACCTTCCTTGGGAAGCTACCCTTTTCCGATAATCCAAGTAACATTAGCTACGTTTCGAGTCATTTCCGGGCAGGCATCTCCCGTTCTTACCGGATTCCGTAGATTTGGTAGTTTCATAGTCTCCCCTTCGGCAAAGGCTCCGCATATAAGACTTTACCATCTATCCGCAATCCAGTAGAGAACTTTCCTACGAGAAAAAGTATGAAGTGTTGGTATTCCCTACATCTACCAGGGTGGCTTGCCCGTCGATTGTTGCGTCATGGGCGGTGGGATCTCGTGCCTGACGATTCTTTCTCTCGCTAGATAGAACGCCGTTCCATAGATTGCGGCTGGTATGGCGGCGAGGAAGCCGGTGAAGAGGAATACGCCTGTCCCGAAGAAGATCGTCCAGAATCCGCCGCTACTGAACGGGAGGAGGAACAGGTTAACGAGGCCTAGTGCTATCGAGATTGCGTAGGCTGTCCAGAGTAGTGTTCGACCGGGGCTTTTTTGGAGGGAGTATGTGAGGAGGACTTCGGAGAGTCCGAAGATTGCTCCGCCGATGATGAAAATGATGCTGAACACGGCTACGATGGAAGATGAACTTCCTCCACCGATAGCCGAGGAGAGGCCGTAGACAAGGGCGTAGAAGAATCCGAATATTGTGACGGTGATCCCGACTATGAAGAATATTAGGGCTAGTGTTGTGTTTCGAACGTGGTCTTGCCCGAAGGGTTCGCGTCCTACGAGAACGAGTATGGCGCCGATGAAGCCTACTATTCCTCCGATGGCGCCGGCGAACGGTATCCACGAGATCAGGACGCCGATGACAAGTAGGAGGAGGCCAGTTAGGGTGTTGTTTATCTTGTTTGTTCGGGCGACCTCCCAGTAGTTTTGAGGATACTGGTATTGGTAGTATGGCTGGACGGGCTGCGTCGCGTACGGATATGCTGGTTGTGGCGGAAGCTGTGGTGCTGGTGCAGCGATTGGCACCA
>MNGO01000056.1 GCA_001918765.1 Crenarchaeota archaeon 13_1_40CM_3_52_10
TCCTCCTTGACCGTCTCCGAGAAAAGCAGATGATCCGGACTCTGAAACACAATCCCCACTTTTCTAGACAGCTGGGCAACACTCTTCTTCGTAGTATCATCTCCATCAACCGTCACCCTTCCCAGACTCGGCTTCAACAATCCATTCAACTGCTTCGCCAACGTCGTCTTCCCGGCACCATTCTCACCCATGATCGCCAGAAAGTCACCACTGTTGATCTTCAAATCAACAGAGTCAAGCGCTTGTTGACCAGAGGGATACGTGTAGGAGACCTTCTCAACAAGGATCAGTTGCGAAGCCTCTCTGAAAGCATCTTCACCGCGGACTCAACGTGAGTCGGTAAACGTTCACTGACTAGCCCATCTCTTTTGAGCAGTGACCAGAGAAGGCTCACCTTGGGAAGACCAATCCCCAACCCGCTCAACCGGTCGAACTCCGCATCAAGGACATCCTCAAGCTTTCCATCGGCCACAATCCTTCCGTGATCCATAACGACCATTCGTTCCGCGTATCTCCCCACTAGATCCAACCTGTGCTCGACTACGATGACTGTGATTCCATTTTCTCTGCGAAGATTGTCCACGGCTCCCATCACTTCCTCGGCAGTCCTCGGGTCGAGGAACGATGTCGGCTCGTCCAGAACGATCACACTCGGCCTCATAGCCAAGACCCCTGCCAGCGCAACGCGTTGTTGCTGTCCCCCGGACAACTCGTATGGCGCGAGATCCTTGAGCGCAACCGTTCCGGCGGCATCCATAGCCCAGTCTACTCGATCTCTGATCTCCTGCCTGGTTAGGCCAAGATTCTCTGGTCCAAAGGCCACATCTTTCTCTACCGTCAGAGCGAAAAGCTGGTTCTCCGGATTCTGGAAAACATAGCCAACCTTACGCGAGAGCTCACTGGTCGTCTCAGCAGCGACACTAACTCCATCGACCAAGAGTTCCCCGGACATCTCCCCAGGATGGAAGTTCGGTATGAGACCGTTCAAACATCGGCAAAGAGTAGTCTTGCCGCAACCACTTGGGCCTGTCAGTAGAAGGAATTCCCCCTGACGGATAACGATGTTTAAGTCGTCGAGAGCTTTTGATGTTGAGCCCGCGTATTGAAAACCCAGGCCCTTGGCGGCGATGATCTCCGGTTGGGTCCCAGCCAAATCTCCTACTCACTCTTGAGTTAGTACTCTATAATGGTACGATGGCGTCCGCGCTATTTTAGGTCTGAAGCGGACCGATAGACTCTCTGAGACGATTCACACAAGCAACCAAGGCATCGTCCACAGTTCCTGCCGCGGTTAATCCTGCAGCCGTGGGATGCCCTCCGCCAACTCCTCCCAACAGCTTTCCTAGAGGAATGGCCACATCTCGCGCCAAGTGCGCTCCTGTCTTTTCATAGAACTCTTCTGTTGCCCGCATATTGACCCGAACCTTCTCCTTCACCTCTCCTGCAACAAACGCCACATGCGCACCCAGTGTCAGAAAGGCCCGCGCGGCCGACGACTGATACGAGCCTAGCTGCGATGTAACAACGATCCAATTCCCGAGCATTGTCACGCTCGAGCGCTCTGCTGCTCTTAAGCGAGCAACTCTCTCTGAACGATTCATCGGCGAGCTTAGCATCCCAGAGAGACGCCGCGGATCAGCCCCGGCTTTCACGAGCTTAGCCGCAACCTCAAACGTGGAATCTCTCGCCAGTAGGAAGTGCTTCGTTTCTACAAAGAGGGCCGCCATCAAGGCGGTCGCTTCTACTCTTTCTGGTTCTTCCTTAGATGCCTCGAACAACCGGTAGACAACTTCCGCGGCAGCGGCGGCCGACTCGTCAACAATCATCTGGCTTGCGATTTTCACCGTATCAGGATGCGGATGATGATGGTCGACCACGATAAGACCATATTCCATTTTCAGCAAAGTGCCAGACGCTCGTCCAAGCTGGTCGAGCGAGTTAGTGTCAACCAGCACCGCCAAATCAGCATCAACCGGGATCTTCTGATCAGGCGCGGAGATGCCGAGGTTTTCCAATAACTGCCTGGTAGGAGCACTAATTCCCTCGGGACATGATATCGTGGCTTTGGTTCCGGGCGCAAGCCTGCGCAGAAGTGCCTGAAGAGCGAAGGCCGAACAGACTGCGTCAGGGTCCGCGTTTTGATGGCATAAGAGAACGATATGATCTGCCGCACGAGCAGTGCTTGACAGTGACCGGAGAAACCCTTTCCAGGTCGTCTTAGTCTTGACGGGGATCGTCGGTACGGGCCGGCGTTCAGTTGGCCGCTGCAGTTGCAGGTCGGAGCTTCTCCTGAAGCTTGGTTTGAAGCTCTTTCATCCTCTCTTTGGTTCGTTCTTCTTGTCGTCCCAATACGGTTATTCGCGTGCTAAGCAATTCCTTCCTCTCTTTCAGCTCTGAGAGAACAGTCTGTCTCTCGGATTTCAACAGGAGGCTGCCCACGCTCTTGTAGACGGCAGTCTGATCGGTGATTTTCTCGAGCTCGGCGAGCGCCCTATCGCTCTCTGAAAGCTCTATCTCAAGCTGTTGTTTCTGTGATGATACTGCTTGCAGCGTTTGTTGTAACTGCTGTAATCGGGCTAGCTGTTCTTGCAGTTGTGGTGGAAGCTCTACTTCTTCGCTCAAGTTTGTTATGCGCCGCTCGATCGTTGAATTCGGCGCGTCCTATAAAAGGGTGCGACAACTTCGATCGCCCGCAGACCGGCTGAGACGAATCGCAGGAACGAATTGGACGCGGCCCGTAATGCAACCAGATCCTGGGCTTGAATGTGCATAACAAGAACACGTCCACGGGTTTCTAGTCTCGTTGAAGATCTGTAGCCCGGAGTTTGTTGCGTCTCAGGTGCCACTGAGGAGACTATCGTCCTGGCGATCTTTGGTGAGTTGAGGACTATGCATATTCTAATTTCTGATTCTTTACGCGTCGTCGGTTGGCTGTTTCGCTGGCGTAGCTTCTGCGATTGAAGCAGGCTGCGGGTCCTTGACCGGGGCTTCCTCGGCTTTCTTGTCGGCCTCAGGGGTCACTACCTTCTTTCGTCTTGTCCTCGTCTTCTTGATCTGCGGTGTCACTGTAACGGCAACCTTGGCGCCTGCGCGGAGGCTGTCGAGCTCGGTTGACAATGTCGAGGGGCTCATCAGACCCCTTGTGGCTCTGGCTGCGATTTCGCCGAGCTTGGTTCTCGGCGTGTATGCTCCTCCAGCGAACTTGTATCCGCATTTTCTGCAGTGCCAAACACCGACGCTCCAGCGTTTGACGGTTCTAAACATGCATCTCGGACATTCGTGTTTTCCTCGAAGTCCGGTGACTATCTCCACGTACTGTCGGCGTGTGACCGTTCCGTATCGAGCGCTAAAGCCGCCCGCAAGTCCTATTTTCTTTCCCATCAGCCCTTCGCCGCGGCCAATATCTTTGCTCTGTTCTCGGCAGCCTTCTGCACTGCCAAGTGCACTATCGTCTTCAGTTCGTCTTGGGTGAAGCCTGATAGACCTCCTTTTTGCATCGCGCAGATGTTTCCGTTCTTCTCAATCGTGACTGTCAGCCTTGCGTTCATGACTTGCTCCTCCTCTAGGACAGGGTCTACGACGATTGTTTTGCCGACCTTGGCGAAGGTGACGGCAACAGGGTGGTTATTGAGAGGTAGAGGATGGAGTCCCGGCTTGTATACGACCTCGTCTCCCTTGAGCTCAGCCTTCAACAGCTTGGCGCTTGCAAGGGCGGCTAGTGCGCCTATGGACGCTGCATCTATGAGGTTGCCGTCATGATCCAGGATGTAAATGTCGACGAATACTACCTGGACTTTCTTTCCCTTCAAGAGGACCAGCGATTTCATGTCCACGGCCTTGGACTCTCTGATTCCCCTGTCGATCACGCGTGCTAGTTCGATAGCTTGCTCGCTTGGCGGTCCTGTTTCGAATAAAGGAGATGCTAGGGGACCGAGTTCGGCGTTTACAGTCAGGACTCCCTCGTCCGGAGTGTCGGGGAAGGGAGTTCCCGTTTCTACTTTGACGCCCACGAGAACTTTCGATTTGCCGAGGTATACTTGGGCTGAGCCGTTTGCTTTCTCTATCAAACCCACTTGTATCTGTAATGGTCGATAGCTGTCTGCGGTTCTATCGTCCATCCTCTTTCCGTTTGCCACAAGATCAATAACAGTCTTTTGTTCGAGCTTCGCGACTGGCGGGAGCTGGGGAGTGAATGACACTAGGCTACTACCTCGGTTTCCTCTCTTTCCTCAGCCACTTCTTTGATCACTAGATATTTCTTCTTCAGTGCTTCTTGTTGCATGCCATGAATTGTCTTGCACGCATCCAGCGCCATCGTGAGTCCTTTTTCGAACTCGCTGGTTGTGAGTATTCCATCCATCTGGAGAAGGGTCACCAGGTTTGCGTTGGGGACCCAAGCGACTGGAAGATCAGCTTCGCCATACTTGTCCTCTGCATCTGATAGATCGAGCGCCATGTGTCCCTGGATCTTGCCGACGGCGCATGCTGCGACCAGCTCTCTCATTGGTATTCCCGCGTCTGCGAGAGCTAGGGATGCGGCAGTTATTCCGGCGCAGCGAGACCCCCCGTCCGACTGCAGGACTTCTATGAAGACGTCGATCGTTGTTCTCGGGTAGAGATCTGTCAAAACCACGGACTCTAGTGATTCTCGGATTACCTTGGAGAGCTCCATCTCTCTTCTAGAGGGTGCCGGGTTCTTTCGTTCATCTACCGAGAATGGGGCCATGCGGTATCTACACCTCAACACTGCACGATCTGGAAGAGCGATATGTTTCGGGTGTGCTTCCCTAGGCCCATATACACCGACGAGAATCTTGTTCTTTCCCTGTTCAATATACGCGGACCCGTCGGCTTTGTCTAGAATGCCCACCTCGAGTTTTATAGGCCTCAGCTGGTCTAGCCGGCGACCGTCTATCCGAATGCCCTTATCGTCTATCAGTTTTTCAGGCTGCTTGGGTTCTGGCAACTTCTCCAACCACGTTTGATTTTGCGATCATTTCTCTAATCCTGTCTGTTAATCCTCTTGTATGAGCCTCACGTTCAACCATGTATATGGCTTCTACTGCGACCCGCTCGTTCTCAGGAGACTTACCCCAAAGCATGACTACGCCGTTCTGGCCTACAGTTATCTGGCAGCCTGTTTCTCTCTTGAGCATGCTAATCATTGAGCCTTTCCTGCCGATCAGACGAGGGATCTTGGCGGCAGATATCTCGACTACTCTTCCAGTAGAGATCTTGCCCAGTCCAGGGCCTTTTACGGTAAGAAGAGGGTCTCTCGTTCTATCGAACGCGAGGACCTGAGACAACACCATATCTCCAACATCAAATGACTCAGAAAGATCTCGTCGCCGAGGTCCCCTCGGACCAGGGGTCTCAGATGCGGGCAGCATCGCCTCGTAGGGCGCCCGTATATCTACTGTCCAGCCTGATAGACCCACGTCCACGATTCTCCCACCGACGAGATCTCCGACTCGTGGAAAGTATCCGCCCTTGAGAGGAACGACAGTCACTCTGTTGCCATCGACCTCAAAGATTCCAATGCAAGCGGAAAATATCCGGGTTCCTACCTTGAACGAGTTGTCGCCGAGCTGATGGTCTCCTTCAGCGAGGAGCTCGCCAGGTGCAACTACTTGTTTTGGTTCTGCTACAATCACCATAGTGTTCTCACCCTAGTTGAGGACCTTCATCTGGATAGTTCCCTGTGTCATCTTGCTAACCCTGTCTGTGAACGACCCATACATCCCTGCGGGCATCTCTATAACTGCTACTAGAGCACCATCAGGCTGCCACTCTTCGCGCGTAACTGTCCCGAAGCTTTTGAACGCGTTGTAGGCTCTTGCAGCATGTTCTGGAAACACCTTTACAGCTATTCGCATCTGTTCCATCTTGATGGGAAGGACGGGTCTGAGGTCTTCTATGACCTGTTTCGCCTGCTCCTCAGCACTCTTGTAGGGATCAATTGAGATACGAATCTGTTCGAGGGCCTGCTCGATCCTTAGCGGCGGATGTGGAGCTCCGCTTCTAGGGTCGATGGCATTCCGTGAAATTATCGATATTATTTGACGTCTCTTCTCGTCAATCAACTGACGACGCTGCTCGGTGGTGAGCTGAAGCTCACCACTCTTCATTATTTCTTCGGCGACTTTGACCGCGTCAGTCGTACCGAAGCTCTTTTGCAATTTTTCTTCTGAAGCCCTCGTTCCTTTGCCTGAATCCGAGTATACCTCTTCGATCATTAGAACTTGAGAAATAGGGATCGGCTTTCCCAGTTTATAGTCGAGGGCTGGTTGAGGTTTTACCAGTATCTCGAAACGGTCTTGGCCCTTGGATAGGCGTGCCGTTGTGAACTTGTCACTCATTTGCCAGCCGGTGCCTTTTTACCAGCATCCAGCTTTCGGAGGTATTTGTCGACCTCTTCAACGGGGAGTTTCTGGAATTTGCCCGTCTCCCTCGGGATAACTGCGACGCGTATCTTCTGGGGTTCAGCCTTTCCCTCCAGGACTTTTGTCATGCATTTCATCCCTAGTAGCAATGCTTCATCCATCGTCAAGTTGTCTCTGTACTCTGCCTCGAGTATCTCATTAGCTGCATCGCCACCGGCGCCTATTGCCCAGGCCCGATACGCGAAGAACGCCCCGCTCGGGTCTGTCCAGAATAGCCGGCTTCCCTTCTTGTCAACTCCTCCAAAGAGCATTGAAATCCCAAAGGGTCGCACACCAGCGTGTTGGGTGTAAAGCTGTTTTATTTCTCCGATGCGACGAGTCAGAATCTCAATATCGATCGGTTCGTCGTACATCAGTTTGTTGCTCTGAGCGTATATCCTTGCTTGGTCTACGAGAATGTGAGCGTCGCAGCTTAGCCCGGCGACCGCAGTTCCTACGTGATCATCTATTTGGAATATCTTCCACATGAACGATAGATCTTGAAGCTTAGAACCCGCTCGCTCTTCGGCAGCGAGAATGACTCCTTCGGGTGAGGCGATACCAAGGACGGTTGCGCCTCGCTTCACCGTCTCGCTTGCATATTCAACCTGGAACAGTCTCCCGTCCGGAGAGAAGACGGTAATGGCTCGGTCGTACGCGCCTGGTACGGCAAACATTGACAAACTTTTGCACCTAGATGAAATCGCGGTGACGAGGGTGAGTGCGTACTAAAACCTTTCTCAATGGTACGTTTCGATGTCGAGCTATGTTTTGGGGTCGGCCCGTCGCTGAGGACATCATCCTTTTGGTCAAGCTGGGACTGGCTTCGTCATTCCCCAAAAGCAATTCTTGGCGCTTGAATAATAGGATGTGGGTCCAATCATCGACCCTGGTCTAGTCCTGAATTTCTTCTAAGGTTCTCCGAATATTGTCCATGAGTTCGTTACGCTTTGATGGCTCTGTCCTGAACGAGATTTCGATCTTGATGGGATCGGTGTTTTCGAGGCGTATTCTTCCTTTTAGTGCGTCTTGTTTGTCAATCCGAAGGAACATTGTACCGGCGCTATCAGTCCTCGAAGCCAAGCTAGAAGATACGTCTGTCCTGTCCAATTGGGATAAGCCGCCCCAAATGTTCTTGAGGAATCTTTCTGCGTTCTTCGCATTTCTTATCGTGAGTACAGAAGTTGCAATTTCATTACCATGATGACCTTTAGCTCGGTTCATGATGAATCCCAGAGACGTCTCACCGGGGGAAAGGTTTCGTATGGCTTGCGCAACTTTTTCGGGGTCTTCCGTTGCATGGGTAATGGTTGAGATTTTCACACTGAAGGCCCTTGCAGGCGAGTTCAATCGAGTCGACCAATAGGTCTCTCGCTCGTGTGTTAAAATACCATAACCTGCTGGTTTGTCCAAGTCATGTCAGAGGGGTTTCGTTTCAAACAAGTGCTCGTTGTCAGATTGGATCTGGACATGGGGCGCGGAAAGGCGGCGGTCCAATGTGCACATGCGGCAGTTTCCGCTGCGGAAGAGGCCCGTAATCATTTGCATAGTTGGTGGAAGTCCTGGATGGAGGAAGGGCAACTCAAGGTAGCAGTGAAAGTGCCAGACCTCGACAGCGTATTGGACCTTGAGCGTAAGGGTAGGTCGAAGGGAATTCCAGTCCACTTGGTGAGAGACCGGGGGCTGACTCAAGTCCCCCCGGGAACAATCACCTGTTTGGGACTCGGCCCAGCCCCGTCTGATATCGTCGACTCTTTAACCGGAAACCTGGCCCTTCTTTGACCGAGAGGCCTCTGATAGGTCGCTGTGTTTCATTGAAACGATCTCGAACCTACGCTTTGCGTCCATCACGTAATCTGTGAACTCCAAGTCTGCCGTCTCTCGGAACGTGGAGCCGACTCTCTGAAACAGTTTCTTCAAGATCAGTCGCTCGATCACTCTGGATGCACCCCCCAATGCCTTTCTTAGCCCAGTTGAGAACTCGTCAACCTTGTCGGGGATCTGTTCGCGGTCAAGAGAGTGAATTGTTGCAAGGTATTGATAGACGGCTTCCTTAGGCTCGTTTCCAAGGACGGATAATCCATCGTCGACGCAATCGAGAAGCACTTGATTGAAGGGTTGTGGTCTGCTCAATTGGAAACTCTTCCTGGTGAGCCTTGATTCTCGTCTTCGAAGGTCGGCTTCACACCCTCAAAGCCTGAGTATCCTGTGTCTTGGGTGCGAACTACTCTGAAGCCATTCATGTCGTATTTGGCTTGTGATCTGAAAAGGCCCCGTATTCCGTTTAGAGACCTTTCGTCTAAGGCCGTGAAGTTGATCAGCACAAGCGTTGAAGCCGACTCTGACTCTGACATCTCCACGACGGACGATAGGACACCGTAGCCTTTTTCGAATCCTTGGAAGAGAATTAGGTCCGTGAATACGTCGAAGACCATCCCGACCAAACGGCCGTGGTTCGCCTGTAGTAGCTTGTCAACTGCATCCAAGAGCAACGATGTATCTCTCTCCGGTAAGAGAACATGTTCTTCCGAGACCTTTGAAGGCGTAGACGTCCTTGTGCTGAAAGTAAACATTCGCAAGTTGTGCTGCCCCCTAAACTGTCTGAACGTTGGGCTTCCCATGCTGGTGAATATTGCTATTGGTTCGACATTCGCCTGGAATTCCCGTGCAAATTTTTGGACGGCATCTTCATAGTTGCTTGTAGGATCGTATTCCAGGAGGATTCGGCTCTTTGACAATGCCTGATGCTTGGTGTTGAGCAGCTTGGAAAAACTGTCTTGCTGGAGCGCAAGGTCTCGAACTCGGGCCTTCGGATTCGCTTCACGCAAGGCCTCTAGTGTGCCCGATTGCGCTTCTTCAACATTCAGAGCCCATATCCGCGGCTTTCGTCTAGGACCCGGAAGACTGTCTAGCGATCTCACCTTCGACATTATGAGGTTGCATTGATCTAGGCTCAATTCTCCGAGATCAATCAGTTCTCTCTTAGACCTGTGAAATCCCGGAGGAGCGGTCAGATCGTTAAGGGCGTCGCCCGTTCCAAAATCAATTGACTGAATCGCCATTAGCGGATCCTTTGCGTGCAAATGATCGGCTGCAGTTCCCTTCAGAATCGCTCTGTAGAAAGGGACCTCTGATTTGATGACGTAAAAGACCAATTCTTGTCCTGTCGCGATTCCGTCGTCCACGAACCTTTCAACAAGCCTCTTCCTGTCAGACTCAGTGTCGTACAATACCACCGTGTCCTCTTCCGAGCTCGAGCTAACTGCTTGGAGGATCGTTTCGCCTCCAGCGACAATTCTACTCAAGATAGTCGGCTCTCTTAGCGCAAAGGAAACGAGGACGAACAACGCTCCGTCCGCCAAGCTAACGAAACTCTTCACTAAACTGGCGTAAGCTCCTGTAACAGCTTCTTGAAAGAAAGTGATGATGCCGAAGCACGCCCAGCATATACTGATCAGCCTAATCGAGCTGGAGGCCTTCGGATCTTGTACGCGTCTTGACTGCTTGTAGAAGCAGAATACAGGAAGTGCGATGAACGAGGCCAAGAGTAGGGAGCCAACCAGTATGTACCAGCCTTGGTAGGAAAAGTAGTAGATCGTCTCCCCATTGGTCGTCAGATTATTCACAGTGAACGGTTGCCAAATCAGGGCCGCCGCTGCCCAGCCAACGGAGACGGCAAGAAACGCGAGTAGAGCTCTAGGTGGGCTCATGAGAAACCTGGTAAGTTCTGTGAATCCTCCTTTTCCCTTGCTCTCTCTCAAGAGATAGCTTGCGAAGCCGATTGAGACCGCAGTCAACACGATGAAAATAGTGTCTAGATAGGGGTTGGGAGGTTTGTTCAGAAGGTCTGAGGTTGTGTTATCAGAAAGGAATAGAATGAAGCCAGCATTTGCTGCAATAATGAAGAAAACCGAATCCAGAAAGTAGGTTTTCTTAGCGCGTATTGTGAATACCAAAGCTATGCAGGAAGCGCTGAGCGCTAAGAGGTCGAAGATCTGATGGACTAATTTTCATCGCCTCACTCGTCTTTCGCGATGACTTGTTCCGGCGATTCATCCTTCCTCATCTCATAGACGAGTCTGACAGAGTCTTGGTTCTCGTTCAAACTTAGTTGGAAGTGAGACGAGGCGGCTACGCCGAGGAGCCTTGCTATGTCCACTGGGATCAGCAAGTAAAGACTGTCTCTGAGCTTGACAGGTTTGACCTTAAGCGGCACGACGAGTCAACTTAGCCACCGCAAAGTGGCTGTTCGGCTTGAGATTGGCGTAACCCTACTAGTAGTGACTGGGTTACAATTGCAAGTCGTCTATTGATTCTTCGTTGCCCGATAGGCCCGTCCAGCCAAAGTGTTCCTTTAGAAGTTCGGCTGCTTGCTGCGAGTCGTTTGCCTCGATAACGGAGATTCTGTAGAGGGCTGCCAGTTTCTTGGCTTTTGCGCTTAGTCCTGGAATCGCGACGAGGATTGTTTGGGTTGGACTTACGTCAAATACTTTTGCGTAGAGAGATGCTATGGGCGTCTCCTCGATTTCTCGATCGCTCGCGACCACGTCAAGCACAACGACCTCTGAGGAGCCCTTTGAGGCAATGGCATCAAATCTGTGGAGGGCACCGGAACGGCCCGCGATCTGACCGGGCATCTCGACTTTGTATTGGAAGTCCTCGAGGGTGGCACCGATCGGTTTCATCACTAGAAAGGTCCGTTTGAATTCTTCCTCGGCATCGGCGCTTATGCGGTAGCTGTAGACGTTGACGAACCCGGTGTCTTTGATAGTGAAGATGTGCCCGCAACTTCTACACCTGTGAATTGGGCTGGGCAGGTCTGACCTCTTGCCACACTGTGAGCATTGAAACCAGGCTCCCAGCTTCTGGTAGTCCACGCCTGCTTCAATCAGTTCCTTGTTACACTTGGGGCAGTACAGGCCGCCTTCGATTAGGAAATTATCTACACTGTCTATGGTGCCGCATGCTGTGTGTTCAAGGAGGGTTTTCCGTTCTATGTCGATGGAGTTGCAGTTGGGACAGACGTAATCATTGCTGACGTTTGCTGACAGACAGCTCGGACAGACCAGGACCTTTTCATGAAATTTGCGTTTGAAAATTCCCACGTCCCAGAGCTTCTCGACAAGCTCTTTTGCGGCGGTTGTGTCACCGTCAACGATCTCTTCCACTTCAGGGTACCTGGCAGTTTGACTGAGATCAAAGCTAGGTACTAGTTCGACGATTTCTCCTTTGACAAACCGACCTAGAAGAAGTTGAACACCCTGATCCTGGTATAGGGTAATCCTATCTTTGGATGTCATTCCTGTTGCCCTAGCCTCCTCCTGGGTACCTGAGGCTATTCGTAGCCGAGACGGGTTTAGCTGGATATTCGGAGGTTGTACCTTGTTCGAGAGGTTGGACGTATCAGAACGCATATGGTTTGCGAATCGGTTCAACCCGTTTTGAAGACTTATGGCTGACGCTCCGGGCAATCCGAACGCTAGTTCTAGAACTCCCACCGGGATCCCGGGCCTGGACAAGTTGCTCACTGGTGGATTGCCGAAGAGTAGGACAATTCTGCTCTGCGGGGGGCCTGGGACGGGCAAGACGATACTTTCCTCTCAGTATCTCGTCAATGGGATCTTGGACTACGAGGAGAGTGGCGTCTACGTCAGCTTGGATGAGAATAAGCAACATGTTTTCGAGGAAATGCTTGATTTCGGTTGGGATTTCGCGGACCTTGAGAGCAACAAGAAGCTGATATTTCTGGAGGCTTCACCGATCAGGTATCTTCCGGCCGAGATAAAGGTTGGAAAACTGACCGTCGGCCGAAAGGAGTTCTCTATGGCAACTTTGATTGAGATGATTAAAACGAGTGTCCGCGAGATCGGGGCCAAGAGAATAGTTGTAGATCCTGTAACAACTTTGGTTTTTCAGTACGAAGGGTTGGCTGCCCAACGAAACGCGTTGGTCGAGCTCATGGAGGCGCTGGCCGATACCGGCGCGACGTGTCTGATCACGACTGAGCTTCGAAGGCCTGGCTTCGAGAGGAGCATCGATTACGAAGAGTATCTCGCCCATGGGGTCATACTGCTACAACAATTACAGGTTGGAAAGTCTCTACTGCGCGTGATCCAGATTGAGAAAATGCGCAAGACTGCTTTGGACAACCAGCCAAGGCCTTACCGAATAACCGATTCGGGAATCGAAGTCTTTCCGCGCGAGAGCGTATTGTGATCAGACTAGACTGACTTCTTCACGCGGGACTCTTCGTAAGGAACTATTAACCCCATTGAGGGGTCTCGGTCATAGGGCGTCCATGTGGTTATGTGTTGGACACCTTTCATTTTCGAGACTCTAATGAAACGTGCTAATCCATCCTTGGTGTCTTCAACTTTCATTTCAATCACGCCATCGACCTTGTCTTGTATTGCCGCGATAATTGCTGGATGAAATGCCTTCCTCGAAAGTGACGTCACACAGCTAGCCCGATTGCTCCTTACCTTTGCAATCAAGGTGTGCAGAAAGTCGAATGAGGGCCTTACTCCGCTTCTTTGAATGAGAGTTGTAAAGGAGTCCATCGCCAATAGTACATTGGTCGATTCGCGAGCTTCTGAGAGAGCCTTTGTTACGACGATACTGAGATCGGAGAGACGTTGGGGGTCCTCGCTGTACTGTTCCTGGCTTCTTACACCCACGAGGAACGAATAGCAATCTATGAAGACCAGTTTTCTCCTCCCTTCGACTTCATAGTCTCTCGGGTTGACGCCCATCAATTTCATGGATTCTCGGATGCTGTCGGGAAAATCATCTAGGGTTGCGTAGACGACGTTTCTGCCTTTTTTCAAGGCCTCCACGACCAACTGGATAAGCAGGGTTGTCTTTCCTGTTGCGGGGTCCCCCATGACTATCACCACGGAGGACGAAGGATAGCCGTCGGGCAAGAGTGAGTCGATCATCACGATTCCGGTTAGATCCCTGTTCGAGGAGGTCGACGTCTCTTCGAAGGATCCCACTGACACTAGTCTCTGGGAGATCTCTTTCTGCAACTCTTGATCTCTGTCCTTGCTGAAGGAGATGACTCGCACCTCCTGAAGCAAGCCTAGCTCGACAAGGTCTGAGACGTCTCTTTCGATTTCCTTGGGCTTACGCCTGATCTTGGCGGCGATTCCTTCTACTGTATCGGTAGAGTCGGGGTTGTCGTGGAAATACATCAACAGTTCGGCTTTGGTTTCGGACCCAATCAGCTTCTCAAGGAGGTCGGTTCTAGTGGGGGGCATTGTGTTGTTGTTGTCCGTTCTGGCAAGACCACAAGAGCGCTGTAGTGATGCCTGTCTATCCTTGGTTTATCGTATCTTGTCGGGGGGGATTGGGGTTGGTGCTAGGGAGAACCCGTCTCTTGTTATGTAGTAGTCGTATCCTTCCAGCCGGTGCTCAGTGCCTCGCATCTTGGGAATGTAGACTCTTCGGCGGACTCTTGAGTTGTCGAAGCTTGCATCCAAGATTACTAGACCGTCTCCAAGGAATTCTTCGAAGTTGGTTCCAAGCTGTTGTTTGCCCCATGGGACCTCGCTTATCATTATTGTTGTACAGTTCGCGGCCTCTAGGAATTTGACCATGATGTGAAGGAAGCTTCTGGCTTCGGCGTTGCTTTCGAAGGCCGTCATGAGTGCTGAAAGAGAGTCGAATACAAGCCTCTTCGCATTGGTGCTATGCAACGCTTCCAGAACTGTTTCTAGAGCCGTACTGACGCCGGCCTTCATGGTGGATTGGAGAGATACAAGGCGCAACTTGCCTTCGTTTTCGAGGCGGTTGAGGTCCCATCCGAACCTCAAACCGTTTCGTTTCAATTTCTCGCTGCTCTCTATGACGGACGCATAGACACCGTTTTCCCCGCATCTCGTGGCTCCATGGTATAGGAATTGTAATCCGAGAGTGGTCTTGCCCGTTCCAGGCTGGCCGGCTACGATGATACAATCACCTCGTCGAAGCCCGCCTTCTATGATCTTGTCCAGGCTGGTAATGCCGGTGGGGACTCTATCGTCTGATTCTTGGATACTGGGGGCGATTGCTCGTCTAACTTCCATTATTGCTCCTCCAGCGACCAAAGCTTTACGGGTCCAACTTGTCGAAAGGCGACCTTCTTCTTCGCGCGTAGAACATGCAAGTATTTTGATGCTGTCGATCTATTCACTCTTAGATCTTTTGCGATTTCGCTAATTGAGCTGTTCGGCTTGTCGCCTAGCGAGCTAATTATCCGCTCTTCAATGACCTCAAGCAACGTGCCATTCGTGGAATCGTTGATGTTCAACAATGACTTCCGGGTCAAATCAGCACTAGTGCTAATCATAAGTCGGATGTTACCCTTGAAGCGTCTTCGAAGTCACCCGAAGCGGCTAAAAGCAAGGTTCGCGCGAGATGCACCAAATGGACAGAGTTACGATCCTGAAACTCGGTGGGTCTGCAATTACTGACAAGGCTAGAGAGTGCACTCCCGATATTCCCGCGATTCAACACATGGCTGATCAACTTTCAGACTACGACCGTCCCCTCGTTCTGATTCATGGTGGAGGTTCGTACGCTCACCCTTTCGTCACCCGCTCGGGTATAGGTGGAGGCCTTCGCGATCGATCTCAACTTTCCTCCATTTCAGAGACGGAGTTCTATCTGGGCCAACTTACGAGGATAATTTGTGCGTCTCTCCTATGGCGAAACAAGCTGCCTGTTCCGCTTCATCCGATGAGTTTTGCGACTCTTGACAAGGGAAGAGTGAAAAAAATCATGTTGGATCCGATACGAAAGTCGTTGGGTGCGGGGCTCATTCCATTGTTGCATGGGGACTTGGTGTTCGACGAGTCTCGGGGGATCGGAGTCCTTTCGGGGGACCGCATTGCGTCTCTGATTGGATCGAGGCTGGGAGCTTCTCGAGTATTGTTCGGGTGTGATGTTGATGGAGTATACTCTGCGAATCCGAAGGGTTTCCTGAATGCCACCCTCATTCCTGAGGTAACCTCCGAAAACTTCCGCGTGGCATTGCACGCGTCTCGAAGCCCTTCCGGTGATGCCACTGGGGGTATGGGGGAGAAGGTTAGGCAGGCCCTTCGGCTCGCTAAGAACGGTTGTGAGTGTTATGTTTTCAACCTAAGAGGAAAGAACTCGCTTAGAAAGATCCTTGATGGAGACGGCGTCGTCGGGACCAGATTCGTCGCCTGGAAGAGGGCTAGAACGTCCTTGAGACAATCGCTTCAGAAAGCGTAGCCAGTCCGTCTCTGTAGACGGAGTTTCCTAGAACGGATAGGTGAGCCTTGGCCTCCTGGAGGTATTTGCTTGCAATTTCTCTGCAATCGTTCTCCGCGGGGGTCTCCATGACTAGTTGTCTCGCTCTTATGACCATGGCTTGAGACACTTTTTCCGATCTTAAGGTGGTAAGGATTTCTGACTTCTTGGCTCGGGGCAAGTATCTCAGGGCGGTCAATATCACAGCGTTTCCTAGCTTGTGTTCAACGATGTCTTTGCCAATCTGTTTCCCTGTTTCCTCTCCGCATATGTCCAGGACATCGTCCATTATCTGAAATGCGAGGCCTGCCTTCCATCCGAATACGCCTAAGGACTGGACAATTCGACGGTTAGCGCGCGCCGAGTATGCTCCTATTTGGGAGGCAGCTTTGAAAAGAGCCGCGGTCTTCTTCCCTATCATCTCGAAGTAGAGGGAGAAGCTGGGATTGAGAAAGCGATGGGACTGGAGGTAAGGATCCTCTCTCCCAGCTTGTTCGAACATAATGTCAAGTCTCTCTCCTTCAATGATGTCCTTCATCGCCTGAATCGCGACCACTCTTGTCTTATCGGGTGAGATGCATTTCTCAATCAGATCGTCGAGAGCTTCACGGTATAGCATCGCAATCAGTAAAGCGACTGAGTCTCCAAACTTGACTCTCACAGTTTGCTTCCCTCTTCTCACAACGCCTCGGTCTATTAGATCGTCCATAACTAACGAGTAATTGTGAATCATCTCGACTAAGGCGGCAGGTTTCATTCCGTCATCAATTCTTCCGCCGCAGGCAGCGCATGCGAGAAGGACTAGTGTGGCGCGCATCCTTTTTCCGCCGGTTCTGAAATGGTAGGTTACCGGTAACTGAAACTTAGAAGAAGAGGCTTGTGCCAATGTCTTGAAAATAATAGGGTCGACCTTGCGCCCGATCTTGGCTATCTTAGTCAATGGATCTGGATTCATCTGCTCCACTTGAGTCTATGATGCGCCCGTTACGCACTGGTCTTATAGAATTTCGTGGGTTCTCTCGACTAGCGATATCGTTGATTCTAGTGCTCGGCCGTTCCTTTCCTCATGTTATTCCGCGAGCGCAGGGTGACTCTTGTCCGCAAGAATCACTTCGTACCAATGGTGAATTCCATCAGAATACAAGTAGTACGAGTCGAGGATCGTCAGGTTGACATATTTTCTGTTCGCACGTTTCTCCGCTATTCTTTGAAGAGAGAGGCTTCTAGTGAATTTCGAGACACCCATCGCCTTCTGTCGTCTCCCCGAAATAGGTCGGGGTTTCTTGGCGCCGCCTCTTCTGACTCGGACTCGGACGAGCACGATTCCCTGTTTCGCTTTGTATCCCAGACGCCTTGCTCGATCCAGTCTTGTAGGGCAGGGAATCCGTTTGACCACGGGTTCCTTTCTCCAACCAACCACTGAGAGCCGCAACCATTCCTTGAGCTCGGGTGTTTTCTCTCTCCATTGGTTTGCCAGGTGGGAGTACGACAAGTCTTGTTCGCTGTCGCATCGGCTGGCGAATGCCTGATAAGGGTTACTGGGCCTCTTGCTTTCAACAGCGTTAAATCAGGCTAGTTTGCGAACCGGCTTTCCTGTAGAAGTGATAAGCCAGGATTGGCTCAAGACACGGCGTTGCTGAAGCGAGCTTATGCTCCGGCTCGGCTTTCAATGAAGTACCATCCTTTCTATCAGGGCAAGATCGAGATTGTATCGAAGGTTCCGGTTGATTCCTACGAGGATTTTGCGATCTGGTATACTCCAGGCGTCGCGGATCCGTGCAAGGAGATTCAGAGAAACCCAGACAGGGTGTATGACTATACTAACAAATGGAATAGTATCGCGATAGTTACTGACGGTACTCGGGTGCTTGGTCTTGGAGACATCGGGCCTGAGGCTGGGCTGCCTGTGATGGAGGGGAAGAGTCTCCTGTTCAAGTACTTGGGCGGGGTCGACGCTTATCCTATTTGTCTGGGCACTAAGAAACCGGAGGAGATTGAGAACGCGGTCCGATGGTTGCAACCATCTTTCGGTGGGGTGAACCTTGAGGACATATCGCAGCCAAAGTGCTTTGACATTCTGGACAACCTGAAGGGTAACCTTCAGATTCCTGTTTGGCACGACGATCAACAGGGAACAGGAACGGTTGTCTGTGCAGGCCTTATCAACGCCCTGAAGGTTGTTGGTAAGAGGACCAGAAACGCGTCAATTTGCATGCTTGGAGCTGGGGCGGCGAATATTGCGGTCGCGCGCATAATAATGGAGGCGGGTGTTTCGCCTGGAAATATCATCATGGTTGATCATTCGGGAATCCTGAATCGCCAGCGGACGGAACTGGAGAAGGAGTATCACGCGAAATGGGAGATGTGTTTGAAGACAAACTCGGAAAATCGCGCGGGTGGGTTCAAGGAAGCTCTGAAGGGAGCGGACGTCTTGATTGCGATGTCAACGCCGGGGCCTGGAGTGGTTCCGAAAGAATTGATCTCTACCATGGCAGATGACTCGGTTATTTTCGCGTGTGCTAATCCTATTCCTGAGGTCTGGCCATGGGAGGCAAAGGAGGCCGGTGCAAAGATTGTTGCAACGGGTAGATCGGATTTTCCGAATCAAGTCAACAATTCTCTTGGATTTCCGGGAATCTTCAGGGGTACTCTGGATGTTCGGGCGAAGATGATCAGCGACGAGATGTGCATCGCTGCTGCTAACGAGCTGGCTAAGATTGCGGAGGAGATGGGGATAGATGAGGACAAGATTCTGCCCAGCATGAGTCACTGGGAGGTATTCCCGAGGGAGGCAGCCGCGGTCGGAGCTGAGGCTGTCAAGCAGGGACTAGCGAGACTCAAGCTCACCCGAAAAGAACTCTACGAAAGAGCTACCACTATCATAAGCCATGCTCGAAAGTCAACAGAACTGCTCATGCGAAAGGGACTCATCAAGCCTCTTCCCGGGAAGTCGGTAGAAGGGAGAACAAAACGGAGAATCGCAAAATAGCTGTGTTAGGAGGAGCCGGAGAGGAGGGGTTTGGTCTCGCCCTCCGATGGGCAATAGCAGGGCACCAAGTATTCGTAGGTTCTAGAAGCACTGATAGGGCAGTTGAGGCGGCAAAGACGATTACTCAAACGGCTGGACGCCCCGTCCGCGTGTCTGGAGTGAGCAACGAGAACGCTGTCGCGCAGGCGGATATTGTAGTGGTAACAGTGCCTTTCGCGGCGTTAATTGAGACTCTTCGCACATTGAAGCCTAAATTCAGATCAGGCCAAATCTTGGTCAACGTGTCCGTACCTCTCGAGACCTCGATTGGCGGGCGAGCCACGAGGACGGTCGGAGTATGGGCGGGGTCCGCTGGCGAACTAGCTGCTACTGTTGTGCCAAACACGGTCGGCGTTGTGACAGCCTTCAACAATGTAAGCGCAGAACTCCTCAAAGATCCCTCTAAGCCAGTCGACTGTGATGTCTTCGTATGCTCCAATGATGAGAATGCGAAGAAGATTGTGCTCGATCTGGTGAAGGGAATTGCTGGGGCGCGTGGCTTCGACGCGGGCGGCCTCGAAAACTCTCGGACTATCGAACAGATAACTGCGCTCTTGGTCTCGTTGAATATTCGTTACAAGGTGAAGAGTGCTGGTCTGAGAGTCACAGGTATCTCTCCAGTTTCATGATTCGTGGTCTAGTGTGCAGGTCGGGATTGTAGGAAAGCCGAACGCGGGAAAAAGCACCTTCTTCAGCGCCGCAACTCTAACACTCGTTCCAATAGCAAACTATCCATTCACGACCATCAAACCAAACCATGGAATATCCTATCTCAGAACAAAGTGCGTTTGCAAAAGCCTCGGAGTCGAGGATCAACCTCAGAACTCACGATGTATAGATGGCGAACGTTTCATACCGATAGATATCATTGATCTCCCAGGATTGGTGCCTGGCGCGTCAGAGGGAAAGGGTCTTGGAAACCAGTTTCTCGACGAGCTGAGAAAGGCTGACGCGCTGATCCACGTGGTTGACGCGTCAGGGTCAACGGACTCCGAGGGCAAACTGACTCAACCTGGTGCTCACAATCCTGTTGAGGATGTGGTTTTTCTCGAGACTGAGTTGAGGATGTGGATGCTCCGGATAGTCGGTAAGGACTGGGAGAAGACAGCTCGAAAGATGGAGATGGCTGGAGAAGATCCCGGGTCTTTGGTTTCTGATCGTCTCAGCGGGCTCGGCGTTACAAAGAACCAGGCAGAGAGCGGAATCAAGCAAGCAGGGCTGAAGGGAAAACCTAGTGGCTGGACCCGTGAGAACCTGATAGCGCTGGTTGAGGTTATTCGGAACGAAGCGAAACCTCTCCTGCTCGCGGCCAACAAGATTGACTTGCCCACATCGATTAGGAACGTTAGCAGACTGAAAGAGACTGGTCAGATGACAATACCTGTTTCTGCTGAGGCGGAGCTAGCACTGCGGAGGGCAGCGGAGAAACGGTTAATAGAATACAAACCGGGAGATCCGGACTTTCGTCTTCCTGATCCAGGAGCTGTTAGCCCTGAGCAGAAGGCTGCTCTTGAAATGATTCGAGAAAAAGTCCTGAAACCTATCGGATCGACCGGAGTTCAAGCCTGTATCAACTCAGCCTTTCTGAATCTTCTGAATATGATTGTGGTTTATCCGGTTGAGAACCCTGAAAAGTTCACTGATCACGCGGGAAATATTCTCCCAGACGCATATCTCGTTCCAAATGGGACAACTCTCAAAGAACTGGCTCTGAAGATCCATACGGAGATAGGTGAACAGATGCTGTATGGCATCAATGCTCGAAACGGTATGCGTCTATCCGACAACTACGTACTCAAAGCGCAAGACATTGTGAGCATAGTCAGCGCTGCGAAGAGGGCTTGACGCTTACGTTCACGCTGGTCCGCGGAGACCACTTCATGGCACTCGGGACCCGCAAAGGATCCAAATTTTTTCAGGACTCTGTTTCTGTCTGAGTTCGATTTTGGGCTTGTTTCCGTCAGACTGGCGCGTTATCGGCTTGACAGGAGCTTTTTCGACCCCCGTGGATTCCCCTAGCGATCAGCGGGAAAGAGCGCGTATCTAGAAATCGAGGGGTTAGATTCGGAATCAGGGCCGACAATGGGCGATTTCCGCCAAATAGTCCCGTGCAAGGATAGTCGTCTAGGCTTTCGGCTTGCTGTCCGGCTTTGCAGGAACCTTTGCCGCGGGCTTCGCATCTGGCTTAGCCGCGGGCTTCGCATCTGGCTTAGCCGCGGGCTTCGCATCTGGCTTAGCCGCGGGCTTCGCATCCGGTTTCGTCGATGGCTTCGTTTCGGCTGGCGCTGGCTTTGACTCCTTGGCCGGGGCAGGTTTAGGTGGTTCGGCTTTCTTTTCTGGAGCCGGAGTCTTTGGCGCTGCAGGAGCAGGCTTCTCGTCTTCTGGTCCCTTCTTTCTGGAGACTCTTTGTCCCGGTGGAAGATTTCTGTTCTTCACGTAAGCAGGAACTATCTGGTCGGCAAGTTTTGAATCGGTATAGACTTCCACTTTGCAGATCGCTGAGGATCCGCCTGTCCTTGTCTGGACGCTTCGCACAAAGACCTTGTCTTGCGGCGTCTTGAAGTGATCAGAGGCAATCTTCCGGATGGCTAAACGGTCGGGAGTCCCGGTTCCCTCGTGGTGGACAATCAGCTTCGCATCCTTTCTGCCCAGGAGAGCGTTGATGTGTTCAGAGATTATTTCGACGCTCAACGCTTAGCCTCCACCGGTTTCTGAGCTGGCTTAGGTGGCTCAGCCTTCTTCTCTGGAGCTGGAGTTTTTGGCGCTGCAGGAGCTGCCTCTGCCATAACCACGCTGTTCACTTGCAACGTATCCTCGCCAACTACCCGTCCGCGAACTAACTTTCTCCTTCTTTCGCCACGGTCGTTTGGCTTGAAGCCTACTCCACCGGAAAGAATCGCTCTCTTCTTGGCCCCTCCCTGAATATCGAAGCGCATCGGAATTCCATCCTTGTCTGTACCGCCGGTAATTTTGAGTTTCATGTTTCCAATCCCGAGAAGTTTCCCATCGACCTCATCCCCGATCGACTTTCCTACAAGCGCCTGAGCCTTGGCTCCCTCAATAGTGGCGGCCTTAGAGGTCTTGCTCACGGGATCGGATACTATGAGCTGAAATTTGGCCATGTTTTGCTAGTGGGCTCCGGTTAGAACCGAGTTCCTCCGAGGCCGTTAATAAACGTCCTTCGAGTCATGAGGCGGCTCCCAAGGCATTCTTAGCCGCCAGATTGGCTAGCTCGTCCAGCAATGCGAGTTCTGCTGGAGAAAGATAGTTTCTGAACTTTGAAGAAAGCGTTTTCGCATGTTTCACGGGGACGTCGACGTAGAGGACGTCTCCTTCGAAGATGTGTCTACCGACGATGGGCTTGTCGATGGAAACGGCAACTTGCTTCCCCGCTCCAACCACTGGGACATCTTTCCCTTGGTCCTGAACTCTTAGAACTATACCGATACGCTTGCCACTGCTATTGATAACTGGATACTTCGGTTTGATTGTTCCTTCCAGCACTTCGACTCCGACTATTGCTGGATCGTTTCTGCGGAAGACGAATCCTTTGAGGATCTTCATCTTGCCAGGCAAGATCAGGAGCTCCATCTCGGCCTTTACCCCAGCACTCCTTTGCGCCTCGACCCATCTCGAGTAATCTTCCAAGACCCGGTAAATTATGTCAGCCTTGAATACTGGAATTCCCGTTTCTTTGATCTCTTCTTCAGCGTCAGGCAATACTTTGACGTTGAACCCGAGAATCGCGGCAAGGTAGGGGTCTTTTGCTCGAACAGCCTTAGCCTCGACCACGTCTCGCCTAGATATTTCACCCACGTCCGCGAGACGGATGGGTACTTTGGAAACCGTAAGGGATGTTGTGAGCGCCTCTAACGAGCCAAGCGCATCTGCTTTCACGATGACCCCGCTTCGATCGGTGCTGACTTTGACTGATTCCACCTCGCTAAGCACCCTCTTCTCTAGGTCCGCTCGCCGCGAGGGGGTATCTACGCCGTAAATGGGGGACCCTGCGATTGCATCATCGAGGCCTTGGGCTGCAATTTTGATCCCCGCTGCGGCGTCAACATGCTCAACATGGCTAAACTTGTCTCTGGGATCCCGGATCTCGTCAAGGGGTTTTGGCACGAGTAGCGCCCGGACCCTTGTTCGTATGATCCCGTTCCGTCCCGCAATTACAATTTCGTCGTCTACTTTGATCGTCCCATCATAGATCATCGCGTCGATGGTAACTCCCAGCCCGGGCTCTTCTTTCACCTCTAGAACGGTTCCTTCCGCTGGACCCGCAGTAGTTGTTAGTTCTCCCTTCATGTAGATCTGAGTAAGTCCGACAAGCATCGCCATGAGTTCTGGCAATCCCTCCCCAGTCTTGGCGCTTGAGGGTACAAGGGCGATCGTCTTGGAGAAGTCTTTGATCCTGTCGAACCGATCGGCGCGGAATCCGTACCGGGAGAGTGTCCCCATCAAAGTGTAGAGCCTGTTATCGAGATCGGTCAAGACTTCTGGTCTCTGTTTCTCTGTATTGGCAAGAAACGAGCCGTCAGGTGACGATTTCCACCCCGGTATCGCGTCGATCTTGTTGCAACATACGAGAAACGGGGTCTTGCGAGCCTTCAAGATATTCAGGGACTCCACGGTTTGAGGCTCGATTCCTTTGGTGAGATCGATGACGAGGACCGCGACGTCTGCAGCTGATCCTCCCCGCTTACGAAGGTTGCTGAACGTTTCGTGACCTGGCGTATCGATGAAGAGTATTCCGGGAACCTCGATCTTGAGATTAAATCTGGTTAGTAGGGGACCACAGATCTTGACGATAGTCTGAGCAGGTATGAGGCTGGCTCCAATCCACTGAGTAATCTGGCCCGGTTCTCGGGCGGCTACGGAAGTGCCCCTGATCTTGTCCAGAAGCGTAGTCTTCCCATGGTCCACGTGTCCGAGAACGACTGCGATTGGTGAACGAATGGGCATATCTGCGAGGGCTCCAAATTGCCCTCCGGTCTTCCTATGTCAGTATTAAACCATGATTTTTCGAAAGGAACCTATTTGCCTAGATTCCGTCGTGGAAGAATATTGATGCTTCTTTCTTCGCATTCTCAGCACTATCGGATGCGTGAATCATGTTGGCGGTTATGGAAAGCGAGAGATCACCTCTAATCGTCCCTGGTTCAGCGGTCTGTGGGTTGGTGGCGCCAACGACTCGACGCAGAACGTCAACTGCGTTCGAGCCCTCGAGTATCATCAGCACAACAGGCCCGGATGTAACATGGTCTACGAGTTCTTGGAAGAACGGTTTTCCCTTGTGAACAGTGTAAAGCGTCTCTGCTTCTTTTCTAGATATGTTGTGAAGACGCAACTGTTTGATGGAGAATCCTTTCTTCTCCAGCCTGGAGAGAACTTCCCCTGCAACCTTCGATTGGAGGGCTTCAGGTTTGAGGAAGGCGAATGTCTTGGTGTTAGACTGGCCGCTCAGTGTCCTTTCTCTCTCTTTCCGTAGTAAGCAGTCCACTTTAGCTTACGAGAATCCCTCTTGAATGACAGGGTGCTGACTCTGCATCTGCGCGAACAGAAGTAAAGAATTGTGCCGTCGTTCTTGACGTGCATAATGCCGGTGGAGTTTGGGAAGCTCTTTCCGCAGAAAGAACACTTGAACGTCTTTGGCGTCGCTTACGCCTCTACCTAATCTTTTTCGCTTCTCTCTCAGTCTCTCGAAGCATGAGAACATCGTTAAGCCTAATGGGGCCCTTAACGTTTCTCGTGATAATTCGTCCTTTGTCCCGCCCTTCCAACACTCGTACTCGGACTTGGATAACTTCTCCTGTGACCCCGGTCCGTCCGATAACTTGTGTGACTTCGGCCGGGATGAGTGGTTCGTCGGACCTGTCTTTTCCCTTGCTCACTTCCCTGCACCGGTCTTCTTGATATTTTCAACTATCTTCAATAGATCTTTCAGAGACTGCGCCCCATCACCGGGCTCTACGACCGAAATAGCAGCGGAACCGACGTCCAGTCCGGCAGATTTGCCTAGCTCAAGCTTGCTTGGGACGTAAAGATAGGCGATCTTTCTCTCTTCGCACAGTATGGGTAGGTGGGCCACGACTTGCGGGGGCTCTACATCCTCTGCGATTATGACTAGTTTGGCGATTCCTCGCTCGATTGCCTTAGTCGACTCGTTTGTACCCTTTCGCAGTTTACCGGTATCTTTCGCGACTTGCAGAAGTGAATAGGCCTTGTCAACGGCTTCTTTGGGAACTTGGAATCGTACGTAAACGGATTTTTGTGCCATCCAGACTCACTCTCATCGGCCAGCAGGCTGGGCGCTGCCCGGCTTTTATGAACGTTTCGACTAGCGTTGGAAACAACACTAAATATGGCGCGGGCCGGACGGCACGACGACATGTCCCAAGCACCGTCGCAGCCAAAGTCGCAAGCATCTGCACCTCCAAAGCCAAAACAGAAGAAACGGCGGATGAGGAGTGAGTTATACGAGACTTCCGGCTCCACGACAAAACTCAGGAACAGAAAGTGTCCCCGGTGCGGATCTGTTATGGCCTCTCACAAGAAGCCCACCGAAAGATGGGTTTGCGGAGCCTGCAGCTTCACAGACTACGCACCCAAATGAGTAGCTTCCTTCTCCAGAACGAGCGCTGAAGGAAAAACCCCTAGTCTTATCGGACTCTACCTAACTCTAATCGCGAACTTCCCAGGAACCTTGATCTGCATTAGGTGGGCGACTTCAGAGTTTGCCGGTTCCAGGATAACGACGAAGCCAGTCCAGTCATCACTAAAGTTCGTAGACTTGCAGTTGGGACATACTGGTCCCGCGCTTATCATCCGGCAGTTCTTGCATGCTTTGTCTGTCAAGCCTTATGCTCCAGCTTCGGGGGTTTCCCTTTGAGGTCTTCTTGAATCCATTCTAGCCTGCCCAGGAACGGTTGACGTAGTGTGATTCCGATTTTTCCTCCTGAACCGCCCCGCGGAAAGCTGACCGCGATTATTCGTCCTCTGACCATGTTCCCCTTTCCTAGGTTTCTGTGACTCTCGCGTCCCGCGAGTACTCCGTGCTTTTCATCGTAGGTTATGAAATCGTCCATGATCTGGGATACGTGAAGGAGTGCGTCCTCGGGACCTATTCTCACGAACGCTCCAAAGTCCGTGACCTCAACGATCTCTCCCTCTACAACCTCGTGGAGCTCCGGGAAGAAGGTGAGCAGTTTGAAGAGGGCTTTGTGATGGGTTGAGCCGTCGCCGGGAAGGATTTTTCCAGTCGTTTCGACATCGACGTCTGTGACGAGGATGACGTAGCCGAGTTCTTCGTCCACATAGTTCTCGTACTTCAGCTTGATCTGTTCACGGGCGACTTCGTCGATGGGCTGTCCGAACTTCTGCGGCGGAATACGCACTACGTCTTCGACTGTCACTATGCGGAACATATTCACGGAAGGCGGCTGAGGGCGTTATTTTAGGGCTCCGCTGGAAAACTAGACCTGACTGTTCGTTTCGGGCTTGGTTCTGATGTACCACAGTGCAAGTTTCCTGAAGGCTATGGCTCGGTGGGAATACTTGTCTTTGAATTCCGTTCCACCTTGGGCGAATGTCCTCCGAGCCCCTTTTGGAATGAATATTGGGTCAAATCCGAAGCCCTTTGTTCCAGCGGATTTGTGAGATATCGTTCCATTGACTTTTCCTGCGAATTCTACACAGGAATTCCGGGGAGATGCAAGTGCGAGGGACGCTTGAAAGTATGCTTCTCGACGCCTTTGTCGGCGCATTAAGCGCAAGAGTCCCTCAACGCCAATCGTGACGTGGACGTAAGATGAGAACGGTCCGGGAAAACCTTTCAGGGCGCGAACGAAGAGCCCTGAATCTTCGACCACGACCGTACGATTGTGTTTCTTGGAGGCTTCTTCCGCGGCAAACTTGGCTATCTCACCAAGGCTCGTGCGCTGTATCTCCGTCTTTGGATAATCAAGCATTCGGATCTTTATTCCGAATGGATCGAGAACCCTGCGGGCTTCCTGGTACTTGTGAGCGTTCTGAGTTACGAACCACAATGTTCGCTTATCGGATGGCGAAGTATCTGCCTCTCCGTGCAATTTCCGCTGCTTTACGAAGACTCGATTCTGCTATCTTATCGCCTGCACTTTCTCGGTATCCTTTCGCGACTCTTCTGAATGAGCTTGTGGGGTCGAGAGCATGGGTAGCTATCAGTGACCTTTGTATCAGGTGGAGGTCGGTCCCACGATCCTCAGGTTCTGAGGATCTGGAGGCCATTCCGAAATCTATGATGAACGGTCTTTCATCCTCTGGAAGGATTATGTTTGAGGTTGTCAAGTCGCCATGAACTATTCCTGCTGAATGTAGAAGGCCGACTTGTCGTCCTATCTCTTCAAGAAGATGAAGTCTACGGGAGTCAACCATCGTGTCGATTGCGTCTCTTGCGACTTTTCCATCTATGAATGTCATGATGATTGAAGATCGTTCGAGGTCGAGTCCGAGAATACTGGGGGTTCTCGCTCCCGCGATTTTTGCTTCGTGGATCGCGGATGATTCTTTGACTGTTCTCTCTTTTCTGATCTTTGCGTCAAGTTCTTCGTGACGGTAGGCTTTTCGAACTCGTCTCTTAACAACCGCTTTCCAAGGAGGCAGCTCTGAAAGAAAGAGATCCGCCTCCGCGCCTCTGTGTAGTGGATGGAGTTCTAAGGTCGAGGAATCCATGGTACATCAATCTCGTCGAGACGCCATCGCGGATTGACAAAGCTTTCCGGGACGGAGACGGTGATACCAGCTTCGAAGGCGAGCCTCCCCGAGCTGGCGATTTGGGCTCCACAATCTCCGGAGTACTGGAGGGGGACGGGATGGAATGTTGCTCCGTGATCCTCTGCCACGATCTGTACCATTTGTCGCAGACGCTGGTTAGCGGCGACGCCGCCGGCGATTAGGACCTCCTTCTTCCTTGTCTGAACTAGACTCCGTTCAACTGCTTCGGTCAGCATGGCGAACGAGACCTCTTGAATCGAGAAACAGATGTCTGACAGCGAATGACCTTCCTTGAGAAGTCGGAGGGCTGCGGTAAGCAATCCCGAGTACGCAACGTCGTTTCCTTTTACAGTGTAGGGCAGCGGGAGGAGAGTGCGGCCTTCTTTCGCTTTCGATTCGACAGCGACGCCTCCGGGGGATGGAAGTTTTGCTTCTCGGGCGAACATGTCCAGGAGATTTCCCAAGGTTATGTCCTCGGTCTCACCGTATATCCGCCATCGTTTGTTCAGATGGACGGCAATAGCGGTATGTCCTCCCGAGACTAGGACCGACAATGGATCGTGTGAATGTCCGGCATCCATGGCAAGGTCCAGGTGTGCTACGCCGTGGTGTACTGGGACGAGAGGCTTGTTCATGTAAAGAGCCAAAGCTCGCGAAATTGTTGCGCCTATTCTGAGACAGGGCCCCAGGCCTGGGCCTGCGGAATAACCAACCGCGTCTGGGAGGAATCTTCCTCCGGGTCCCTGAAGCGCTTGTTCAATTACACTGCTTGAGACTTCGTTGTGATGTTCTGCCGCCTTTCTGGGATGGATTCCTATGCCGGTCGGTGGGCGATAGGTAGAGTTCACGTTTGTAAGTATTCTGGCCTGATCGTCGATAATGCTCGCTCCGAAGGTGTGAGCTGTCGATTCTATTCCTAGGAAGAGCAACGATCGAGTCAGCGAGT
>MNGO01000014.1:0-13840 GCA_001918765.1 Crenarchaeota archaeon 13_1_40CM_3_52_10
AACAAACCTGGACCAAGTTGACGCACCCTTCCATACGGGGACCTTTACGGTAACAGCCTAGAGAAAGGCGCTACCCCGTTACATTTTTTTCTCTCCAAGCAAGAGTCTGTCAAAAAAATTCTCGCTCGTGTTTCTGATCCGAACCCTTGGGCAGTCGCCTCGCCGCGACAGACAATCTTCAACTGGGTTGGCTAAGACCTTCAGATCGGAATCTTAATTGTCGAACAATTTCGTCAGGAGCCGAGAGTTTTTTTCTCCAAGATCTTGGCCGAAAAAGGCTGCCGCTAATGGTTCAGCATTTTCAGTCGTCAAGAAAGGGTGATCTCCCTCTCCTTTGAGGGCGATTAGCGATCTGCTCAGATTGATCCGCGGCGACCGCATCTATATCGGTATTGATCGGAGAATTTACCCCAGGGATAACCTTTTTTGGAAGCCAAACATTTCCGCCCGTAAGTAACATTCGGTGAAACAATGCCCGCATTGCGCACATTGGGAATTCTCTTGGTCGCGGTGATGGGTCTCGGTCTCGCAGGAATACACTCGACACTTCCAGTGCATGCAACACCTACACCGCAGTTGCTGATCGATCCTCCGAACCAATCATTAGCGACTCCGGGCAGCACGGTGACATTCAATGTAAACGCCTCCAACATTAGCCTTGGCCATCCGCTAGCCGGTTGGGAGATCTATGTCAGAACGAACAACAGTGTCCTTAGCCCCGTGGACTTCAAGGTCTCGTCCTCATTGTTCCCGGGCTTTGAGAGTGCGCACTGCGTCAATTACGGACAGGGAGGTGTTGGAACATCGTGCAATGATAATGACGCGGTATCAGGCACTGTTCATTCTGCCTTTAACCTGCTCGAACCCCCGGGTAACGTTTCAGGAAATGTCAATCTCTTCACGATAACATACAATGCGGTGGCAGGTCCCTACTCTCTTCTGCTCTTTCTCAGGCCGTTGGCCGATTCTAACCTGTTTGAGCCTGGCACCGGTAACCACATATCGTTTACACCTGGTGTCGGCAAATACGGAAAGGTTCCCCCTCTTCCGGTAGCGAATTTCGCTTGGACTCCCTTCAACCCTAGACAGGGGGATGTCGTGACCTTCGATGCCAGTTCCAGTTCAGACCCGAATGGAACCGCAATTGTCTCCTACTCATGGGTCTTCGCACCGATTGAAAGCGGTTCTGCAGGACGGGTTGGCGTTGGTAAGATCACGAAACAGGTACTCGATACCGGAAACTGGACCGCGACCCTCACAATAGTAAACGACCGGAAAGTGTCTTCTGTTCCTGTTACCGCCGCTTTCTCAAACATATGCCTGTCGCAAATCACCGCTTTGCCGTACGACCTTGCTGTGCCCGGCGCCAACATCAGCATAAAGGTCAATGTGTTCAATCTCGGCACTAGCACTGAGACGAACTTCACCCTCACGGTTACGATCGAAGGCACCCCAACGGTGTTCAATCGAACCTCGCCTGAACCCCTCGGACCTAAAGCAATCAAAGGTTTCACCTTTTATTGGGGCACTAAAGGATTGGCTCCTGACTCCTACACAATCCACGCGCATCTGCTCCCACTGCTCAACGAGAAGGGCCAGTTTAACGAGACCGAGCCTGTTCCCAACAACGATGCTTATTACACGATACGACTGATCTATCCCCAACTAAACGGTCTGCTTTCACTTGATATTGGTCAGTTCGGAGGCCTCAGCGTGCTCTTACTGCTCGCCATTGGCGTCATCTTCTCGTTGACGAGTCGTCGCAGGAATCGACGCCTGTCTGCCCAGAGGTTGCAACTCGAAGACTGATATTACCGCTCCGAGGCTTCACGACCCTTCGTAGGAAATTGCAAGACACTTCAGGGTAGCTGCGAATGTCCCCAGATTGAAATGACCCCCTCTAAGGGGATAATCTTTTAAGCCATGAGTCCAGCTTAGCCCTTCGAAGAAAAATTATGAACAAGACTCTACTTCCAATAATAGCTCTTTTCGCGCTAACGCTTTCAATTACTTCTCCGCTCGCTGTTAACAGGGTCTCTGCAGACCCAGCCCAATGCAATAACGGAGCCACTCCTTCCTGTGCATGGGTTCCTGCTGGTCCCGCTTCGGACTCTATCCGATACCAGATGTACGACTCCGATTCGGCCGAGCTCAGTGCTATGTGCGTTGGCCAGGCAGCAACATGTGTCCCTGCCCTCGACACAAGCGATGTGCCGATCGGTGGCAACGACTTGTCTCCTGCGTCAGGATGTGTGGCCTCGTCCACTCATGTCTGTGCTCTTCAGGATCCCAGATTCTGGGTCACAGCACCAACAATCCAGCTCGGACAGTTACAATTGGACATCAACAACGCCGCCACGTTCTGGGGCATCACCTTCTGCAACGGCCAGGATGGCGTTATTGCCGGGGCTGTTGTATGTCCTGACGCTCCTGGTGCTGGTAACATTGCAGCTGCTTGTCCTAACGCTCCTGGAGGCGACTGTAGCAAAGCCGCTATTCATGTCAGACAGGGTATAGCATCGCTTATCGACAAGGTTGCCTTCACCATCGCTGACAAGGGTGCTATCGGACCTGGCGCTGCCACTATGGACAACCCGCTCACTCCGGCCTCGGCCGTGTTGCACTCTGGTAGTGATGTCGGAAACTTCAATCCATGTACTGCTCCCGTGGCCCCTGCGACGTCTTGCACCCCAGGTCTAGCGAGCTGTGGTGGAGTTGCCTGTAATACGGTCGGTCCCTACACTGCCACGGTCAATACTGCTGTTACGCCGAACCAGTTAGTAGACCAGGTTCCACCCGGACCTGGCGTCTACAACCTGGGAGGCGTGTGCTCTTGGGACCTGATAGCTGGTTGTAGCCCAACACTGCCCATCAGTGCCTTCCACTATGCTAACGACGCGACGGACGCCGCGGGCTTCGTGATGCCAGGCACCGTCGATTTCTGCCGTGCTGCTGACCACTTCATAGCCGCGGGTCTCGCTACTAGCAAGAACGCGTCGTGTGAACTCACAAATGAATCTGCCTCTCTAGCCAACGGCAACATTCTATTCTACGGTCGACGGTCTCTCGGCCGCCAACTACTCAGCACCGGTTACACCACTGCTATCTGCGAACTAGTCAACCTCGGTGCGACAACCTGTCCGCAGGTTACATTGAGCATCATAACGCTGGCGCAGGCCCACCAACTTGTCTTCAAGACCGGATGCGTGACCGCTACAGAGGCGGGATGCAACAGTATCGGTCCCAACACAAGCTGGCAACTCTACGCGGGAGGATTCTTCTTCCCAACCCCGACACCCGACAACCAATGGGCAATATATGACAGCAGCTTCGCTGCTGACCTTTGTAATCGCACTACACCGCTCCCCGCTATCTCCGGTTCTCCGGGACTGGAGCCTGGCAACTACGACTTCGTCTGCAACGCCAGACACGACTTTTGGGTTGAGCAGAGCCAGTTCGACACCACTGCTGCCGCGGCAACCGCAGCTCTCCAAGTTGCCATGGACATCTTCGGCAACCACACTTTCAACGTCGTCATCTGGACCCCGTCCGTCCAGTATGCGTACACGAAGGGATGGCAGGGAGTGACAAACTGTCCAGGTATCGGCACAGCGCAGGGCAACTTCTGGAGCCTGTTGAACATGTGGAACCCGAACCCCGCCAATAAAGGACCTGACGGTAATGGGCGAATCGTCTGGGGACAGAAGGACGCCACATCAAGTCTCAACGTGTTCAGCTTCAACACTGTCGTCGAGGCGGACTTCATCACCGAAATGTATGATGCTCTGCTCACACCGAATTGCTTCAACCCCGCAAGCCAGATTATCGGCTGGATGGCAAGCTCCTACACAGTGCTGACATCAGGCGCGACCGGATGCCCCACTACCTACTCGAACTCTCGAGGAACGTTCTCTGTAGGTGGATGTGTCCAGATACAGTTGAGAGGCGACATTCCATGGCATGACATTTACAACTGCGCAGCCACGGACCCTGTCTGTCTAGGCTCTCACACTGTGACGGCGAGTGATGTCAAGTTCAGCTACAGCGCCTTCAACGCCACAGGAAGCCTCATCACTCCAGCGACTCAGAACACCATCGATGTTGTCTACGCAAATACCCAGCTTCCAACCACGCTCGGAGGGACGAAGGGTCAGGGTGAAACCGAGACCCTCTCTCTATATCTCCACAGCCTCAACGCATACGCTCTCAACGACATCGTTGGAATACCGATAATTCCGCAGCGCCTCTGGGTAACACAGACTGCTCCCAAACTCGCAAACGGGGTATTCGCGCCTTGCACCGCTCTCGGAACGCCATCATGCACTGTCGACCCTGCATTCACGGCAGGTTCCCAGTCTGACCCGGTCTTAGCCAACAAACTCGTTGGCTCTGGTCCCTTCGTATGCGCGAGCGGACCACTAGGAGTATCGGGCACAGTCGTGGGCGGTGGATGCACCTTCGACAGCACAGGCGCTCCCACGGGCCAAGCGATCCCCATCGGTGGCTCAGCACTCCTTCGACGCTTCGCCAACGACCAAGGCACCTCGCCAACATCGCTTGATTTCAACTTCGCATACATGCGCAGCAATGCAAAATGGGAACAATTCCAGTGGGCCGCCTTCCCAAGCGGAAGCACGGTTCCATCCAACGCATTCACGGTCGCAATCGGCGCCTGCAAAGCTAGCGCTACCAATGTTGGCGGTGTCGTCAACTACGCGGCATGCGTACACTACAACACACTAGCAAACGCGCTAGGATCGGTTTCCACTGCTGGCACGACGGCGAACACGGTGTCTGGTGGCGGACGTGGACAACTGCCTGCCAATCCGATACCCATACTGATTCAGATCAGTCACTGGAGGAACAACGGTCCATCATGGGACTTCGGTGTACCAAACTACGGCTCGCTAGCTGGAACACAGGGCCAACCGCCAACGCTCTACGAAGACGCTAGCGTCTTGGGCAGCTACAGCATCACATCCAGCGCTAGCACCATCGCGATCGCTGCTGGTAGTTCGGGATCCGTAACGGTCGGACTCGCTCTATCAGGAGTACCTGACAACAGCTTCACGTCACCAACCGCAATAACATTGTCGACCGTCCAATCCTCGGCATTAACGACAAGTGGGTTCACTTCATCGTTTACACTAGCTCCTGGAACTCCAACCGGAAGCACACCTCTAACGATCAACGTGGCAGCCGGCACTGCAACTGGAACATACACTGTCTTCGTCAAAGCTCAAGCGACCGCCATAAACGGAGTAGCAACCGCGAACTTACCGTCAGTGACAGTTCAGATATCAGTAACGGTCTAGCAAAGCCCAACGCAAGCCTAAAATAATCTTCTCCCTTTTTTCTTATCTTGGTCAATGATAAATGGGCCTGCGCGGATACATTCTCAAAAGATTCGCCTACACGATCTTTCTAGTCCTCTTCGTCATCATCGTGAACTGGCTTATATTCCAGGCAATGCCAGGGGTCCAAGGCGCAATAGCCGCCCTGCAGGGAAACCCTAGAAGCACCCCAAAGCAGTACCAGTTCTATCAGGACATTTACGGTCTCAACAAGCCCCCCCTCGACCGTTTCATAACATACTTCTGGAGCATGCTCACCTTCAGCTTCGGGAATTCGTATCAGACCCAACATCCGGTAATAAACGACGTAGCGCATACTGGTAGGCTCTTCAACACCCTTCTTCTCGTAGGCGCGTCCACCGTCTTAGCAATTCTTCTGGGGCTGGTCATCGGTGTCATCGTATCGGCACGTCGAGGCAGTAGCGTGGACAGCTTCTCCGTTACAGCATCGCTAACAACCTTTTCCCTCCCCACGTTCTGGATGGGAATAATGCTGATCACTTTCTTCGCGACTGTCTTGAACTGGTTTCCGCAGGGAAACACTGTGCCCTTTGACTGGGGCAGTAACGGGATTCCGCCTTGGCCCCAGTACTTGCTGACGAGGCTCCAATACCTGACCTTGCCGCTCGTGACTCTAACGCTATTTCAATACGGGGGATACTTACTCTTGACTAGAGCGACAATGCTTGAGACCTTGAGCGAGGACTATATCACCACTGCGAGGGCAAAGGGACTGAAGGAGCGGGCAGTGCTCTACAAGCACGCCCTGAAGAACGCTTCTCTTCCCATAGTCACCGCTTCAGCCCTCGCCTTCGGCACCGTCCTCGGAGGAGCAATAATAACCGAGACTGTTTTCAACTGGGACGGACTTGGCCTGTATCTCTTTAATGCTATTCAAAACAAAGACTTTCCAGTAATGCAGGCAATGTTCTACATTCTAGCACTGAGTGTCATCGCGGCCAACTTCCTCTCAGACCTGATCTACGGCATACTCGACCCTAGAATACGATACGAATAACCGGAGGGTGGAGCGCGGGTGAAGGCCTCTGGCGAGACTAATCTAAGGTTTAACCTGAGACGGACATACAAATTTCTCAAAGTGCTGCTGAGCAACCGAATGGCCGCGCTCGGCGTCATCATGCTCATTATCGCGATAGGCGCTGCGTTGGTCGCCCCGGTTCTCTACCCAGGTAACCCGCAGCTGGTAAAAGTCAGCGGGGATTTCGCTCAACCCGGGTGGGTTGCCTACTTTCCGGACGGATATTACCTAAGTAACAATATGGTTGTCGTAAGCGATCCCAGTTTCGCCAATCCCTCTGCCCTCCAAGAGTGGTCCTATAACTACCCCCAAGCCCAAGGAGCCTTTCTCTCTTTTGCGTGGTCACCCTCGACACCTGTCGGGCCTCCTTCTGGATCCCTTCAGATCACTTCAAATGCGAGCTCAAGTTTGGGCGTGACCGTCTCGAAAGTATTTCACTATCCATACCATGGACCACCGTCAAAATTCCAACTCCGAGCCTTTCAGATTGACGCCCAAGGAGCATCAGTCAATCAACCAGTTCAGGTTTCACTGTTCCTCACACGCGGCACGGAGAAGACCTATACTTTCTGGTCGACGAATGTGACAAATAGCAACCAGTGGATCTCACCACGTTACCTGCTCGACTCTGATGCTGACCAGTTCAAATTAGCCGGGGGTCTCCAGCCGGGCGAGCCGCTAAGTCTCTCGGCGGCCATCTTCAGCCAAGTCAATGACTACACGCTCGGCGTCTCCATCCACTTCAGCGGTCCCGGCAGGGTGAACCTCACCAACCTCGGCCTAGTCGCAGACGGGACATCGTTCGGGCTGTTGGGAACCGACTCCCAGGGAAGCGACCTCTTCGCCGAAGTACTCCATGGCGCGCGGATATCCCTATTCGTGGGGCTAGTCTCGGCTTTTCTAGGAATCTCGCTAGGCCTCATCGTCGGTCTCATTGCCGGCTACAAGACAGGTCTCACAGATGAAGCTCTAATGCGGTTCACCGACATGATGCTAGTGCTCCCCGCTCTACCGCTCCTGCTCGTTCTGATAACCGTCCTAGGCCAGAACATTTTCAACATAATCATACTCATCGGCTTCCTCGGCTGGATGGGATTCGCCAGGGTTATCAGGTCACAGGTTCTGAGTCTGAAGGTAAGGCCCTTCATCGAAGCCGCTAGAGCAGCCGGGGCGGGAACAGGAAGAATTCTGAAGGTACACATCTTTCCCAACGTGGTCTCCCTAACATACGTTAACTTGGCGCTCGCAGTTCCCGCGGCCATACTGACCGAGGCCGCCTTGTCCTTCCTCGGTCTAGGCGACCCAACCCTCATCTCCTGGGGACAAATAATCAGCAACGCTCAGGCCGCTAACGCATTAAAGGATTGGTGGTGGATCATCCCGCCTGGGATTGGGATAGCCTTCGTCTCCCTCACTTTCGTGCTGATCGGCTACGCTCTTGATGAAATGTTCAATCCGAGACTTCGCAGACGCAGATAAGCCAGCCATATCGCGCGCTTAGATGCGCGACTTGAAACCGAGAAAGATATGTCAAGATTCCGAAATACTTGCCGTCGGTGGAAAGCCTGACTAGTTTCCTGCGGTTTCGTTCCCCCAAAGCTTAATTGAGGCAGAGACGGTGTTGCCTCAGCTTTCACGCAAGAAAGTGGATCAGAGCTAATGGCACCAGTACTCGAGGTTCAAAACCTCACAACCCATTACGAAACCCTACGTGGCTGGGTTCGGGCCGTAGACGACGTCTCTTTCAGTGTCGAAAAGGGTGAAGCCCTCGGCATTGCGGGCGAGTCCGGCTCCGGAAAAAGTACCGTCGCTCTTTCACTTCTCAGAATACTTCCAAGAGGTGGCCGAATCCGCAAGGGCAGGATCCTCTTCGAGGGAACAGACCTCGCATCGCTTTCCAACGAAGAGATGCGGAAGATTCGGTGGAAAGGAATATCGATCGTTTTCCAGGGAGCGATGAACGCATTCAACCCTGTTTTCAAGGTTGGAGACCAAATAATTGAGGCCATCCAAATCCACGAGCCCAAGACCGACAAGAAGGCCGCTCTTGACAGGGCCCGCAACCTCTTGGAACTGGTTGGCGTGGAGCCTGACCGTGTTGATAATTATCCCCACGAATTCAGCGGCGGAATGCGCCAGAGAGCCCTCATAGCTATGGCTCTTGCCGCCAACCCTAAGCTTCTGATAGCCGATGAGCCGGGCACTGCACTAGACGTGATCGTGCAGGCTCAAACACTGAAGTTGATGCGCGAACTCAAGGATAGGCTCGGCCTATCAATGGTTATGATCAGCCACGATCTCTCGATAATCGCGGAGACTTGCGAGAAAGTGGCTATCATGTACGCCGGCCGGATCGTCGAATACGGAGATGCTGAGGGTATCTTCAAGGAACCACTTCACCCCTATACCCAGGGTCTTGTCAAGGCCTTCCCCAGTATCAAGGGCGAGAGGATACGGCTCACCTCGATCCCCGGATCGCCTCCTGACTTGTTAGATCCACCTTCTGGTTGCAGGTTCAACCCGCGCTGTCCTTTCGTGATGGACGTGTGCCACAAGGTGGTGCCCCCCTTGGCTCCACCCGGGAAGGGAACCCATCTCGTAGCATGCCATCTGTACGGGGAGGGTCGCAAATGAGCGAAGAACATGTCCTCGAGGTGGAGAAGCTGAAAAAACACTTCCCGCTCAAGAAGGGCTTCCTTTCAAGCTTCACGAGAGAAGAAATCACAGTCAAAGCCGTTGATGGCGTCTCATTCGTTGTCAAGAAGGGCGAGATTCTCGGACTGGCAGGTGAGAGCGGAAGCGGAAAGACGACGACTGGGCGTCTCCTCTTGCGCCTGGTCGAGCCCACAGAGGGCTCGGTCTTTTTCAACGGGATGGACTTTTCGAGGTTCAGCGATTCCGAAGCCAAGTACCTCCGTGGCAAGACCGAGCCCAATGGTATCGATATTACGAAGCTCAACGATTCCGAGATGAAGCCTCTGCGGCGGGACATGCAGATTATCTTCCAGGACCCGTTTGAGTCTCTGGATCCGCGGATGACGATCAAGGAGATCATAGCTGAGCCATTGCGGGTTCAGAAGGTGGCTAAGAACGAGGACGAGCTTGAGGAGCGGGTGAAGGCTATCATGCGTGATGTGGAAGTTGTTCCACCGGAGGAGTTCATGCATCGGTATCCACACGAGCTGAGCGGTGGTCAGCGTCAGAGAGTCGCAGTTGCCCGTGCGTTCGTTCTGGACCCAAAATTCGTCGTGGCCGATGAGCCGGTGTCAATGCTGGACGTTTCGATCAGGGCGGAGATCTTGAATCTGATGGTCGACCTGGTCAAGAAGAGGGGAGCCTCTGTCGTATTCATCACTCATGACCTTGCTGTGACCAAGCATGTTTGTGATCGTGTCATTATAATGTATCTGGGTAAGATGATGGAGATGGCGAGCTCAACTAATCTAATCGACTTACCTCTTCATCCGTATACGAAAGCGCTTATAGCCGCTGTTCCAGTTCCCGATCCAAGCTACAGGCGGACTGAGGTTATCAGTGGTGAGATTCCCAGTCCTGTGAATCCTCCTCCGGGATGTAGGTTTAACACGCGCTGTCCTTACGCTCATGACAGGTGCATACGCGAGGAGCCTCCTCTGGTAGAGGTAGAGAAGGATCACTTTGTGGCTTGCCACCTTTACAGCTAAAACGAACAGGGCCAAACCTTCTTCCTCCACTCCATTCCATCGCATAAGGCTCCGACGAAGTGAGATTCTGAATCGCGCGCGATCCATAAGCTCGTCGAAGGTGCAAGCATCTATTCTCGAGCTTGACGGTGGTGTAGTCGTCAACTATGCTTATTACACTCGAAACGTGCACCTCTTCTATCCTGTGAGGCACCTGCGCGACATTCTCGAGACCCTATGAGGGGTGATGGAGATTGAGCATAGAGGATAATCAAGATCACTCGGATCACCGAGGCCAAAGAGGGTCCTGCATGGATAGATTCCTTGCTGAACTTCCCAGGGACCGGCAACAGCTTTCGACGAGAAGAGCTGAGCCTGGAGAAGATGTCGCCCAATCTCGCCACCTGAAAAAGAGGGTAGTGGTGGTGGTTTTTCTATTGACCATGGCTCTCTCAAGCTTCGGAATGGGCATCTGGCCTTCCCAATCGATCCATTCGCTCACTCAGACGGGCCAGAACTTTCGAAGAGCCGCCTTGCTGGATTCCTTATCTCTGACGGATCACGACCCCTCATTCATCTGGAATGTTACTCGGACACTGAACCTCGCAGGGTACACTGTCGACTATTATCCTCCGAGCCAGGTCACGGTCGCTCTATTTAGGGACCTTCCCTCCAAGAGTTATGGGCTCGTGATAATACGTTCCCATACCGCAATATACTATGGCGTTCCAACTAGCGTTTCAATCGTCACGTCCGAGATCTATGATAAGTCGCGGTACGTTTACGAGCAACTTGGGGGGCAGGTCGCACCAGCGGTTGTCCGGCCTGGAAACACTTTCTTCGCAATCACCCCCAGTTTTTTCAAGGAGTCGATGCAAGGTAATTTTCGAGGCGCGATAGTTGTTCAGATGGGCTGCTCCTCCCTTCAGGGCAACCACTACATTGCAACTGCCTTCATCAATAAGGGGGCAAGCAACTTCGTGGGTTGGGACGATTCTGTTGGTTCGGGTTATACAGATAGAGTTACCCAGAACTTTGTGTCATCTTTGGCTCGCGGCGACTCTGTCGGTGAGGCTGTTGGAAGTGCAGGAGGCCCAGATCCGACATTTGGTGGTAAACTGAGTTTTCTCGATACGGCTCTACCCTCGAGCGAGCATTTCGATGATCAGCTGATAGCATTTGGCGAATTTGGGATCCTTCTATCCGTCACTCTGTTGATCACGGCGAGACTCGTGCGGGGCGCAACAAACAACAGACACTGCACATTTCGGACGCCGCTGGTCCCAGATAATGTTATTAACGTCCTATTTGAATAGTGAGTTCTCATGCGGGGATTAGTTAATCCCATTACCATGCTTTGTTTTCTTCTGCTGGCAAGCGTCGGTATTGGTGTCTTCAATTCAACCTTGTTACCGACCGTTCCGGACGCTCATGCCGCGAATGTGACAATTGTCTTGTCAGCGTGCGTAGCGGCCTGCCCTAATGTAGGTTGGAATGGAACAACCTCAAATCCCAACCCGACGATAACCGTGACCAGAGACGACATGATTTCGCTGAGCCTGAGCAGCGGAGATGGAATCCCTCACAGGTTCATTATTGATGCCGACGGAGACGGAGGTCAATACACGGATGATTGTCCAGGCACAGATCCATGCTCGATCCAATTCGCTACTCCGATCAGCTATCCCTACCTCGTGACGCTGACGCCGGGAACTTGGAATTACTACTGCTCCCTCCACCCCTCTGCCATGTTTGGAAAATTTGTCATCAAGCCAGACTTGTCCGTCGGTGGTATCACAGCTTCCGTAGACAAGGTTGGATTGCTAGCTCCATACCTTGCTTCCGCGCTTGCTATTCTGGGCGCAATAAGTGCCACCATATTATACGTCCGCCGAACAAAACCCTCTGGATACGTTGCCTAGACGAGCTGGTGCGTTCTTCAGAGGGCAGCGCTTCGAGCGCTCAGCAGCATTGCCTTGTTATCAAGTTCATTTGGTGCGGGGGGTGGGATTTCAGCACCACTTTACCGGTACATATAAGCAACTGAGGATTTCTTTACGTTGGACCGATTCTAATTGGATACCCGATTTTTCCTTTTTCAGCAACGAGAGTATCCAGCAGACATGGTCCATTGTGGAGTAAAGGGCCTTCCTAGCTGAAATTCGTGTTTTCACTTTAACGCTGAAATAGCAACTAGAAAGATGGGAATCACCGAGCCCGCTTCGCACAGTGAAGAACCGAATATGCTACCTGTCTTGCGCATTAGGTAACCTAGTCCTAATCCCAGAAAGAACGACACAATCACGATGCCAATAAGAATTGATGAGAACTCTGCTTCTACTACGCTCGCTGCGAAGATCGGAGCTTGTAGAAAGTTTGAGAGTCGAACCCCCAGTAGCGGTTCGTACTTGTTCAGGAATAACCCTCTAAACCATAATTCCTCCTTGAAGCCGTTTGTCAAAGCCAAGACCAGAAGGAAGGGGGTAAGGAACAGGAACCGACTTGGACTCATTCCTGCCACCGGTATAGCGACAACAGCAGATAGCAGATAGAAGATGGCGAGTACCGTTAATCCGACGACGGACCCTAGCTTTAGATTTCCTTTCTTCAGGAAGATAGAGGAGAGTCGACTCCTAGAGGCTGTCGTAAACAGTATGATGGGGATGATGACCACGGTCGTATCTATCAGTTGAGCCACGACATTGCCATTGAGCGTCGCGTAGAATGGATGCACACTGGCACTATCGAGAATCAAATGCCTGGCGAACCACACAAGAGAGAAAACGAAGAAGGCAAAGAAAACCTCCCAGTAAATCTTGAAACGAACGTTTCTGTGTAACGCGATGGTAGTCAGGAAAAACACCAAAGGAACCGTCGCGGTTCCGATCGAAAGGTCAGGTGAAAGAGAGGAGACAGCGAAAACCAAGAACCCGCAGAGAAGGAATAATGCGTAGAGGCCGAGGCGAAATCTAAAGTTCTTAGTGATAGCTCCGGGTTTTTCTTCCAGACCCAACCACGACTATTCTGTACTAAACAAGAGTCTTAAAATGTCTCAAGATCCCTCCCGCTTTCCAAAGAGAGCCTGCCTCCCGCTCAGGCCCACTATTTTCGTTGGTGCGGGGGGTGGGATTCGAACCCACGAAGGCCTTCGCCACAGGGTCCTAAGCCCGAGGCGGGCGCGTTCCAGTTGCCCACTGCCCATTTGACCTGGCTATGGTACCCCCGCGTATATGCATTGGATCGTCATTCGAGACTCGAAATAAGCCCTGCGATGACCAGCATTTTCTTAGCTTGGGTGAGGTTCTCGATCTTCAAACCGCGCTCGGGAAATCGCGTGTTCAGTGAAGAAAAAAAGGTCGACAAGGTTGTTGGACCGCACTGGCGATGATGCGCTTCGCATTTTCGTGACTATCTATCTTCCGGCCCCTCCCTCCCATTCATTTCGTAAGCTTGACCCCGCGCCACAAACCCAAAAGAAGGTTTAGGAACCTCTTTCCCATAATACAAGCTGATAGTATCTTCCAGGGTAAGTCCTTGGGAAGAAGTCCAATAGTCCCTTCGGCCCTCACAGCTCTAAGAGGAAAGGTCAACGCTGCGTGGCTGGGAGCCTTGATCCTGGCAGATGGAGAAGTTAGCTATACGAGTGCACCAAACCATGGGAGGCGGTACTACAGAGCCAGAGTTCGGATAGGCATGTACGATCCCGAGCCTGTTGCCAGGGCTGCTGTCTTGATGGGCGTTGCACTGATGGGGCCTCGCAAGGGTCGCTATGAGACTGAGTCTCA
>MNGO01000014.1:13888-14415 GCA_001918765.1 Crenarchaeota archaeon 13_1_40CM_3_52_10
ATTTACAGGGAGTTTCAGGGGAATTTTCCTTCGTTAAGGCGGCAGCAGGGAAAGCTAGCGTGGAGGAATGGTGCTCCGGGCGGGAATTTCAGGCACCGCCGTTTGAACTCGCGGGCCTAACGGGACGCGTTAAGCCTCCCGCGATCAACGGCTTTGGAGTTTTGTGTTTCCCCGCAGCCAAGCCCGGCTGCAACTCGATTGACCCACTCCTAAAGGAGCGTAAGGCCGCTATGCTAAACCGGGCTACACCACCGGAGCGGGCACTTTTAGGGCTAACATGTATTTCAGGGTTCTCGGTAACGTTCTACTATTCATGGCTTCACTAGCGGAGCATCGGCCCGGGACTCCCACGCATGGTCTATTACCCCTTTTTGTCTGACCTGAACCAAGCTAGGATGGTTTGGAGTTCTCCCAGAGGAACTCGAAATAGCTTTTTCCGAATTTTACCAATCCCACATGATCAGATGAGATGGCGAGCGTAAGCCCTTTCTCGGGTTCTTCTCCGAGTAGAAGGATGATCTCGTTAC
>MNGO01000061.1 GCA_001918765.1 Crenarchaeota archaeon 13_1_40CM_3_52_10
CTGAAATGCCAGCCGCCTGCCCCAACTGCCGGCTTGAAGTCTGCTGTTGTCGGCTACCTCGTCATCAATCCGAGAGATAATGTCATATTTCCGTTAGAGAAACATCAAGGCACTATCTGAGCGGTAGCATGCGGTGTTAAATGTCCATTCATGGCGAGGATCTCATTGCTATTGAAAGACAGTGTCAATCGCAGATTCACGGTAGTGCCTGGAGAACTCTGGAACCCTCCCCCTGTTATCGAGACCTTGAGAGAATCACTAGGTATCGAATAGGTCACGTTTCCAAGGTTGGAAAAAGTAACCACCGCAGCGGATACTGGAAAACGGAGCTGGTCGTAAGTTCCCGTGGAGAGTCTCGCACTTCCCAAAGTCTTCGTGGTGGTCAAGATTGAAATCATGTCCACTGTTTTCTGGGACCCGACTATCGCGTACCAACCACTGGTGCTAGAGTTCCCATAGCCTCCCTGATGGATCTCCATCGTTGCGAACGTGAGGTAGATGTGGAGAATGCTCGGGTCATATTGCTGACCATTAGCCGGCTGCACCTGAGGCGGATCCGTGATACTCAGAACAACTGTTCCTTGAACATACCTAGTGTAGAAAAAGTACCCTGATACTGCTCCGATTATGAGTATCACGAGAATGACGGCGGCAGTACCTTTAGCCAACGCTTTTTCCAGATCGAGCCGGCACTCGTTCCCACTAGGACAGTGCAGTTGTCAGCCCTTATCTTTAGCATAACCAGAAATTACTCAATGGGGTTACAGTTGAAGGCAAGAGTCGAATCCCATCAGAAAGTGCCGGGCCGTTGCTTTTGGAGTTAGCTTCTAGTGGAACACCCCCATGTAGCCGTCGATGGTGTCATTTGCAACCGTCCTCCAATTCCGATCGAAGGTGTTCACGTCACTACTCGCGATATGTCTCAGGATTCTCCCTACTGGCCCGCAGTTTAACCCGAGAAGAGGCTACGTTTAAGAGACGCAACCAGAACCCCTCTCACCACTGAAACATTATGGAAGCATCAACAGTCACAACCCGACCCCAACCAAAGCTACACACTCTAGTCCATTTCGAGATACCTGCAACTGACCCAGCCAACGTAAGCAAGTTCTACGAGCAGCTTTTCAACTGGAAATTCTCCAAATGGGGAGAACAGGAATACTGGCTCATTGCACACAAAGACGCCCCGGCAAACGAATCCATTGGCGGACTCTTCAAACGCAACGCACCAAACGAGCAATTCCTCAACTATTTCTCGGTCAACTCGATCGATGAATCCGCCGCCAAAGCCACGAGCCTAGGTGCCCAGGTAGTCACTGCAAAACAGGAAATCCCAACAGTAGGATACTTTGCAGTTCTGAAGGACCCCGACGGAAACACCTTCGCCCTATTCCAGTCCACAGGCGGAATGTAGCGCACAAGAACCTATCCCATTCCAACTCCCTCTTTTCTTTAGGCTCGAACAGAAGACTGCCCGGATTACCCAATTCTTGAAAAACACAGACGAGAGCAACGACAAGCATCATTCAAACACACCCCAACATTTTTCACACCCCAACGAGCAGTATGCACGGAGCGTGCAAAGGCGCAATCAGCCGAAGTAGTGCAGATTCAAGACTCCAACAGAGTCCGCATACTAGCGTTCATCAAAGCGAATCCCGGCACCCATCTGAGAAAGATCAAACGAGAACTCAACCTGGCCATGGGTGTCATGCAGTACCATGTGTACAGGTTAGAACGAGATCGTACCGTGGTATCGGTCCGGCATGGACTCTACAAACGGTACTATGCCGACCTCGGGCTTAGAATGGAAGAACGCGAGATCCTAAACGTTCTCTCTCAGGAGACTGAAAGAGACCTTGTGCTGTATCTCATCAAGAACCCGCAAGCAACTCAGAAAAAGCTCTCCGAATTCGCGCGAATCTCAGCCAGCTCAACCAACTGGCACATGAAAAGACTGTCCAAGGCTGGCTTCGTAGAGGCTAGAAGAAGTGGCGGGTTCGTGTTCTATACCGTGAGAGGTGATCCGGGAAGGATCATTCTGCTTCTTAGGAGCTATCATCCAAGAATCTGGGACAAGTGGGCGGAGAGACTGGCTGACCTCATGGCGTGAGCGTGGGAGCAGGATTGGTAATGGAGAACCTACCAACGGCTTACTGAGGCCAAGATAATGTCACAACTGCCAATCCTAGATACAACGGGACTGTCAACCGATCCCGCCGAACTTCTCGAGCTGGGAAGAGGAGTCTTCGCACTTATTCTCTTCACGATCTCGCTCTACGCATGGTCCAAGAGAAAACAACCCGCACTCATCATAGTCGCAACGGCCTTCCTACTATTTTTCGTAAAAACTATTCTAGATATTCTCCTCCCGACATCAACCCTCCTAGAGCTTAGCCGAGAATTCATCGATTTCGCTGCACTGGCTCTCTTCTTCGTCGCGATAGTCCTCAGACCAAGAAAAGCCCTTGACAAAGGAACATCCTGAACTAATTTCAGTCGGCGTGTCTTGGATCCAAAAAATGTCTTGGACGGTCAGCTAGGCATTGACAACTGTACCATGACGCCTAATATGTCTCGCCCATTTACACCGGTGTCAGCAGCCGAGGGGAAATGCGAATGCCCTCAGTCGGACCCTTTGAACTAACCGAGGTAGAGTTCATAGGGCTTGAATTCTTAAGGCAAGACGATGAGAGACAGCTCAGAAAGACAGCTCTGCGGGCAACGTGGTCTGGACGAGAACTCAGAGTCAGAGCCGAAGGACCTTCAACAATAAACGCCGATATCAAAAGCGAGATTGCCTCCAGGGCCCTCCCATACTAGAAAGGCAGTTCGATCATCGAAACTAGAAGAGGTCGGTATCAATCAGGCTCCTACCAATCACCGCTCCTCTAGGAGCCCATTCGCACCAGCGTTCATGAATACAGAATCAGACAGGCTCTTTCGTCAGTTGTTCGCTTATTTGCCACAACCGTCTGGCTGAGTCATCATCATAGGACTCTTGAGAAGACTTTACCTCGTGCATCTTGGAGAAATACTTCCCAGTCACGCCTTCCAAGTCAGGGGACGTGGCCACGTAGAGAATCCTTTTGGCAGCGGTTTCGGAACTTATGAAGAACGGGCGTAAGAGTCTGAAACCGAATGTGACGAGACCATTGTTATTGGCGAAATTGGTTCTGACTACTCCCGGATGCGCGCTGTTCACCGTAACCCCCGTGCCGTCAAGCCTCTTCGCAAGCACGTGAGTGAAAAGTATCATTGCTAGTTTTGACTGGCCATAGGCTTGCCAGCCCGAGAACCTCTTCTCGCCCTGGAGATCCTCGAAATTGACCTTCGCCCCATTGTGGGCGTCCGATGTAACGTTGACTATTCTGGATGGGGCGCTTGCCTTAAGGAGGCCTAGCAAAAGGTTCGTCAAGAGAAAGGGTCCGAGATGGTTAGTGGCAAAGGTCGATTCGAGACCGTCGACCGTGGTAGTGCGCCTGGTTAGATAGACTCCAGCGTTGTTGACGAGCAGGTGCAACTTTTGGTGTCCGGCCTTGAAGTCACTCGCTAACCTGCGGATAGAGTCCTGAGTGGATATGTCAGCAAGCATCAACTCCACGTTCCGATTTCCGCTCTTGGCGATAATGTCAATTAGCGCCGCCTCGCCTTTCTCCTTGCTCCGGGAGACAATTACGATAGTCCATCCCATTCTTGCGAGTCCGAGAGCTGTAGCCTTGCCGATCCCGGAATTCCCGCCGGTAATGAGGCAGGTCTTACCTGTCAGATCGACTGTGATGTCTGGCAAGTTTCACTGCTTAGACATTTGATCCGCAAATCACTGATAAGGTCCTGAGCGCTCCAGTCTTACGATGCTTTGTTGCTTAATCACGATGACTGGAGAGAATCAATTGCCAGGGACCTGCCGGGTTGTTTTTTGGACTGTCTCCGGGTTAGCTGCCTGCTCAAGCTTGAGCAGAGTATGTTTTCTCTCGATACCCCAGCGATACCCACGCAGACTCCCGTCTTTGCCAATTACTCGATGACATGGAATCGCGAGTGCAACGGGGTTGGTCGCGCAAGCTCTTGCCACAGCTCGTGACGCTTCGGGTGCGCCCAGTTCCTTTGCGATCTGGCTGTAGGTGGTCGTCTTGCCGAATGGAATGGATTGAATTATCTTCCAGACCCTTGATTGGAAAGCGGTCGCCTTCACGTCGAGAGGGAGGTTAACGTCGAGACGATTCCCCTCAAAGTACTTCGCGAACGCCCCAGTCCACTCCTTCATCTCATCGTCACTCCGGTGCAATGTTGCCGATGGATAATCCTCTGCAAGAGAGCTCTCGACAAACGCATCCGAATCACCGATGCACACACCGCATACGCCTCCTTGTGTCCAGGCGACCAACAGTCGGCCCAGGGGAGAGTTGATGATACTGTATCGAATCCGCAGTCCTTCACCACCTCGGCGAAATTCTCCGGGATTTACCCCGAATCCGCCTGGAACGTCTTCGTAAACGCGACTTCGCGAAGAGAAGCCAGCATTGTATAATGAGTCGTTCACCGTTTCCCCATTTCTTAGAAACCGCTTCATCCTGCCAAGGCGGCGAGCTTTGACGTACTCGCGAGGCGAGATCCCGAGAACTTTCTTGAAAGTCCGCTGGAAATGGTAAGGGCTGAGGCCGACATGACGACTAAGGATCGCAAGGTCGAGTTTTCCTTGAACGTTTGCCTCGATGTACCTGCAAACTTGATCTACCAATTTGGCCTTCGGAGAGGGTCCGGCCTCGCGGGGCTGACAGCGATGGCACGGCCGGAAACCAGATTGTTCGGCTTCAATCGGTCCCGGAAAGAATGCAACCTGGTCCTTGCCAGCAAGCCTAGCCGGGCACGAAGGCCTACAATAGATCCCGGTTGAACGAACGGCGAAGACGAATGCTCCGTCGAAGCGGTCATCTCTAGATTGAACAGCTTTCCATTTCTCATCATCACGCGAAGCATCATCTTGGCGCTCGAGCGTTCCATGCAATTGATCGCGATTCTGCTCGGTAGTCAACATGAGTAACTCTTAGTCCTCATGAAATAAGTAGTTTGACTCCGAATCTTGCCTTCAATGTCTGAAGGATCGGGCAGATATACGCGAAGGAGCACATTCTTATTTCAGAAGAAACCATGACTCGTCCGGATTGGCAGAAGAAAAAGAAGAAGATGGCAGGCAGAGAAGGCCCCAAGAAAGGAAAGAACCGCTAAACTGACAAGAATCAGACCCTCTCTATTTGGAGAGGGGAAACGATTCGATTCTGTTGATGGGACGCTTGCTACATTCCGCCCATCATGCCGGGAGGCATACCGCCACCCATACCGGGGGGCATTCCTCCAGGACCACCTGGGCTTGGCGTGCTTCCACCCTTTGATGCGAAGACATCGTCAACCCTTAGAATCATCGTCACAGCTTCAACCGCCGACTTGATTACCTGAGTCTTTACCCGCAGTGGTTCAACCACATCCATCTTCAGCATGTCACTTGCCTTTCCAGTCTTGGTGTTGACTCCGAACCAAAGGTTCTGAACGCTGTTGTGTTTCGATTTGAGATCAACCAGTATGTCGATAGGATTGATTCCCGCGTTCTGAGCAATGGCCACAGGTATGGATTCCAGGGCTTCTGCGAACGCCGTGACCGCGAGTTGTTCTCTGCCTCCGACCTTGATCGCGTATTCTCGCAACCGCTTGGACAGCTCTATTTCTGGAGCACCTCCACCGGCAACTATCTTCCCGTCTTCCACAGCGTTTCGGACAACGCTCAGCGCATCATGTAAGGACCTTTCCGCCTCGTCAACCACATGCTCCGAGCCTCCTCGTATCATAATTGTGACAGCCTTGGGATTCTTCGCTTCGCGAACATAGACAAGCTTGTCATCGCCAATCTTCAATTCTTCAACGAGCTTTGCGTAACCAAGGGCCTCCTTCGAGAGATCCCTTGTTGTTCCTACGACACTACCACCTGTTGCCTTTGCTAGTTTCTCCATATCACTGCTACTTACATTCTTCACAGTGAGAATTCCCTTCTTGGAGAGAAGAGACAGAACTTCGTCGTCAACGCTCTTCTCGGTAAAGAGGACATTTGCGCCGGTCTTTGCGATCAGTTCCGCCATATCTCGGAGAAGCTTTTCTTCTTCCTGGATGAACTGGTACATTTCTTCCGGCTTGTTGATATTGATCTTGGCATCTGTCTCCGTCTTTTCAATCTCCAGTTTCGCATTCAACAATGCAATCTTGGCGCCAGTCACGCTCTTAGGCATCTGGGAGTGAGATACTTCCTTGTCGATAATTATCCCGTTGACCAACTCGCTTTCCTCTAGGCTTTTTCCGTGCTTCTTCATCACCTTGACAAGATCGATGTCCGCTTTTACCTTGCCATTATTCTTCTCAGTTACTTGCATAACCGCTTCAACAGCAAGCTCGGCGAAACGATTCTGAGAGCCGAAGATACCCTTGGTGTTTAGGGAAGTCATCGCAATCTGCTTTAGACGAACCTCGTCGTCAGGCTTGATGGTGATGGCGATTTTCTCTAGAATCTCCTGGGCTTTTCCTGCAGCATTCCTGTAGCCGTCGATGATCGCGTTGGGATGAACATCCTTGTCAAGAAGAGTTTCCGCTCCCGCGAGCAATTCACCAGCTAAGACTACCGCAGTTGTTGTTCCGTCGCCCACTTCGCTGTCTTGGGTTTTCGATATCTCGACGATCATCTTAGCAGCGGGGTTCTGGACATCCATTTCCTTCATGATCGTAGCCCCATCGTTTGTAATCACAATATCCCCCATACCCGCGACCAACATCTTGTCCATCCCTCGGGGTCCAATGGTCGACCGGACAATCTCCGCAACTATCTTAGCGGCCATGATGTTGCTTCTCTGGGCGTCCCTTCCCCTAGACCGGGAAGTGCCTTCTCTCAGAATTAGAACAGGTGTTTCCGACATTTCTAATCAGATTCTGAACACCGGGTTGGTGCGCTTCCTAAGATAAACGTATGCAGGTAGATTCCCTATGAACGCGAACCATAGGATTCGGGTTTGAGTGAAACCACAGAAAATCGGGCTTCTCGAACTCTCTCGGAACTCTTGCCGGTCTTCTCGACAATACCACTACGCTTCCAGAGACGAAGGGTAAAGCGTCTAACGAGGCTCTCAAGATCAACCCGTGCGGACCGGCGAAGTTTATGACCGCGTATCCCAGAGACAGTCCGTTCCAGTTGTGTCCTGAATCAGGGCCGGAGAAGAGTAATGAGGATTAACGCCAATAGCCCAGAGGAACTCGTTAGCGCTAGGGCCAAGTATTACGATCAGTTAGCAGAACATTTCCTGAATCAGATCGGTCCGAGAAGATTCCGGACAATTCTCGAGGCGGGATGCGGCAAAGGTCAGCTCACAATACCCTTGCTCAGGAGGCTCCCTAGGCACGTGGAAATGACCGCCGTAGACTCATCCCGAGGACCATATTCAGGCTGGTTGGACGAACTTGGCAAAACCCTACGAAAAACTGAATTCGAGAAGCGCGTTCGACTGATCAGATCCGACACCAAGAGGATCAAGGGAGTCGAAGACGAGAGCGTTGACATTTTAGTTTCGAACGAATTATTGTGCGACCTCCCATATGACTCCGAACTTGAAAAAGCTCTCAAAGAGTTTTACAGAATCCTTCGACCGAGAGGCTTCATGATCCACGGTGAGTGGTCATCTTCCCCGGCGGTTGAGCCCCAAGCATTCCTCGTCGAACACTGGCCGTCTTGGACCCCGGACCAGCTCTTTGCAATAATGAGAAAGAACGGTTTCCACAAATTTCAAGTATCATATTTCGGAACAACAATCCACTTCGGATATGAGAACGCGATCCAAGAATTACGAAGCTGGGGCGCTAACCAATCGTTCCTAAAACGATACGACAAGCTGCTGAAACGAGAAGGGATTGAACTCCCACCCGAGCATATAGTTCAATGCCAAAAATAGAATCTGCATCTTTGAAACCTGAGGCTCCGCTCAGGAAAGTCTCCCACGAAAAACGGTTAGAATTGGCACGAACGATTGCGTCGCGGCTAGTCGACACTTACAAAGAAGCCGTCCTAGCTGTCTGCATTTACGCGTCGACTGCAAAGAATCTGGACCGTCCATACTCCGACCTCGAAATATTTTGCGTGGTCACGGATAGTCTAGAGGTCAAGAACAAGCGCTATGTCTACGATGGTCTAATGGTGGAGATAGATTATTTCCAAGAATCAAATTTCCTCAAAGAAGCCGCACGAGTAGGCTGGGACTGGCCACTCGGGGCAGACCAGTTCCGGAACCGGATCGTATTGTTCGAGCGTGACAACTGGCTGAAAAAGCTGGAGGAGGCCGTCGCGCAGAACGATAGAGCAGATTTCACCGAAGAATTGCGGTGGGCCGTCTTGACTGTGACTGAGTCTCTCGCCGCGGTCCGCAACGCACGCATTAAAGGCGATCTGCGAGACCTTAGAACCCGAGCGTTCTACATGGCCTGGGACGCCGCGAGGGTCGTATTCCTTTGTAACAGAAAGTACGTGCTTACGACGAGCTGGTTCTGGAAGCAACTATTCGAGTGCCAAGAACAGCCTAAAGATTTTCGAAATCTCATCGACATTGTTGCCGGCTTCATTGAGTCTACCCAACCAGAACTCGTCGATGCGACCGAAGAACTGTGGTTGGAAACGATGAAGATGGCTCGGGCCCGCGGGTTTTCGATTGAGTCGATGGATATCATCGTGTGACCGACTGGTTGGGACATCGCCCAAGTCAGCAAACTCTATGTCGCTAGCAATCGGGAGCAGCGAGAAAGGATAGATAAGACCAGTAATGGAGACGGATTCAGAAAAAACGTGGGTATTGAAGCTGATAGGGTAAGAAGCCCCACTTCTACTTCTTACTCTTCTTCTTTGGCTTACTAGGCGTACGAATTCACCTGTTAGGTGTAATATCATTGTTTACAATATAAAACTATTGTATTCTGGGTTCATTAGTCAAAACAGCCCACATTTTAGGCTAAAATCTTCGTAAATAACCTCTTTCTGCACTATCTCACAACACAAATGCGTAAGCATCCGTTTCTCGACGAATATCGTACTTTGGAGGCGACTTTAACGACCCTTGAGAAACCCAACTGAAGAAAAGACGCACGTTGAGTCGTGTGCCGAAAGGCTACAGGGAGACGACCGGTGGGCGCTCAGGCACAAGACAAACTGGGGCACGCTATTTTCTCTCAACCGTCTCAGCCAGCGGAGCTTCTTCAAGAACTGATCCACAGAGAATGCATCGCTTTCCCTTTTCCATCTCGGCCATCAACTTCTCGCGGGAAATGCCCAGTGTGGATTCAAGCTCGACGATATCCTTCGGGAACGCTTGAGACTCCTCGCACTCGTTGCAGATCAAGCCGCCACGTCATCCATCAATCTAGGATCGAATGAAGGCCTAGTTATACTCCTCTCCGAGAAACCGTTCACAAAAACGCTTTCCTTGCCCTTCAAAAAGCAGAACTAGGCGATAATCAATAATCAGGACTAATCGAGTCAATCAAGAGCAAAAGATTCAGCCAGGATTGGAAAAAAGAAGACTTGGGAAGAGCAACCTAAGAATCACTAAGGTCGAAATCGGTACTGCACCAATAGGCTCGACGCCTGAGTGGAAAGTCTACTGGGGACCACAAGATGAGAAAGTTGCTATCAAAGCCATCCAAACGGCAATTGATATTGGCGTGAACTGGATAGACACCGCGCCGTTTTACGGTTGGGGAAGAGCAGAGCAAATTGCTGGGAAGGCGATCAGGGGACAACGGGACGAAGTCCACGTATTCACAAAATGCGGGACTATTCCAGACGGCACAGGAGGATGGGTCGAAGACCTCAAGCCCGAGAGCATGAGGAAGCAATTGGAAGAAAGCCTCCAACGTCTAGGAACAGATCGTGTTGATCTCTACCAGTTCCACGACCCTGACCCCCGGACACCTATCGAAGAATCCTGGAGAGAAATGCAACACCTCATCGATGAAGGGAAAGTCCGTTACGGAGGACTGTCGAACCATTCTAGGAAGCTGATCGCGAGGGCTCTCAAAGTAGGAACAGTTGTGTCCAGCCAGAACCAGTACAACCCTCTGCAGAGACGAGCCGAGAGCGAATTATTCCCCTTCTGCCTGGAACGCGAGATCGGAGTTCTAGGGTGGGTCTCCCTATCGGAAGGAGTTCTTGCGGACAATTTTGACATTAACAAGCTGGACCCTGGGGACTTTCGAAGACGACAAATGTACGCCCAGCAGGAGAATCGTGATCCAGAAGATCCGGCTGGCTTTCCAACAGATCGCCAACAATCATGGTGGGACAATGGTTCACGCCGTCATTGCCTGGGAACTAACGCATCCTGCACTCACTGGAGCGATAATCGGAGTGAGAAGCGAAAATGAGGCTCGAGAAATGATAGGAGGAGCCGACTGGAAACTAACACCAGAGGATGTGAGCCTGATAGAACATGCACTTGCGGCTTGGGAAGGGCAACCGAACTAGGAATGTTTTGCAACCAGGATTCTTGATAGAATCCGAGAAGCCCTTCCGAGACACCTAATCTCGTCAGCATCAAGTTGAGAAAGCAATTTGATCAGTCGTTTCTCACGTCGGCTTCGTCCTTCGTGGATTATTTTCGTTCCCTTGTCTGTTGAGGAGATTATTATTGAGCGCCTGTCGTCTCTATTTGCTTCTCTTCGGACCAATCCCTCTCTCACGAGGGCTTCGACGATGCGGCTCATAGTTGGCGGCCTAACCTGTTCTGCCTCTGCCAGCTCGTTCAACGAAAGTGGGCCACCGAATACGACAACCGACAGGGCCGAGGCCTGGGCGGGTCCAATTCCCATCGCGGAATCTTCGGTTCTGACATCGCGCAGCAAATGGATCGCATTACTGTGGAGGCTCATCCCTACTTCTTCGAGGCTGAGTTCTCTGAGTTTGCTTGGCATATGAACACCCTAGTTCGTAGGATCACCAACGTATATATATTAGCATGGCTAATCATTAGCCATGCTAAGTATGCAAACCGATGAGATTCTGGAATCCATCCAGAAGGGCAACCTATCCAGAATCAATCAGCTTCTAGAGACAAACCCTGCCCTCGCAAACAGCAAAGCGAAGAATGGCGTTTCAGTCCTACTACTTGCACTGTACCATGGACATCAGGATATCGCGCTGGCGATAGCCGCTAAGAAGCCTGTACTCGACATTTTTGAAGTGTCGGTTCTGGGGAAACTTGAGCAGGTCAGGAATTTGATAAACCTGGATCCCTCGCTGGTCAACTCCTATTCCCCTGACGGATTTACACCCGTTGCTCTAGCTGCCTACTTAGGCCAGAAAGACGTGACAGAATATCTCCTTGAGAAGGGTGCAAATGTTAACGCGATGGCAAAGAACGCGACAGGTTTTACCCCATTGACGGGTGCAATAGCCAACAATCACGCGGAGATTTCGAAGATACTTGTGAAGAAAGGCGCCGATGTCAACCACAGGTATGAAGGTGGCGTTTCACCTCTCATGGAGGCATCCCTAAATGGAAACCTCGAACTTGTGAGATTCCTCCTCGAAAACGGAGCTGATCCCACCGCCAAGACAGGAGATGGAAAGACCCCGATGAGCTGTGCTAAAGAGAAGAATCACGTGGAGGTCATCGAGGCACTCAGAAGACACGGCGGACCCTGCTGAGGGTCTGACAAGCGCCAATCGGCAGCGCGTTTTTCATGCGCTGAAGGCTTTCCGAAGGTCTATAACCTAGTAAAGTGACTGAGATGGTATCGCGGATTATAGGAGGTGTACTAGGCCGATGAGTCGTGGGTCGTATGGTGGTCCCAGAACAATGCACAAAGTCGTCTGTTCTGACTGCGGTAAGGAGACTGAAGTTCCTTTCCAGCCAACAGAAGGTAGACCAGTTTACTGCAGGGACTGTTACCAAAAGCATCGAAGGTACTAGAAGCCCCCTTTAGGGAGGCCTAGATGCCCTTCCCTCATTTTTTTATCCGAACGAATTATGCGCGACGCGAAGTCTTGGATGACTTCCTAGTCAGGGGATGATTAGGATGCTTCTCCGGAGGTTCGTTATCCTTGTGAGAAGGTGCCCCGATGTTTTCAGTCGAGCCCTTCTTTCTAATGACGTAAAGCCTGAAGAGACGGTTAAGCTGAGTTGGCATCTTCATCCATGTGTCCCACTCGCGTCATTGTAAGGCGACTGTTACTTGTCCCAACCCTGCTTTGAACAGTAGAGATCGGTACGCAGCCAGAAACATGCGCCCAGCTTAAATCTCAACCTGATTCCAAACTGTCGGCAGGATACGAGATAATGGCCCTACCTCTGGAAGTCGTGCTAGCGAATAACCTCTGGGTCATCATCTGCGGCTTACTAGTCTTCATTATGACTGTCTCGGTTGGATTCCTTGAGGTGGGCGAACTGGGCACCGATATGGAAGTCAGCCTCCTGAAGACGATGCTGATCGCGGGCTCGGCCATATTCTTCATGGCCTTCATCGGCTTCAACACGGCCTTCGCCCCTACGATAAACGGGATAATTGGAAACCCAGCTTACAACGGATTCTTTCTTGGTGGTTTCTCCTCCGATACAAACCAGCTGCTCACCGGCGCCTGGTGGTCCACTATGGGACAGGGCTTGACAACTGGGACATACTTCCTCTTTGAGACAGCCTTCGCATCTGTCACCCTAGCCCTCGTGGGGGTCGTTGTCTTACGTAAGATGAAATTGCAAGCCTTCTTCGCCTACTCGACCGTCTACTTCGTTCTAATATGGAGTCTCCCGGCGGCTTGGATCTGGAATCCTCAGGGCTGGCTTGCTCGTATGGGCATGGCCGATTTCGCGGGAGGACTGGTGGTTCACGGGGCTGCAGGAGCGGCGGGGCTTGGAATTGTTCTTCAGATCTGGCGTGAGGAGCAGAAGAGGGGACGAATCGAGAGCATTCAGGTACCGTACAAATTGAATAGCGGATGGCTGACCTTGTCCGTCTTGCTCCTCTGGATCGGATGGTTCGGCTTCAACCCTGGCAGTGTTCTCGCGTTCAACAACTCGGCCATGACTGTCGTCCTAACGACCTTCCTTGCCGCGGCCTCCTCTTTTCTCTCGATCATGTACTTCAGGTATCGCATGATCAAAAAGATGCCAGACCTGATCTATGCCACTAACGGGGTTCTGATGGGGCTCATCATCATAACTCCGCTTGCTGGCTTCGTTAGTCCGGCTAGCGCGGTGATTCTAGGATTGATCGGCGGACCTCTCTTTCTTGCCGCTGAGAAGTGGTTCTCGGGATTCAAATGGTTCTCGGACCCTGTTGGTCTGTTCCCAGGGCACTTACTCGGCGGGCTGTTCGGCGTTCTGATGATCGCCTTTTTCTCCCAAAGGACCTTTGCAATCGCCTCCGGAAACCCTGTCGCCGGGGGCACTCCGATCCCTGATGGACTGTTATTTGGAGGAGGGAGCGCAGCCATACAACAGTTAGGCATCGAAGCTCTGGGCATAGCGGCGGTAATGGCTACTGTCTTCGCGTTATCCTACGTGTCCGTTCGGATCATAGGCGCTGCAATGCATGGAATCCTCAACCGAGAAGAACTGTAGCCGGCAGATTCTAAGGAACATTGGGACGTTCTACGGTGCCTCGTGAAGGGCGGAGCCCGGGAAAATCGACCACCCCGGGGGTCGCTAGAAAAAAGACTGCTTGAACAATAGTTAGCGGGAAAAGAAAGGTTACGATAGGAAAATAGTTACCCAAAGAGGAAGGTTATAGCTGGAGAAGACAGGAGTGGATCATACGGAAGAAGCATGCTTGTTTTTTCGACGTCGAGTTCGTTTACTGAAGGATGTCCTTCCAGACTGAGACTCGATCTGCCTCGAACACAACCAGTCCTCCAAGGAAGAAACTCTTCAGGGCACATGGTCCGAACGACTGTTCTATGAGATCCGAGAGTCGCTTGTTGGTTTGCAGTTTCTTCCAAGTCGGAATGATCATCTTGAACGGGTTGCTAGGTGTCCTTCCGCGAATCGAGAAGTGAGCTAGAACAGGCATAACTTGTGAAATGTAGAAACTGGTTAAAGCTCTCCAAAATCCACTGTCAGGCTTGCCGATATCAACGATAGCGAGGGCACCACCACGCCTTGTCGCACGCGCGAACTCCTCCAGACTACGATCCAAGCTTACCACATCTCTCAGAGAGAAACAGGTGATCACAGCTCCCAGAGAACTCGGTCGGAAGGGAAGGTTCTCGGCAACTCCGACTATCGGACAAAACCGGCGCCCAAGACGAGATCTCGCAAATCGGAGAAGGCGAATCGATGGATCCAGGCTCACAATATCCTCGAAGCCACCCTCCAGCAACATCCGGCTAGAGACCCCTGGACCAGCGCCAGAATCCAAGACCCATTCTTTTCGGTGAGATCGGAGAAACGCGACTGCTCTCCGCCTTAGAGGGCCAGCGAGTCCCAAGGATATCCATTCGCTAGTGGACTCGTAGATCGGCAACGCGTCCTCTATAGCGCGGACGACGTTACTCCACTCGTCTCTACTATTGTCCAGGGAACAAGTCCTCTGATTGGGTGATGCAAAATCCAGTCCTTATATAGCGCTGAGCCCAAAATCAACCTAGAGCACGCGGTCAACGTGCTTGGGAAAAAATTCTCGAATGGAAACCCCTCAGAACAACATGGACGTGTCCGAGAGCCTCGACCGCAGCTTCAACTTCTCAGAAGTCTTCCAGCTCGTCAAGAGATCAGTCAAGACAAGTATTGGCCGAAGACGCACTGGACTCATGCTGGGTCTCGCGGATTTGCCTGACTATATCGGAGCATTCCATCAGATGGGGTCCAACTTCATCGTCATGAACAGAAGCCTACTGGACCAGATAACTCATCTTGCTAAAGACCGACGATACATCAACGCCTACGTCTTCTACACTCTACTTCACGAATACCTCCACACCCTTGGCTATGCGGATGAGGGAGATGTCCGACGGCTAACGCGACAGATCTGCGCTAGAATACTAGGACCGGACCACCCAGCCACGAGGCTGGCAGTTGACGGCCCGGCGGTGATGTTCCCAGAGATAACCTTCCAGCACCACGGGGAGTCAAGGTCGAAAAGATTGCCAAAGTTCGAGATCGTCAGGGAATTCGAAAAGGAATACAGAAGCTACGTGGCTTAGAGTTCTCCGGAATCTCTCTCGAGCGTCGTTTTCTCTCCTATGAATTTCAGGAAGCCTGCGAGTTTCCAATACGCTTCGAGAAACTCAATCCCGCGATGGGTTATCGAGTACGAAGTATCTTCGCCCGTCAGTATTCTGACCAAACCGAAAGAAGAAAGGTCCGTGAGGAATCTCTTGATCCGGTCCACTGGAAGGCCAACGGCATATGAGACTCGTGTAATCTTCGTCGGGCCTCTGCGTTTTAGGGCCTCTAGTATCTCAGAGTAAATGTCCACACGGGACCGTTTCGCCACGCCTAGCCATCTCAGAGAGGAGGCTTGGGCAAGTCGTCGGTCTTCACAGGAGGTTTCGCAAATTCCACGTCAGGCTCTGCCTCAAGTCTATCGCTGTACTTTACCTCGCCACTTATTCGGCAGCGAGACTCGAGTCGAACATATCTGGCGTAGACGTTTCCTGCTCTGACCCTCTCGCCCATCTCGACAGCATTAGCGTAGACATCTTCGACTCGCGCATTGTCTCCAATCTTCACGCGGTCTCCAACAAGGACGCCAATTGCTTCTGATCGATGACCCAGCTCTATCGTCTTCGCCTTCGTCCCTTTTGTTGTGTGCAAACGTCCTCCCACTTCGACTTCGTCCTCCGCCTCGATCAGATCGGCTTCTATCATACCACCAACCTCTAGGGAGGCGAGCTTCAGGCTTCCTCCGATTCGGGCCTTCCCTCCGATCTCCAGGCCCCGCTTCAGGTGGAGGTTGCCGGAAACTTCGAGCGTGCCTCCAATATCGACTTCCTCTCCTTCACCGTTTCCGCCAATTTCAACGGTGCCTCCAACATCTATGGATTCGAAGGTCAGGTTCCCTTTGCTCTCAAATCTTCCTCCGACATCGACAGTTCTACCCTCTCCTCCTTGGTCAAGGCTCACGGTTCCTCCAACGTCAATCTTGTCAAATCTCAACGGTTTCGAGGAGGTGAAAGACCCTCCTACGTCTATTGTCCTGGAGATTTCGCCACCGCCAACTTGGGCGCTTCCACCAGCATCTAGTCTCACGCACTTAATCTGGCCATTGACCTCGACCCGTCCACCAACGTCGATCTCTTCGACATTCGCGTCGCCTTCGACTCGGAACGACCCTCCGACCTCAACTTTGGTCGCGGTGATTGATCCTCCAACATCTAGCGTTCCTCCAATGTCGAAATCGTGAGCTGTTGCCGATTTGCCGATGAACAGTCTTGCATCAACTTCCACCGAGCTAGCGTCTAAGGATCCATCAACCCGCAGTTCGCCGTGTTCCACATCGATTTCGCCTGTTGATTTTAGGTCTCCCGATATCTCGACTCTGCCGTGATCAACGTTTAGTCTTGAGCAGGTGAGATTTCCTTCGAACTCGGCGTCTCCTTCACAGATTACCTCGCCTGAGACTTCGATGGGCGATTCTCCTTCAGCCTGCACCCTGGCCCTCTCCAGCATGTGAAGCTGGCCGTCAACCTTTCCCAGTTTCACGGTCGCGTTTCCGGGTACGGTAACGTCGCCCATCGCTCTCCATTCTCCTAACGGAAGGCTAGCCTCAATGGGTTCCTGTTGACCCAGGTTATGGTTGTCTCTTTCTTTTCCGGGTTTTGTCGCGTGTAACATTTCATGAATTTTTCGCCTCACGAAGAGAACAGCGCATTCCGCGCTTATAATGCCGGTTCACGTGTCGTAGTCACATGATGTGACTATCGAAGATTCTCTCATCTTGGCGTCGGAGCAGGAAAAATATTTCTGAGAGGTATCCATCACTTTGAACGTAATCAGCAAGACTTAATCCGCGGTTTTGCCTTTTCGAGGAGGATGGGCATGAGCGCTGTTGACATTGCCCTGTGGGGAATAATCGCCCTGATGATTGGGGGCCTCGTAATCTGGTTTCTATTCTACGCGTTTTCTGGTCAGACCGAGCCACCCTCTAATCTGACCGAACAAACACTCAAGAGACTAGTAGGGTCGACTGGTCGTGCAACATCTGACGTGACAGAGTCTACAGGCACGGTGATTGTAAACAGTGAAGAGTTCTCTGCGAAGACGTCGAAAGGGTTGATACAAAAAGGGACTCAGGTGAGAGTTGTCGGAACCGACGGGTTCACACTACTCGTCGAGAAAGCGTAACTCGTTTCCTATCCGCAACCGCTCGTATTGCCGCAGTTGTTGCACTTGTAGCATGACCCTGCCCGGATCATGATCATTCCGCAGTTCTCGCATGCTGGCGCATCGGATTGGTTGTCGAAGCTCGCGAGAGGAGTCGTTAACTCGGGAGTCTCGTGTGGTTTCATCTCTGGCATTAT
>MNGO01000036.1 GCA_001918765.1 Crenarchaeota archaeon 13_1_40CM_3_52_10
AAGGATTCTCGCGGAAATCGTGAAAAAGACTCGGCCGAAACGAATTCTGGAGGTCGGAGCGCTCTATGGCTACTCTGCAATACTGATAGCCAAGAACTCACCTCCTGGAGTTCAGATAGTCTCCGTCGAGAAGAACCCGGAACATGCGCGTATCACCAAGGGGAACATCAGGCGGGCAAACATGGAAGGGAGAATCAGCGTGGTAGAAGGAGATGGAACGACAGAATTGAGGAAGCTCTCTGGCAGCTTCGATCTTGTCTTTTTGGACGCCGAGAAGACCGAATACCTCGCTTATCTGAAAGCTGTGGAGAAGAACCTTCACAAGGGCAGCGTCATCGTCGCAGACAACGTGGGCATATTCAAGGATCAGATGCAGGACTATCTGGAATATGTCAGGAACAAGGGTCCCTACCGGAGCCGGACGGTGGAAACCCTCCTGGAATTCTCGGATAGTACTAAAGACGCTATGGAGATAAGCGAGAAACTAGAATAGACTTAGGAAGGTCAGGAAAGACGGGACTCGTTTACTGGTTCAGCTGGGCCCTGTTCATCGTTTACGAGAAGGTGACATTGCACTTGCCCTGGCCGCTCAAAAATTTTCTTCTGGGACAGTTTCCGGGGGAGTTTCAGGCGCAACAAGAGGTCTTGAGGCCGAGACCCAACTGAGTCATGATGGACCACGATCGACCACGTTAATGCTTACGCCCTGCCCGTGAGAGATTTCGAGAAGCGCGTTTCTTTCTATCGTGATAAAATGGGATTCAAACTTGAGAACGAAGAAGCAGATTTTGCATACTTCACGTTTGGAACGCAAGGAGGTCCTGGTCTTGCTCTGCTACCCATCAACTCCGCGGTCAATCTGATCTCTGAGGCCAGATTCGACCCAAAGAGAAAGTGATTCATCGAAACCACTTCGCGGTCTTCCTCAAAGATGTGGACAAGGAGTATGAGAAATTGAAGGCGAAGGGAGTCCATTTCGTCAAGCCTCCAACAACGTTTCCTTGGGGACAGCGGATAGCCTATTTTGAGGATCCAGAGAGAATCTCTGGGAGATCTCACACTTCTTAAAGAAATAAGGAACCTCAACAAATGTCTCGAAATCCAACGTAAAAGGAGCAAGGAGCGTCTTGAATGCAGAGTATCCGGATTGGAGGGGGCTCGTGAGAAGGCACTGGCACGTCATCGCCATAATTCGCGCTCGGCGGGATTTTAGCGTTCGCAGGGGCAGTTTACGTATTCCTATGGTTCGTGAGCAACGCTCAATCATCGGGCATGGTCCCGTCGATCCTGGGTCTCTGGACAATGGTAAATCTCGTGACTTTCATAGTGTAAGCTGTCCTCTGGGAACTTCTGTTGATTGGAGTCCCGATAGCAATAGCCGGCGTCATAGGATGGCGGTGGTGGAAAAAGATTCCTAGAGAAGAGTGGAGAGGATATCGTTTCAGCGGACGCAAGCGAACGTCGGGTGGTGGTGGAGCGTCTCTGTTGTTCTTCGTCGCGTTCTGCATCAAGGTGTTCGTAGATGGAAAGTGGAATGTTCCCATCGCCACTTTTACCCTAGACTACGTCGTAGGTTCCATTATCACAATCCTGGTGTTGGGCTTAATCATCGTCGGGATACCTGCCACAATAGGTCTGACGTGGTGGATAAGCCGCGAACCGAAAAAACCCTGAGACCATTATTTCTGACAGCTTTTCGGCTCTAGCGGGCTTGAATCTGTGGTGCGGATCCTTTCGACAAGATGATCAGGTCCTCGGAGAGTTCTTTCGGCTTTGTTATCATCGGCCAGTGACCAGAGTCGATTATCTTGTATGGTCCTTCGATCTTGTAGTCCTTGTACACTCCAGTCTCCTTTAGCATCGCGTCGACGTTGTCCCCTCCACGGGTGCAGAAAACGTACGCTTTCTTGACTGAATCAATATTCCCTGACAAGGTTATCGAGTCACGGAAGTACCTCACAGGCAACGCGGTTGCCTTGGAGAGGAGCCACTCGCGGTCCGCTCCCTGGATGTCCTTTCCAACATCATCCAGTATCATTTTGGGAAAGGGAACACGCCAGCCTTCCATAGGGAATTCGTCCGGGAAACCTCCCTGCGGCGTCTTGACCTCCTTGGGACGGAACGAGTCCAAGTACAGTAGCGTTCTAATTCTATCCGGAACCTGGTCCGCGACCGACGCTACGATCTTGCCGGCGAAGCTATGCCCGACTAGAACCACATCGGTTAGGTCATTGTATTTGATGACGTTGAGAACGTCTTGGATCCCGGTTTCCATTCCCACCGTCTCAGAAGCGAGGTGAACCTTCTCTCCCATTCCGGTTAGAGTGATAGGGTAGACTTTGTGACCCTCTTCGGTCAGTAGCGGACTCACGTTGTTCCAGACCCATCCCCCAAGCCAAGCGCCCGGCACAAGAACGAATGATGTCATGGATCTCTCTCCAAACAGACCAGATCAGCAATCAAGAGTATCATAAACGGATTCTCACAGGTACGAACCTGTACCGTCTATCTCCCCGCTTTCTCGACGACGAGCTGGCTCTTTTGTAGGTCACTTTGTGATCTTTCTCTCGTTTTCTTGTGGCCGCGATTCTTCGATGGAACCCATCCGCCGTCACGGGTTCTCTTGTATCCCTCGTCGTAATACTCACCAAAGTCCTTTGGTGGCAGGAGAGCTTCGGCTGGCAATAGGGCTCCCCAGCCGGGTCCTCTCAAAAGTATCTCGCTGAAGTCAGGGTTGAGTATCAGGTCCTTCGAATTGCGGGCGCGGTGATCCCATATCTCCATGTCGAGTATTCGGAGTGGTTCCCCGCGGTCAGCAATCAACTGGGATGTTGCATCCGGCCCGGTCGGCTTGGCGATGAGGTCTCCCCGTTTTACGAGTGAGTCCTTGCCGTTGTATCTGAGTGTACCGGACCCCTCTAGAATCAGATAATACTCGTCAACTGATGAATGGCTATGATAGCGGGCTGCCGATTCTCCATTCTGGATCAGTTCGACTCTGAAGAATGCTCGACCAGGCCCCAGCAAGGGCATCAAGAAGCGCTGGTACGTGTCATCCTCCGCACGGACTAGAGTTCGTTCTGACCCGTCTAGGTTCTTGTCATCGAAGACGTTGACCAGCGGTTTCTTCCACATGTTCTCCGAAAACTTGTCACCCTTCCTGAGGTAGACTTCATCCGCCCAGAACGAGGCAATCCGCACCAAAAAGTCAAGAGCTTCACTGTTCAGAGCGGGAATCGTTAGGATGGCTTCTTCTCTCGCATTCTTGTTCAGGTATCCTGCCTTCCTGCCGAGCTCGTCCCAGAGCCAGTTTGCGAACGGGATGAGTCTTTCTCCATGACTTTCAGGGAGCTTTGACTTGGATCCGAAGAACAGCTCCCAGGCTCGATCGATCCTAATCGCGCGGTCTTGAGGCTCCTCTTGCAGAATGAGTTTCATGATGTCGGACCACAGTCATGAACGATAAATTGTTTCCTCACGACTAATTTGAGTAAGAGTCCAATTATGGAATCAAACAAGCTCTTTTCAGATGTTCCCGTAATGTGCCATTAGTTCGAGTTCGTACAAGGCCCCATCCTAACCGTCGACTAGAGCCTGACGAGCCTTTGCTCGGGTTTCGCAGTTACTAGAATTTTTCGGTGTCTCGGAGGACGTTGCAGTATCCGGAGACGAATCTGCCTATCTCTCCGGTAACGGGATCGTAGCTGTGTCGTTCCGCGTGGCCAATATCTCGGCCATAGACATGAATGCTTGTCGTTGGTTTTCCTGAAATGTTGTCGACTCTGTGGATGCCACGGTGGCCTAGAACTGTTACGTGTCCTTTGGTGTTGATCTTCTCGCTAACCTTCTCGATCTTCGCAATCTTGGGATTTGATCCATCATCGGTTCTACGGAACAGTGCTTCCCGTTCTTCGCCATCATAGACTCCAATAAGCGCCCATGTTAGGTGGTCGTGGATGGGGGTTGTCTGGCCTGGATGCCAGACTCCTCCGATTATCGAGAACAATTCATCGCTTGGCATATGGATGAGGTTCATCGCGAACCTGTCCTTTCTCGGCGTGAAGGCCTCGGATGGAACTGATCCCGGGCTCCGGATAAGTTTCTCGAGGAGCGGTTTGATCTCTCTCAGAACTTCTGACTCGTTAGAGTATTTCCGGACGCACGTGTCTACGTCCCTGGCGAACTGGCTGGTCGAGTATTGCCCTGTTTGCATTGGGATCGATTTCAGAGTCCAGCACTAATAGCCTTAGCGTTGAGTCGAACTTGAGTGGACCCTAAAACAGTATTCCTACTCGTTGGAGCGCCGCCCTTCCCGGTGACGCGCGAAGGTCGTCAAAACAGAAAGCAATAAGTCAATTCCCGTACAGATCATTCTCCGTGAAGCTCGACAAAGCCCCCCTCAAAATGGAATTTCTCAGGAAGAAGCTGAAATGGATTCAGCGGACGATGAAGGAACAGGGAATAGACCTCTGGATTACATTCACGCGGGAAGGAAACGAGGATCCACTAGCTCAGGACCTAAGGTTCAGCGATCTGACGTGGCGGTCCGCTGCGATAATCGACCAGGACGGAACAAAGACCGCTATTGTCGGAAGCCTAGAGGTCGATGCGATAAGGCAGAGCAAGTTCTACGACGATGTGGTTGGCTATGCGAGCGAGGGTGCAGCCCCTAAGCTGAAACAGATAATCGGAAACAGGAAGCCGAAGAGCATCGCGGTCAACTCAAGTTACGACGAAGGTGCTGCAGATGGTATGACGAGCGGCATGGAAGCATATCTCAAACGGGCATTGAAGGGATATTCCAAACGGTTCGTGTCAGGGGAGGACTTGGCTATTGCGCTGCGTGCGAGGCTTGTCCCCGAAGAAGTCGAGCTCGTAAAGAAAGCGATAGCCGAGTGCGAGAAGATCTATGACGAGGTCGAGAGTGCTATCAGACCCGGCAAGAAGGACAGATATGTACACGAGTTCGCCCACAAACTTCTCGCCCAAAAGGGTCTATCGGCCGCCTGGGCCTTTGACCGTTGCCCATCCGTGAACGTTGGCGGCGATCCCATGGGCCACATAGGCTACCACAACACCACTATCCGGAACGGCGATTTCGTCAAACTCGATTTCGGAGTCAACTATGAAGGCTATTGTAGTGACATCCAGCGAGTCTATTTCGTTGGGCCCGGAAATATTCCTAGCTCGGTGAAGCGCATGTTCGAGACGGCTAGAGCTGCAAACGATGCGGCTCTCGCAACCCTGAAGCCAGGGACTGTAGGCTACAAGGTCGATAGTGCTGGCAGAAAGCTAATCGTCAAGAAAGGCTACCCGGAGTACAAGCATGCTCTGGGACACGTCTTGGGCCGGAGCACGCACGAGATTGGTCCTCTACTCGGTCCAAGGTGGCCGAACAGGTATGGCAAGCAAGTCGAGAAACCGGTTCAGATGGACATGGTCTTCACCATAGAGCCCTCAGTCACAAGCAAGCTTGGAACTTGTAATCTAGAGCAGGATGTTCTGGTCACGGCCAGCGGCTACCAGCAACTATCTAAGCCACAGGAAGACATAATCAGGGTCGGATAAGACTCGGAATCGACCAATACGTTGGAGCAAACAACTCACACATGTCCCATCTGCGGCACCACCGGTCCCTGTACTCGGTCATCGGGAGAAACGGACGAGTTTAGGTATCACAACTGCCACGTCTGCGGGTCTACTTGGAAGGAACAGAAAACCCTCCCAAAAGCAAATCCGAAATGAAAGGCTAGATCGTCCAATTTTCCTCCCCTTCCCGCTTGGCTTTCTACGCCTGATTCGGGTCGGCTACATGCGCGGGTGGATGCTTCCCCTTTGCATGGAGGAAGAGATGCTTCGCGGAATGGTACGTGTGCCCCGCCGAAAGCGAAACCAGGCTTGTGAAGACCCAAAAGAACGGCACACCTTGGATAGTGATGTTCCTGACCGTGTACTGGTAGATGCCTTGGACCCCAACGCCGCTTTCTGCGATCGTAATTTGTGGGGGTGTCGTGAGGAAAATCAGGAGGAGATATAGGGTGCTGATAAAACCCACGAGCGATACGAGACTCATCAGCGACTCGATGGCTCTCTCCATCCTGACGATGAATCGCATGGCCAAATCGAGATGTGGAGCTCGGAGATATGATCGAGTTGTCACTCCCGAGTCCAGTCCACACTCGGGCATCATTGGGAACAACAAGCAACTAGCTTATTCTCCAAATGCCTAAGACACAATTGCACGGAGACGTGTTCGATTTTCTCCTGCGTCAAGCTTGGGAGGGCTTGCGGGAACCCCTGCCCCAGGGCACTCAGTCTAATGCATCCAGGTTGTGAACCAAACAACTAGGAGAAGACGTGTTTTTCCCGAATCTTCTTTCTTGCAACTTTCCTTTTTCTGTAACTATTATTTTCTACTAACTATTTCTTGACCCCCCTCGGGGTGGTCGATTTCCCGCGCCCCGCCCTTCGTGAAAACGCCGATCATAACGGCTCGCGCTTCAACAGGTCACTGTATTGTGGGACTAAGTCATTCGTGGCCTTTGAGCGCTCTAAGAGCGTTCAGGGTCACCCAGGGATTGGGTTTGCCCACCTCGCCCAGGCTTGAGTATATGCCTGGAACCTCAACAACTTTTCCAGGACTCTTGTAGACGTTTGAGCGGTCAATGCCTTCTTCCTGCACGGAACGCCATTGTCCTGTCCTCTCGTCCTTCACGAAATTCCGTCGCAAAGATCGAAGATATGTAGCTTCCATCGACCAAGTTCCGTCCGGCAGCCGTTTCGACAGCAACAACTCCCGAGCATCCTCGGTACGATCATCTCTACCAAAACCAAGGGCTGTCACAATTCGTAATCCATGGAGAATATCATAGAAGTAGAACAGTGGAAAATGTAATTGAGTCCATTCCGGCTCAATTATCTTGCCAGACGTATCGCTCTTGAATAGGCGGTGCATCAGCATGAATTCCACGCCTCTTTCCACCGCCTCCCGCCCTCCACGCGGCCACTTCTGAGGGTCAAGAGAAGAAAACGCCCACAAAGGCTCGATCGTCGACATGAACGAGCTATGGCGTACCTCCTTCCTGTCTCGTCCCTCGGTGTCGCAGTTCCATCCTCCATCATCACGCTGATACCTCACAAGCCACTCAAACATCTCGCGTACCCGTGGATCATTCTCAAACCCGAACTCAATTAGCGTGCGGGCCATGTTGCCTGTAACACACGGCTCCCAGACCGAACGCCATCCTCGCAAATCCTCATCAGGATACTTTGGCGGTGGCCAAGAACGATCCTGCCCGTTCATGACTCGTAGAAAATACTCGCAACCTTTCCATATCGAGGGATGTGTCCCTGGAACACCCAATTCAGCCAACAATATGAGGGGCCAAACGGTCGCTTTCCATTTGGGCCAGTACACATCTTCTCCATCGCCCCAGTAGCCTGCTGGGTGTTGTTCTCTCAAGTATTCGGCGACGGGACCCCAAGATGCGATTGCGTCAAAGGCCGCCGAGACTTCGGTATCGGTCTCGGATCTTCCGAGAATGTCCTTGAGCGTCCAATATCGAACCCCCGGACTATCATTCTTTAGGAGCCAATCGACAGTCCGATCCAGCTTTGCGATTTCGACAGTACTCGACAACACGCTAAAACTCCAGTTGGGGACGGTCGGTGTCCCGCCAATTAAAGCGAACCCTACGGAATCTTATTGGAACTAACCATACGATCCCGAACTCGGGATTGAGATGGACGGCGTTAGGCCGGGTATTTCTGGTAGAACTCTTCAAGCTCTTTCCGGGTCGGGCTTCCTCTGGTTTCTGGCATAGTAGCCTTGAGGGCTGCCGCCATGTTACCGTGCTTAAGCGCCTCGACATCGGCGAGCCCAAGTACCTTGTAGGCCGCGAAAGCTCCGACAAACGCGTCTCCGCAACCGGTCGTATTCACTATCTTCCGTCCCATTTTCGCTAAGTCGACGCTCTTCATCTTCAATTGTTTTCCCCTATCATAAAACGCGAAGCCCTTGCTTCCTAATGTGACAAGAATCTTCATTTTCGGTTCGACCTTGTTGAAGGCCGTGACTGATTCTGCTAGAGTGCGGGTTCCGGAGAACGCCAGCGCTTCGTGCTCGTTCAATACTAGATAGTCCAACCCTTCCATTTCACCGGTAAACTCTTCCATTTCGAATCTTGTCAAGACGCCTGGATGCCAAAGGACGGATCGTCGGAGGCGGCGTCCTTCCGAGAGTATTCTTCCTGCGACGTGTCGTGGTGGGTCGATGACGACCATCATCCGGCAGTTGCCGAAGAGGTTCTGGACCTCTGGGAGCATGATATGGTCCCGCTTCAGCCCGGCATTCGCCCCAAAATGCGTCTCAATATTGTTCCTCCCCTTCTCGTCAACTGTAATGTACGCCTGTCCCGACTCAAGCTTGATCAGAATCTGAACCGCGGAAGTGTCCACACCGTCCTGTTTGAGAATCGACAGCTGTTTCTTGCCAATCTCATCCTTCCCGACACAGGCCAACAACGCCACCTTTCTCTGGCCAAGAATTCGGGACGCGGCGACCGAAACATTCCCTCCTTTTCCTCCCGGGACCCTGTCCACTTTTTCTACAACCACCTCTTCCCCGGGTCGGGGAAGTCGTTTGACAAAGAGGTTGATGTCCCAGTTGAGGGCTCCTGTAACGACAAGGTCGGGCGGCAAACTACTCCTGTCTCTCCGTCAGAGTGGACAATGCCACCATCATCGCATCAGAAATCGGTTTTTAGGTCTTCAACGCCGCGGCTATGACAGGCGCAACCGACACCTTGCTTATTGGCCCGGGATAGGTATCCGTTCCGATAACTCTTAGCACCCCCGCCGCTTTGATCCGCTTCAGCGCCCCCTCCGAAAGAACGGGATGGGTGCAGAGCACGAAGACTCGTCTCGCTCCCTTCTTCCTGCAAGCCACTGCAGCCTCTGCAATGGTTCCGCCAGTGCTAATGATGTCGTCGGCGAAGACTACATCTCGGCCTTTCAGATCTATTTCCCCGGCGTCAACTTTCACCTTGGATGAGGTCATGCCCTCCTTTCGGACTCGAACCTTCCGAAACGCTGTATGCTCCGCATCTAGTTCCTTTCCTACGACTGCAGCCCACTGGTCAGCTTCCTCGTCAGGCCCGATCACGATGGGGTTGTGCGGTTTGAAGTGTTCTCGTGCGTACTTTCCGAGTTCATGCATTGCGGTGAGATTGCGGGCTGGGATCTTGAAGACTTTGGCAACGTCTCCCAGTCTGTGAAGGTGGCAGTCAATTGTAAGGAATGATGTTGTCCCGGCTGATTCTAGAAGTCGGGCTACGGATGCAGAGCTGACTGCTTCTCCTGGATAGAATCGTGAGTCTTGTCTCGCGTATGCGAGGTAGGGTACCACAGCGGTGATGGACCGTGCTCCTAGGTCCCTGAGAGTATCCGTCAGCAAGAGAAGCTCGAATATGTTCTCGTCAGGTGTCCGATAGAGAGACTGAATCGCTGCAACGTCCTGGTCCTTGACGTCATCATGGACTCGGAGATATTTTTCACCGTCTGGAAATCGTTTGACTTCTAGCCTTCCTGCTTCTTGACCCAGTTCTTTCGCGACTTTCTCCGCAAGGGGTTGACTAGCGGAGCCGCCTAGTATGATCATGGGGAGAATGAGACCGACCGTGCGGTGCTAATAAAAGTGAGGGGGTAATCCGTTCACGTTATAACAACAGATGAGCTAAACCTCTTCGAATGTCTCTACTAGGGAGGGCAGGGCTCGACCTAAGATCCTGGGCCAAGAGCCTGTTTGCTGCACAACGAATTATCCTGATTTGCATCATAGGATTCGTCCTAGCATTGCTTGGTCTGCGGATACTCGGAACCTCCGTAGACTCCTACGTCGCCACTACCCTCTACCACTCCATAGCCGGTAATACCCTTGTCCCTATAATCTACGGAATAGCGACGGTAGGCGATCTCATCTGGGTCCCACTAGTTTTTTGGCTCTACGTCTTCCGCAATGACAGCAATGAATGGACAAGCTCGCTGATACTGGGCGTGGCGATGGTGACCGCGATGGCTCTGACGGACGTGTTGAAAACTGTCTTCAACCTTCCAAGACCGTTCCAAGTGCCCTCACTCGGAATAATGGCGCGTGGTGAAATCCCCACTAATCCCGGATTTCCCTCTGGACATACAACGAACGCGTTCACAGTCGCCGCGGTAGTATGGTCTAGGTATACTGCTTGGCGTGTCCCCTTCGTTATCCTAGCGATCGCCACTGGGGTCTCGATGATCATCTTGGGGCTTCACTTCCCGAGCGATGTCATCGGCGGTGTTTTTCTTGGAATCTTCAGCGGGACATTCGTTCTCGGCTTGGCCAAGCTCCGGTCGAGCAAGTGATATTGTCACTTTAGGATACTGGTCCAAGTTACATGGCCCCTTTCGAACTAGAGCACTTGTCTCGTGGACAAGGAAAACGCCGACAGTTGAAACCATCCCCAATTGATCATAGAATAGAGGCAGTGCAACCGACAGGCATCCCTATTCTCGACAAGGTCAGCGGAGGAGGTTTCCCTCGGCCGTCCAGTGTTGCGCTGATGGGTCCGATTGGAAGCGGCAAATCCGCTCTCGTCCGAGAGCTAGTCGCGAATTTCCTCCGGCAGGGATGCCAACTTCTCTACTACTGCATTGATGATCCAGCCGACGTGGTCAAGCTAGGACTCGAGGACCATCACATTGCAGTGACGAAGATCGAGGAGGAAGGGCGTCTCGAGTTTGTTGACATGTTCTCGCTTGGGGCTCAAAAACTTGCTGAGTCGCTTCCCAAAATGGACCCGGGCGATATCTTAGAGGAGACGTTGAGGTTTCAGGATCTCCTCGCCCTCGGTAGGAGCTTTGCTATGAAGCCGAGCGTTGGACCCAAGGTGATCGTAATGGACTCTATCACACCATTTTTCCTGTTAGCAGAAGCGAGGCGTGTCTACCAGTATGTTCAGGTAATGCGTTTTGCAACCCAGATCGCCAGGGCGGTAACGATCTCGGTCTTGCACACCGAGGTTGTGGACGTCAACGTGGAAAACGCGACCGCGAACCTGGCGGACGGAGTCATCGAGATGAGGAAACGACAGGGAGAGGTCTTGTTGAAGGGAGGCACGTTGAAGGTGTTGAGAATCGGGCGCAACCCAACACCCTCACGGGGATATTTCTACCAGATTACACAGCAGGGAATCGTATTCTCCAATACGCCAATGTTCTGATTTTTAATCACGTGAGGATTCTTTAACAACCCAACAGAATGTTCTCTAGGACTTTGTCTGCCAGCGCGAAGAAGCTGAGGATCGGGTGTAGCGGCTGGTCCTACCAGGACTGGGTCGGCCCATTCTATCCGAGGGACGCCAAGCCCGGCGACTATCTTCGGTTGTACTCACAGGTCTTCGACGCAGTTGAGATTGATTCCAGCTACTATCGGACGCCTTCGCCCTTCATGGTGTCCAATTGGAAGCGGGCGACTCCCGATGGCTTTCTTTTCACGGCGAAGTTTCCGAAGAAGATAACGCACGAGCTGAAATTGCGGGACAGTCAGGCACAGCTCGAACGGTTTTACAAGGCGATGTCTGAACTCCGGGAGAAGCTTGGAGCCTTGGTGATCCAACTTCCGCCGTCGTTCAACTACAAGAAGGACAGAGAGGCATTGGAGACGTTTCTTGGACAGACCGACAAGAAGTATGTCCATGCTATTGAATTCCGCAACAAATCATGGTTCAAACCCGACATCTACAAACTTCTGGAGACGAACAACGTCAGCCTGGCCTGGTCGGAGAACCAGTACGCTTCCACTCCACCCGAGGCCACGTCCGATGTGGCTTACCTGCGAATGGTGGGCGACCGTTCGATCACAAATTTTGGGGGGAAGCAACGGGAGCAGGGGGAGACTATGCGAAAATGGTATTCTGCCTTGGAGGAAAAGTCTAGCCTGTTCAAACAAGGCTTCATTTTCTTCAACAATCACTTCGCGGGTTTCGGGCCTGGGTCGGTTAACGAGTTCCGACGGCTCGCAGGGTTAGCCGAGCTTGACTGGAAACAGCTGTCAAAGGAACCGGGACCTTTGCAAAGTAGCATGGCAGAGTTCCAGAATTGAGTTCGGGACTGCATGTCTGTCGAATGCATTCACAATACTGGTTGCTTATGGCTGACGGGACTCCATGTGTTTCCCGACTTCAGCCTGAAACTTCACCTTGCCGTTAGCTCTGTGTACCTTGTACAGAAGTGGGCCCGAAACTGTTAAGAATTCTTCCCCAAGCACTACCCCTCTACGGTCTTTCTAGGAGAATAGAATGTTGACCGACGAAACTCAAAGCAACGATCCTGAGACAGCGACGAATAGGAAGGTTTCAAGGCGAGACTTCCTCAAGTACGGTGCAGGTGTGGCCGCTGTAGCTGCTGGAGCCAGCGGCTTAATGGAGAAAATCCCGTACCTCCCCTCACAGCCAACAGCACCGACTCTGATACCTCAGAGCCCGCCAAGCCCGGGCATCGAGGAGGTTACAATAGCACAGCTTGAGGCACAATATACAGCTGGAACGTTAACGGCAACCGCTGTCCTGAACATGTACGTCAATCGGATTGGAGCTCTCGACCAGAGCGGGCCAAGGCTCAACTCACTTCTTCAGGTGAACCCGGACGCTTTGACAATCGCCCATCAGCTCGATGCACAAGCCACTCCCTTCGCTGGGATACTCCACGGGATACCTATCCTCTTGAAGGATAACGTCGACACTCACGACCAAATGCAAACTGCAGCAGGCTCCATAGCCCTGGTTGGGACCCCGGCACTTCAGGATTCAACTGTCGCCGCACATCTTCGTGCCGCTGGTGCAATAATCTTAGGCAAAACCAATTTGAGCGAATGGGCCAACTTCCGCTCGTTCTTCTCCTCCAGCGGCTGGTCTGGACGCGGCGGCCAGTGTAACAACCCCTACGCAATCGACCGCAACCCATGCGGCTCCAGCTCGGGGTCCGGAGCAGCAACTTCTGGAAACTTGACCACGGTTTCCATAGGTACCGAGACTGATGGCAGCATCGTTTGCCCGGCGAACGCTAACGGAGTCGTAGGTATCAAACCAACTGTCGGCCTTGTTAGCCGAGCCGGCGTCATTCCCATCTCCCACACACAGGACACGGTTGGCCCCCACGCTCGAACCGTTGCAGACGCAGCAACCGTATTGACAGCTATCGTACAGAGAACCCCTGACCCTCGCGATCCTGCTACCAGCACTAGCCCGCTAGGCAAGCTCGGCCAACCGAGGCCGACTCTGCCAGCCGACTATAGAGCCTTCCTGAACCCCAAGGGCCTCAAGGCCGCCAGAATTGGCGTTGTTCGAGACTTTGAAGGATCCAGCCCCCACGCCGATGCCATCTTTGATTCAGCAGTTACTGCAATTCAAAACGCGGGGGCGACTCTGGTAGACCCCGTGTCCTTCCCACATCTCGCCGACATCAATAGTGGAACAGCAGAGTTCACCGTGCTCCTCTTCGATTTCAAGATCGACATAGCAAACTATCTCAAGACCCGAACCGGCGTACCGATCGCCAGCCCAACGCTCCAAGCCCTTATCGATTTCAACAACGCCCACGCCGACCAAGAGATGCCCTTCTTCGCACAAGAAATATTCGACCTCGCCAACACGTTCAGCTCGGACCCGAACGCCACACAACCCCTCGGCTTATCATACAACGACTCGCTCGCCATTGACCAGAAAATCGGAGCGACAGAGGGAATAGACAAGCTGCTGAACGACAACAACCTCGACGCACTAATCGCCGGGACCGATAACCCACCTTGGCCCACCGACCTGATCAACAGCGACCACTTCGTCTTCGGAACCTCCTCGCCGGCCGCCATAGTGGGCTATCCAATCATCAACGTTCCGGCGGGCATGACCTTCGGCGTTCCAGTTGGCATATCGTTCATGAGCACAGCATTCAGCGAGTCCACACTCATCAAGCTCGCCTCAGGTTTCGAAGCTGTCACACAGGCACGGCAGAAGCCACAGTTCCTAAAGACCTTGCCGTTTAGCGGCCCACCACCTTTCCGGGTAAGGGGCCGAGGACTCGTGCCGAAGAGAAACGTTCCACTGGTCAGCGAACTCTAAGCACACTTCCTTACCTCCTTTTTCTATCGCCAATTAGCGGAGCTAATGAGCTCATCGAGCGACACTTGTCTGCGGGGCATACGCCGGGATACGCTATATAGTTCGTAGATGAGAGTCTCTGAAAGAGACGTGAGCGATTGTTCTCCGAGAAAGAATTGGCCTATCTGAAAACTCAGCCGCTGGCTAGGATCGGGACTGCATCCAAGTCCGGAAGGCCTGATGTCGCCGCGGTCAGCTTCGATACTGACGGTGACTACATTTACGTGAGCGGCCGGGACGTCACTAACACGATGAAGTACAAGAATGTGCTTGAGAATCCTCGAGCCTCGTTCGTTGTCGATGATCTCAAGACGATGAAACCCTGGGCCCCGCGTGGAATCAAGATACAAGGAAAAGCGGACATCGTCAAGCACACGGGATACATGGGTCCTGGGACTTACATCCGGATCAAGCCTACCCTGAAACGAAGCTGGAACATCTAACAACTCAGAACTCTCGATTTTCGAACCCGCGATCCCCAGACTGGCATTTGGAGACCCGTCGCTGGCTAAGAGAGGAAAAAGAAAAACTGGAGGGGTTTTTTGGTCGTTATGCTATAGGCTGACTGAGCCTAGTTCCGACAGGTCTGTGAGGCTGCTCATTTGCACCATGTTGTTTGAGATGGTGTATAGCACGTTTCCAATGTAGAGTGTTCTGGTGATGAAGAGGTTGTTGTCCTGCCATGTGGGTAGTTGGCCGTTTTGCAGTTGTGTTATTCCGCCCCTGAAGACGAAGCCTTTGTCGGGTGTGATGTTAAAGACGTAGGCTCCTTGCCAGATAGGTTGGTAAGAGTACCAGTACGTGGCGTTCTGTGGTTGTGCGGTTATCTCGACTGGGATGACGAGGAGGTTGAGTGTCTTGTCAAAGAGGACTGCTTTGTGGTCGGTTATTGCAGGCGAGCTGGTTCCGGGACCACCGATCAGGTATCGACTTGTCTCAAGTGGCTGTTTGGGGTCTGTGACATTGAAGAGGCTGATCTTGAGACCTGTGAACCGGACCGCGTTCTCCCACGCGACGTCCGTGCCTAACTGTCCGATTCCGATGAGATGTGTCTCGTCGTATGGTTGCAAATAGTCGGAGACGCCTGTCACGTTGAGCTGGCCGAGCACCATGGGCTTCGCGGGGTCTTGGAGGCCAATGACAAAGAGCGGGTCTGTTCGTTTGTAGGTGACAAGGTACGCTTTGTCGCCCATGAACCGGGCGGAATAGATCTGTTCGCCCGGCGAGAGTCCCTCGAGTCTTCCAGTGGTGTGGAGGCCTTTGTCGAGAACATACACGTTTGTCTCTTGCTGACTGACTGGCGCGTATGCGAGTGGCACGGGACCCCCGCTCTGGCTGCAACAGTTGGTTGTTGCGATGCGCAGATATCCGTTGTATTCGTCCATGGAGAACTGGTTCAAGACGTGTCCGGGTACTGCGCCTGTAGAAATGTAGGTGATTGCGAGACCGTCGATGCTGATACGGTGTACAATTGTCTGCTGGCTCTGGCTCCATACCGGCTGTGTGAGATAGATGTCGTGGAGTGAAACGTAGATCGTGCTAGTCGTTCCGATCAGGTAGATCTTTGCAGTAGTACTGGGACTGCTTTGCGTCGCATCAAACCCAACGATGGTGGTGAAGCTGTAGCCTTGGTCGATAATGTCGGAGTGATAGACTTGCACAGGCGTGGCCCTTACCACTTGACCATTGATAATCTGCTCCGGAAGCAAGATCTCGCCGTAGCAGAAGACTGGCTGTGTAGCGACAAGATAGACGTAGTTTCCAATTAGACGGGCACCGGCTAAGGTTCCGTTTACTTCAACCCTGGTCGTAAGCACCGGGCTGGCATGGTTGCTTATGTCGAAGACGAACAGCGAAGTGGTCCCTGAGAATCCAATAGGGTAGATCGTTGCAAAGCCGCTAGGTTGAGCGATACCAGTGCCTAATGTAGGAAGCTTCGCGCCTCCACCGTAGTACGCATAGGGGTATCGTGGTTCTTGGCTTACAACGACAAGTCTGTTCTCAACGATGAAGATTCCTTGCAAAGTCCCGTTAACCGTGACTTTGGAAACGAGAACGGCGTTCGTTGTGGGGTAAGCTTGGACGATTGCGACCGTGTTGCTTGTTATCGTGTAGATGTACTGGCCATCGTTCTTAACCGTGTCAAGCTCGTCAACGCCTGACACCTGCTGGTTAGTCTCAGAGTGAGCGGGACTCTGGCTTGAACCGCTGTTCGATTGGGCGGTGGCGAGGCCTGCCGGTGTAGGACTGGTGGTGAGCCCGCCTCGGCTGTAGAGGCTGGGGGTTGGGCTAGCGCAGCTACTCGTGTGAACGAATTCTTGCAGGTCTTGGTATGAAGTGAACGGGATCATCGCATGGGCTGTCGGGGTTGTGAGGTAGACGGAGACCGGGATGAGTGTGAGACTTGTGAGGATGAGTAGGTATGCCGTTGTTGCTTTGCGGAGTATCATTCTTGTTCGTCATATGGTAGGGCGGGGCGTGGGCTTAATCCCAGTGTTTAGAACATGGTGTTCGGAAACCCGAACACCTCACGTTGCACGGGTAAGCTTGTATTGAACCAAAGGATTTCCCTCATGCTCTAGAGGATCGAGGATTCATGACGGAAGAACGGGAGAGGGTTATCGAATCCGAGCTGAAAGGAGTGACTTTGCGCGTCTACTGGCATATCCTCGGGTCAAAGAAACAGGTTGTCGGTGTTAGACCGGTTCAGAGAGCATTAGGTTTGAGCAGCCCTAGTGTTGCCTTGCATCATCTGGAGAAACTGAAGGATCTGGGACTGCTAGAGAAGGACTCGACCGGCGAATATCATCTGATCGAGCTAGTGAAGGTCGGGGTTTTGCAGAACTTTGTCGGGGTCTTGGGATTCATGCTTCCACGATACTTGTTCTACTCAACCATGTTCACGGTCATGCTCGCACTATACCCTATCATCTACCCGCCAGATTTTTCCACACACAATATCATGGCATTCGTTCTTGGCGTCTCGGCAGTTGTTGTCTCGTGGAGCGAGACCTTGCGGGCGTGGAGGTCGAGGCCGTTCTGATAACGGATCGGACTGTTCTAACCTTTGGGATTATGCGGGGCCTAGGCCCATGAGTATCATGGAACAAGGGGAGCAGAGGGCTTGAGATTCGGACTCGGGAGACGAACGAGAGCTGGATTAGGTCTGACGCTGGGCGTGCTGATCGGTCTTGGGCTGGTCATTTTGCCGGGGGTTCTCGCCCCGTCAACTCAGACTGCGACAACTTCTGGCTCCAATCCTAGGGTGACCACTTCGTCAACCCAATCATACCAACCCGGTACGATGAACAAACAGCCCACTGGGGCTACCAGCGAGATTACGCTCAGTTCCCTGTTAATGCTTGTCGGCTTGGTTCTGCTTCCAGCTATTGCTCTATCATATTTCGCACGGGCCTGGACGCTAAAGCAAGCGAAGACGAAGCTACGAGATTAGGGCCCTTGTCCCGCTGAAGCGAAAGTACAGAGTAAGGAACTCGACTCGAAGAATTGCCGAGATAGAAGAATCCCGCACCTCCGCCCTCGAGCTTTCCTGGTTACAAATCCATTTTGAACTGGCCGAGACACCTCAGGTCATTCTGGTAAAGAACATGGGCTCTAGACCCCTGCTACTCCTCGGCAACATAGTCGCGATAGTCGTGACAATTGTGGCCTTTGTTCAGGCAATATCGTGGCCTGTCGCGGGAGTTCTGATTCTCGTCTCACTTGTGCTCCCCTTGCTGGCTAATATCAACCCGCCTAGGGGGCCTATGACATCGCATCTTCCCCCCAAGATTCCTGCGACAACGCATCACTCTCTAACTGAGGCGAAGGTTCCACAACATCGAACTGCAGAGAAACAATCTCCTCCAAGCCATTCGTCATCCGCAAGAACTGATCAAAGGACGCCACCCAAACCAGACCCAGCGAGGAGTATCGGACCACAGGCTAGCCCTAAGCTCACAGCTCCTACAATTTCCACTCCGGAACCTGGGTTGCCAAAGGTCGCACCCCCACCAAGACCACCTGCCGCCAAACTGGGTCCCGACTTCAACCCGACGATTGCTAAGGGCGACTATACGGAGTATGATGTAGAACTGGACGCTGGGAAGGATTTTTCAGGCGAAGTCACAGCAACCGGCCTTGTCAACGTCTACCTCCTCGACGAGGACAATCTGGACAATCTAGATCAGGGCGAGGAATTCTGGAGTGAGACCGGCGAGGAAGGCGTTGAAAAAACGACACTTGAATTTACTGCGCCCTCGAAGGGGAAGTGGTTCTTCGTCGTGGAGAATGCGGACGACCGAGCCGTCTCTGTCACCGTGAAACTCCGGAAGGGAGCCGCTTCGACAGCCTCAGCTCAGTAAGAGACCCACCATCCATATCGGGATCGTAGCTTCGCAGGAAGCTATGAATAGCCCTTTATATCCTCGTCTATCCCAGACTTTCTTTTCTTGGAAAAAATCATATATCCTGATGCGGGAAGATACGGGAGCTACGGAGGTTTTAGTTTGAAAAAACCATTATCGTTCGTTCTTCTTGTATCTCTAGCGATCTTCATAGCCACGGTCCAAGTTGCTCCGGCTCTTGCTGAACATCAAGGACATGAAACGTCCGACGAGCACAACGAGATCCATGTGGTCACCTTCCGAATCGCTCTCACTGGGAGCCAACAGGTTCCACCTGTAAGCACCGATGCATTTGGAATGGCAACAGTAAGGCTCATTGACAATGGCACTGCAATATCGTTCCGTGTTATAGTCTGCGACATCGTCAACGTTACGGCTTCGCACATCCACGTAGGGGCCGCAGGGACAAATGGGAAGGTCATCATTCCATTCTTCACCAACCAACCCCTCTTCTCCTCGCCACACGGTTGCAAGACCTTAGCTGAAGGAACCCGGACCGCCGCCGACCTCAACACTAAAGCCAGCCCATTGATAACAAGCTGGGACGACTTTGTCAAAGCCCTCCTCGCGGGCAACACCTACGTCAACGTCCACACCACAGCCAACACGAATGGTGAGATTAGGGGTCAGCTAGTACACGAGAGCGAGAACGAGAACGACCAAGGCGACGATTAGACGCCGAGACTCGACCCATTCAACCTTCCCCCTTTTTGTAGGCCAACGCCGTAGGCGTGCGTCAGCCTAGTTTTTCTTGGCCGTACTTTGTCAGGCTCCACCTGTTGCCCCGCCCGACAACGGCCGAGGAAACAACCCTCTGTCTCAGAAGCAGTCTCAAGTGATGACTAACACAGCTTTCAGTAAGACCCGTCTTCTCGCTAATCTCATTGATTCTGGTCTTTCCCTTCTCCATGGCATCAATGATCTTTGATCTGGATGCCAGTCCTCGGTTGACGTTTCTCATTCCGGAAATGTACGCTCGTGGATGGTACGGCGGTGTCACGCTTACAGCCCTTTTCTAGGCGAAATCTCCCACCAAGAGCTTTGTCTGCGTCCTGTCTTCCTCAATGGGTCTGAACGTCTGGTCCAGTTCAACCTTGATCAAGTCAAGTCTCTGTCGGTAGTATTCACCGACGTTGTACCGTTTGACCATGTCAAAGGCGACTTGGAGGTATTTCTCGACACCTGCCTTGAAAACTGTAGGTCCCAACTTGCCACCACATTTCACGCAGACTCCTTTCAAAGGTGCCCGGCGGGGTTTCCAGTTACACTTTGAGCATCGCGATCGCTGCGACGTGAACGTTCGCAGGTTACCCACCAAGTCTCGAAGAATATGGGTTCCTAGAACTTTTCTAGCTACTTCTTCTCCTTTCACGGCCACGATCTTGTCGGCGAGATCCAGTTGCTCCTTGACTTTGTCCAGCATCGTCGGTAGTTCCTTGTAGGCGCTGGTTAATCGTGCTCGGTCTAGATCTTCTGTCGGGTGGGTAAACCCGATGTTCCAGTTGCCCGACAAGGATTCTCGAGCGTTGTTTAGGGTTGGGACAAGATCCTCGACCTCCTTGGGGCTAGCTCCGACTAGCGTTTTCTCGTAGAAAGCAATGGGGAAAGAGGTGATTGTTTCAATGTTGAAAGCTTGTCGTGCTACCTCGGTCGCATTTAGTAGGGGCGCGAGGAGTAGCGGGGCGTCCATTAATCCCCCTATCCTGTCTGGGAGGTATTCCCTGGAGAAGTTCAGTAGGACATCAAGCAAAAGGGATACGGAGTCCTCGTCTCCATCGCAGTCTCGCCGTTTCGCAGCATGGTAAAGTGGGTGGGCATAACAAACGCTTGCTTTGGTGAATCCGATGATTCTTCCCACTGCGCCGACAGATGTATGAGGTGATAACCCGACGACCAAGTGTCCGATTAGGTCCTCTTTTTTCGACGCCTTGTAGAGCTTGTCAAGTCCATAGTACGACGTGAGGAGATCGTCTAGGAACCGGGACACTTTCAACAAATATTCGCCGCAAGCCTCCGAAACGACGAGGTCTTGTATTTCCATAGCGCACAACTGTCTCGGGTTTGAGAGCTCGTGACCGTCCATGTCAATTGTGTACCCGATCTCACGGGCTTTCTCCAGGCTCAGCCCAATTTCCCCCGGTCTGAACTGGGTTAGTATAGCGTTCGACGCGTCAAACCGCAGGGTTCCATCTTTGAACACGGACACATCTGATTTGGCGCGTAACAATGCCTTCTCTAAGGGCTCGGGCATTCGGGTCTTGTTGATCAAGCCCTTTACTCCCTTCACCATCCCTTCGATTTTTCCCAGTCTCAGCCTCCCGACAGCTTCTTCCAGCATTTCGACTAGGTTTACGTTGATGCTTCGGTATGCGACGAGCGATCCGTTGCAAGTGGATGACGAATTGTGTGATGCTTGGCCGCACTTTGAACAGGTTACGCTCATCCGCGTCTCCTGTCCGCAAGCAGGACATCTGAGCTTCGATTCCCACCGACCACACTTCGGGCATACTCGGTCAACTAATTCCAAGGTTACGACTGATTTCTTCGATGCCTCTATCACATCGCGACGTGGGCCGCCAGCCTGGCCAGTTGGAAATAGCCCGTGGACGCGCGGAGTCATGATTCTCTCCTTGGCCTTTTCAGGACGTCCCATGCGCGCCCCGACGAAGATAGGCGCCTTGTTCTTTATCGGAAATCCCGCAAGTAGGCTCAGCACTTCTAGCGAGCTGTCTCCCATGACCTGTGCTCCGGGAGTGTCAAGCTTCAGAATCGCCCGGAGAACTAAGGCATCATCATCTCCTAGCTGGATTGCACCAGCGACCATCTTGTGTGGCATTCGAGCCTGTTCGAGAATATCCTTCAGCTTTTCGTCATAAGGCAGGACGCATGACTCGTCGAGGTAATGGATGAGTTTCTCTCGGAGATAATGTATGTCCTCGACTGTAACTTGGCTCCAGAAGTGCGTGTACACCGGGTGCAGAGGAATCCCGAGACTCTGGGACAATCCGATTGCTTCGCTGGCGCGCGGTCTGGCGGAGAACGGGTTCTTCGCGAATTCATGTATTCGTTCAGTTGAGACATTCAGCGGTTGTGCTTCGTTGCCGGTTTTCGGGTCGCGTAGCTTCTCTTCCAGTAATTGCGCCCACCAGGACTCGACAAATCCTGATGGGACCAGGGCCCGATTGTTCTCAAGAAACTCACCGTATCCGACCATTAGATCGCCAATGAATAGTATCTTCTGGATTTTGTCCCGTAGCGCTTTTGCCTCTTGAGGTGACTCTATCCTCATCACTGATCCATCGATGAGCTTCACGATGGGAGGCTCGATGCTATCGACCGCGTTGACTATGCCTGCCTTCCCAGGCCTTTCCAGTCTCATCTGGACCCCTACGGCCAGAAAGCCCCCGAGAACTTCCATTGTAGCTGGGTGAACTCCAACGGATGCCATTCCAGTGTTTCGCGAACGGCCATACCGGATTCTGAATCCTCCTGCTGCACCGGGGAAGGCGAAGATCGGGCGCCCCCCGACGACA
>MNGO01000074.1 GCA_001918765.1 Crenarchaeota archaeon 13_1_40CM_3_52_10
CCCTGAGATAGAGATGGAATACCAGGCCTTGCTTGAATTTTGAGACATCGAAGATCGGAGATATCTTACGGATGAGACCCTCTTCCATCATTCGTTTGACTCTGGCTTGAACAGTCGGGGTAGTTACGCCAGCGCGACGAGCGACCTCACGAAAAGACCGACGCCCGTCCTCAACAAGGATCCCTAGTATCCTGGAATCAACATCGTCAAGCTCGGGCATTCAGAGACGAGTCTAGTAGGTGGGGAAACGTATCTAAACGTTCCCGAACAATTTTCTCCATCAGTCTCCCAGCCGTCGCAGTCGAATGGTGCGGCCAAAGAATCCTAAGCTCTTCCATAACTATTCTCTTTCTGTAACTTTTCTTTTTCGCTAACTATTCTCATTCAGCTAACTAATCTCTGACCCCCTGGGGTAGTCGATTTTCCTGTGCCGCGCCCTTCGTGGAACTGATCCGAAACCGGAGGTCCCAGAGCCAATCAACGCGGCCGGGGAGGCAGTGGCCCCCGATGTGCTCCGCTTGAGCAAATAGCCTGGTTAGTCTTCTTCGCGAAGAGGCTTTTTCTTATATCCGTCAGCCGGTTTGTCGGCCGCCTTCTCCTTCGTCTCCTCTACAGACGACGGAATAGGGGTAGTTGTTTCGGCTGGTTTCAGCCCCCCGGTTGAAGGCTTTGGCTCGTCGATGATGATCGGCGCATTGGGAGCCTTCGGCTCTAGAATATCGGAAGCGGCAGATTGCTCCTTAATCGATGGTTTACTTGGAAAAGTTGGACGAACAATGGGACGCGGCGCCTGCCTGCCCGGAGAAGCTGGCTTCTGGTTCATCGGACCAACAATCACACTTGGAGGTGTCATTCTTGGAGCGGGAACCGGAATGTAGGGCTGCTTGAGCCCACCTGAGTCCGAGGTGAAGCGGGCCGCTTTCTTCGGAATCGGTGAAGGTATCAGAATGCCGGTGGATTCTCCGACGTACTTGGGGCTGTCCTCCCAAGCGGACGAACCTGTCGAGGATGGGAGAGGTGTTAGTTTTTCCGAAAACTTGTCTCTTGAATCCGGACTCGAACCCGAAGATCCAGTTTTTTCCGAAATTACTAGAGGCGGATTCGCTGGACTCGAGGTTGGATTTTTTACCTCTATCCTTGGTGGAGGGACGCCTGTTTCGCGCTGGAAAGGAGCCTCAGAGATACTTGAACTAGGAAGCTTAGGCGAAGGTGGTCCTGCCTCAAGCGGGGTTCTGAAAGCTTTCTCCCAAGACCCCGGACGCGGTTCACTGGGCGACGTAGCCATCCCTGCTGAGAAGCTTGGCCCTGGAAAACCCGGAACCGATATGCTCGACGACGATGGTGATGGGCTTGGATGGATTTTCTCCACCTTCTCCACCCTAAGCTCGGCTACCTGAGCCTCGAGAACCAGGTTCCTCTTCATCAGGTTCTCCAACATCTGCAAAGCTCTCTCCAATCGGATACCTGGTCGAAGGCCGCGGTGGAACTTGAAGGCAAGGACGATCGCGAACGCTGCAATGATCACCATGACCGCGATGTCGACGGTGGTGAAGGCGAGCTGTGGAAATCTTGTCAGCTGATCGATTAGCCCCGCGCTTACGGAAGGATTGTTCGCGTAGACGAGAAAGATCCAGTAGGAGAGCCATCCGACTAGCGCTGTTTCGATGGCAACAAGCTTGATCAGTAGTCTTCTCAAATAGACACTTCCCACCCTCGCGGAGACTGGAATACCCGTACGTTCGAATAGCGAAATCCTTGTTGTAACTTCCACGTTCTCCTCAAGGTCTCTACGTCCTCTCTCCTACTCCCCGATCTTTCTTCAGCGTTTTCAATATCGTGTCGAGCGCGGTATCCCAATCCATCTCTCCACCAGGAGAGCTCGGTTCGGCAGGTTTTTCGTCCGTTGGCCTCGAGCTCTCTGAAGCCCCAAACTGAGATGGTCGAATCGGGGGAGAGTTTGCGAAGTCCTTGCCTTGAGACGAACCCCCTGATTCTCCCTTCTCAGCAGTTTTAGGCGGGCTCCAGGGTTGAGGCGATGGCCCGCCAGGAGACTGAACCGGTCTCCCCTGCGGAGGTGGGCCCATGGAACGGGGCTGATCAGGCCTGAAAGGAGGCGGAGACACTCCGATAGGCCCTGGCTGTCCAGGTCTACCGGGATTGGGATAACCAAGCGGCCTTGGACCACCCTGACCCGGGGGAAACGGCGGGCGCTGGCCGGTAGGTCCAGGAAGTGGACCAGAACCGGGTCGCGGCGGGACCCCTTGAGGAGGCCGGGGCGCAACCCCCTGGCCCGGCGGAGGACCCCATTTCTGAGGCGTCGCGAGCCCGGGCTTCGGAACAGGGTCAGTCCACTGGCCCCCTGCTCTCTGTTCAGGAGACACCCACTTTGAAACTGGGAACGGAGTCTGAGATGCCTGAGGAGGTTTCGGAACCTGACCAACCGGACCACCGAAACCAGGAGATTCATTTCCCGGCTTCACGTCTATTTGACCGGGCCTCGGAAAAACGGTTGAATCAGGACCACGGTCGCCTGACTGACCGGGTTCTGGCTTCCACTGTGAGGGAAAACTCATCCGTGATGGCTCGGGTGGAATTCTGTTCATCGGTTGAGCGTTCTCGCCCCGACCGATGGCTGACGGTGGAGGAATAGGTGGAGGGGTCCGAGGAGCCTGCTCCGGTCTAAATTGGTCCCTGAGCGTCGAGTTCAAAATCGAAGTCGAAGGCTGAGTAAGCTGGTCCAGCCTCTGAGACGTTGAAAGGGGAGGAGTAACGGTCTTCGAAGCAACGGACATCGAGGAGGGGGCTGTGCCCCGAGCGCCGCCACCCGAGGGAGTTGAGCTCTTAGGCAGAGGCGGAACTGCGTACGCTGTATGGCGAGAGACTTGGCCTGGGGGAGGTCCTGTTGGCATCATCTTGCCTTGGGGAGATGAAAGGGTTCCAGGAGTCTGAACTGGTCCACTTGACTTGAACAGTCTCGCCTTCTCTAGTTTTCCCGTCCCGTCCCCAGCATGTCTTCTCCTTAAGAGAAGATATCCGAGGCTTGAGCCACCCCCTAGCCCAGCGGTCAAGACAATGAAGGGATAGACCGGACCTAAAGAAGCGTCCACGTAGGAGTGGAAGTATGCATCGTAGTAGTACTGGTTTACCAGCCATAGACTCAAGATTACGTTCACGGCAAATGATGCGATTGTGGTAATGCCTAGTTTTCTCATCAATAATCATCCTCGTTTTTCTTCGTCATTCTTGTTGGCCGCAGGCCGGTCCTCACTGTGGAAACTATTCTCATGAAGCCGTAGGCCGACGCCGCCATCAGCACAGCGACCAGGAAGACTGGATCGAACGAGCCGAAGTACTGCTGCTCGTAGACGTTGTAGAAGTACTCCACGATTAGCCATGTGCCGAAGAAGAGCACGATGAAGTACTCGAATAGGGAGGTAAAGAGAGTGGTCCGGTAGACCCCGAACCCTGTAGACTCCTCGCTAGGCCAGCCCAACAAATTTTCTATGTACCTCCTACTATTGCTCTTCCTGGGTTGGGCCTCTTCTCCCTCAACCCCCAATAATCCTCAACGCAATCAGCACAACCAACAGGAGTCACATTAAGGGTGTTGTAACCTGCGAAACCAGAAACCAAGTACATTGAACGCGGTTGTTTCTGATTAGCTTCGGAACCGTCTCAGCTCTAAATCGGAACCGCTTCCATTTGCAGTTTAAATAAGCTTGAACAGATTTGAAGATCATACTAGTTGAGTGAGAGGATGGTGACTCAGGAGGCCGTCCGGAGGTATGAGGTTGTAGAAGACCTACCGGGCGTTGGACCTTCGACATCAGAGAAACTGAAAGAACTTGGTTTTCACACCGTCGAGAGTCTCGCGACAGCCACTGTGAGGGAACTTGTTCCTGCTGGAATAGGCGAGAAACAAGCTGCAAGAATCATCGCAGAAGCCAGAGACAGCATTTCACTCTCCTTCATTCGAGCGGACGAGCTCATGAAGATGAAAGCGAATGTACGCCGGCTTACAACAGGAAGCAAGGCTTTCGACGGATTGATTGGAGGCGGTCTCGAGACACAGACTATCACAGAGGTCTATGGAGAATATGGCGTGGGCAAGTCCATTCTCTGCCATCAACTAGCGATCAATGTCCAACTGCCGATCGATAAGGGTGGCCTGGATGGAGGCGCTTTGTATCTTGACACTGAACAAACCTTTCGTCCAGAATGGATCGTGCGAATGGCCAAGACAGCAGGGCTTGAGCCTACTGACGTAGCCCAGAGGATCATCTATTCGGAAGCTTACAACTCCGACCATCAGATACTTCTCTTGGAGAAGGCGGACCAGATCATCAAAGACAACAATATCCGTGTGATCATCATTGACTCGCTGACATCCCATTTTAGAAGCGAGTATATCGGCAGAGAGATGCTTGCGGAGAGACAGCAACGTCTCAACAACCACATGCACCGACTAATCCGCCTTGCGCGAGGGTTCAACGCCGTCGCGATAGTCACTAACCAAGTCATGTCGAAACCCGACCAGTTCTTCGCCAACTCTGTAGACGCGGTGGGCGGGCACATAGTAGCTCACACAAGCCACACAAGAGTGTTCCTCCGCCGAGCTGCTACCGGTCCCATCCGGATAGCCCGACTTGTCTCCAGTCCATACTTGCCTGAGGGCGAGAGAATCTTCAAGGTTACAGAGGGAGGAATAGTTGATGTCTCGGAAGAAGACGAGGTCAAACGGCGTCGATAGCGGAGGGCCGAAAGTGATCCCGCAGATCCCAGTAAACAAGTTCCTAGAGCATGTGGAGGCAAGAGCCTGGACTGATGCAGAGAAAGAACTCGATATTATCCGGCAAAAATCGGATAACTCTCAGTGGTCAAGAGGATACGTCAAAGCGCTCGAGGGATTGATGCTTACTTACCGGACAAACGATGACAAGTACATTTTCCTGCCAAAAGTCCTCGCCAGTAAGACAGAAGACACGATTAATGGTCTCAAGAAAGAATTCTCTGAGTTCGCTGCGAACGAATTGCATGGTGATTACGATCGAGGATATTTCAAAGCTCTGGACGACTACTTCACTTTGTTAGGCAACATGAAAAACCAGCGAACTCCGGCGGACGCGCCTCCGCCTCAGCAGGTGACTCTTGACCAATCGACGACTAGTACGGACCAGGGTAAATGATTGTGTTGAGCAGGATTGTCGTGAACAGGAACCAGATGATGTAGCTACCGATTCCCAGTGTTATGTGCTTGTTTGGACCCTTCAACTCCGTTGGACCATAATGCAAAACGTACTTGACAAGGAATACGGAGATCGCGTAGATTCCGATTCCCATACTGATCGCCCAAGACGTTCCTAGAAGAACGCCCTGTCCACCAAGACCCAACGCGTTGTATAACACTCCTGCTAAAACGGCAAACCCGAGACGAGTCCAGTATACCAGCGTAGGTGGAGAGATAGAGCGGATTCTCGGAGGCTCAGATGGCTCAAGAGTCAGGCTTGATCCCGAACCCGCAACCAATAATGATCGATGACAAGTCAAGCGCGCCGCAGATAATGTTTGCTAGGCTCATCGCTGCACGAAGATTTTATAGAAGGCGAAGGATGGCCATCTTGCATTGTCGGTGCATGAGGCGGAGCCAGACATTCTTGTTCGTGACATAATGTCACGGCCAGCGATTACGGCGAAAGAAAACGAGACAGTTGCTGGAGTGTCAAAGCTAATGGGCAAACACGATATCGGCTGCGTTATTATCGTAGACAAATCAGGAAACCCAGCAGGAATCATCACTGAGAGAGACATTGTGCAAAGAGTGGCCGCAAGAAATGTTCTCCCTTCTGAGCTGAAAGTTGTGCAGACAATGTCGAAGCCAGTAGCGAGTATCAGCCCAGGTGCTACCGTCAACGACGCGGCGAAATTCATGAACCATCGCAAGATTCGACGGCTCGCCGTAATCGATGAGGGAAAGCTCGTAGGAATAGTAACAATGAAAGACATTCTACAAGTGACGCCGGCCATAATCGACTTAGCCACCGAAAAGAGTCGTGCTGGACTGCAAGGCTCGAGGCCCAAACCTACTCTTGGAGGATACTGTGACGAATGCGAAGCATGGTCGGACAATCTCGTCCAGAAAGACGGAACATTCCTTTGTCAAGATTGCTCAAGGGACCTTGGACAACCTGAAGAGCCCTGAGAACGAAGAGACATCAGGTCTGCCCAGCCTACTCATTCGAGACGCTCATATCTGGACCGAGAACCATACGATAAGAGGCTCAATCCTCATCGACCACGGAAGGATTCAGAAAATAGCTCGAAGGATAGCTGAACGAGCCGACGAGGAGATTCTAGCCCGACGACTAGTAGCATTACCAGGGCTAGTTGATGCCCATGTCCACTTGCGCGACATGAGGCTATCGTACAAGGAAGACTTCACGACTGGAACCGCGGCCGCAGCTGCAGGAGGGTTTACCACTGTTTTGGACATGCCAAATACCCTGCCACCTACTGACTCAGTTCAACGCCTTCGGCTGAAAGCAAGAAGAGCGTCCCAAAAAATCCTGGTAAACGTAGGCTTCCACACGGCTGCCGTCGGAGATAGATGGACGGCGAAAGCGATGGGAGCGGCCGGCGCGTTCTCCATGAAGCTTTACCTGCCGAAACCTATTGCTCCCTTGACGGTGGGCGATGATCGCGCAGTTGCTGAAGTGTTGAAGGCTGCGAAGGAAGCATCACTTCCAGTCACCGTTCATGCAGAGGACGCGGCTCAGGCTAAAACGACCAGAGAGATCCGGACCTTCAAGGAACTTGTTGCATCAAGATCAGGAAACGCCGAGACCAGCGCCGTCAACAGGATTCTGAGACTGCAGAAGAAGGTTGATTGTCAAATTCACTTCTGCCATCTTACCCTCCCGTCCAGCGTATCTGCAATTGGAAATTCGCTCTCGGGCCGAGTATCCTCTGAAGTTACCCCACATCACACTCTACTCTCCAAAGATTCAGTGGAGAAGCTTCGATGGAAGGCCTGGATGGTCCCTCCTCTTAGACCTGAGCAGGTGAAGAACAGCTTGTTTCGCAAAATGGCAAGTGGCAATGCAACGATCATTGCGACAGATCACGCACCCCACACAATCAAAGAGAAGCGGCAACCACCTCACAAGAGCCCACCTGGAATACCTGGTCTCGAAACGGCTATGCCATTGATGTTGACCATGGTCAACAAGGGAAAATTATCGCTCAGGCGACTAGTCTCACTCCTCTCAACCAACCCCGCGAAGCTATTCAGTCTAAGTTCGAAGGGAAGATTAGAGAAAGGAGCAGAGGGCGACATGATTCTTGTGGACATGAAAAAGAGAGGAAAAATAGACCCCAACAAATTCTTCTCCAAAGCGCATTACTCTCCGTTTGAGGGGTGGAAGACACAGGGTGCCATCCACGCCACGATCGTAAACGGGTCAATCGTCTACCGCAACGAGGAGATCACTGGAAAGCCAGGCGGGGGTAAAGTGCTGAGAAACGGAAGCGGCGGATGAGGTTTCTCGTCGACGGAATGCTAGGTGGACTAGCCAGGTGGTTACGGATCCTAGGGCAAGACGTAAGATATGATGCAAGTACAAAGGACAACGAACTCCTGAGAATCGCCCATGAAGAAAATATGGTCCTACTGACGAGGGACGATGAATTGTACCGACGAGCAATAGCTAGGAAGATTCCAACTGCTCTCGTGCTCGGCGAAACAGAGGAAGAGCGAGTGGCTCAAATTGCTAGCACCTTCGGCGTAGACTTGGACGTTAACATGGCTGAGACGAGGTGTCCAGAATGTGGGTCGGGCCTCAAGGAAACGCCAAAGAGTGACGTAGCCGATGCGGTCCCCCAAGCAAGCCTCAGACTGTATGACCGATTCTGGAAATGCACTAAACAGAATTGTGGAAAAGTGTATTGGGTCGGAAGCCACTGGAACCGCATTCGCCAGACTCTCGAAGAGGCAAAAAAGCTCGCAAGCTAGGAAACAGTGGACTTGTTATCAACGGAAGATGGGACGATACTCGTCGGTACTGCACGGCAAGCGATAGCCGATTATTTTGATGGGAAAAACTTCGACCCTGTCACGAACGTAGGTTCGGAACTACGCGTTTCGCGGGGAGTGTTCGTCACTCTGTTTGACAAGGCAAGGAGCCGAGGGCTGCGAGGGTGTATTGGCAATCCGTTCTCCAAGGCGTCGTTGCTCAATGAGACAGTGCGTTGTGCGGTTGACGCGGCTACAATGGATCCGAGATTTGCCGCGGTACGAAAGGACGAGTTCCTGCAGAGCATTACCGTAGAGGTGACAGTACTTTCACCTCTAGAGGACATCATTGTCAAAAGCCCGCTAGATCTACCTTTGAACATCAAAGTTGGGCGAGACGGGTTGTTTTTAGACGGGTTTGGAACGCGAGGGCTTCTGTTGCCGCAGGTTGCGGTAGACGAGGGCTTCGATGAGGAGGAGTTTCTCAACGAGTGCTGTTTGAAAGCTGGGCTGATGCCTGACGCCTGGGTGACAGGTAGCGTGAAGGTCGCTCGATTTCAAGGGCAGATCTTTTCAGAGGACTCACCGGGAGGAAGAGTGTTCGAGAGGAAGCTGAGGGCTAGGACGTAGGAGTTGAGATTGTATATTGGGCCTTGCGGGCTTGGCCTTGGGCATATTACCCGGTGCGATGCGATCGCCCGAGAGTTCTCACGCGAGGGGGTGGACGTCTTGTTCTCGTCCTATCTTGACGCGTTGGATTATCTGAAGCGTTCCGGCTTCACCTACTTCAGCGCGATTCCCTTGTCATTCCGAACCAGGGAGGATGGGACGATTGACCCGAAGATGACCATGAGCCAGAACGGGGTAACAGTGGGACTTTGGGGTTTCATACGCCAGCTGATAGGAGAGGTGAGGCAGATCTCCGCGTTCGACCCTGATGTCGTAATATCGGACACCAGAATCTCTACCCTAGTTGCGGCGTTCATTCTGCGAAAGCCGAGGATCCTCATCCTAAACCAGTATTCTGTACAGATGCCCAAGGACGACAGAAAACACAGGTTGGCTGATAGGCCGATGCTTTTCGCAGCAAAAATCATCTGGAAGTATATTTCAGCAATGTTGGAACTGGCGTGGGGCGTAAGTGATCTGATTATCGTTCCGGATCTAAAGGCTCCTTATACGATTTCAAGGTATAATCTGGCGATTCCGCCGGGAATCAGGAAGAAAGTTCGGCTAGTGGGGCCCCTAACACCGTCCAGGCTCAACGCTCCAAGCGGGACACCTCGCGCCGGTATGGAAAGGCCTCTGGTCTTTGCGTGCGTTAGTGGACCTGCAACAGACCGGAAATATCTTGTGAACAAGTTGACCGATGTCCTCAAAGAATTTCCTGGAGACTACGAGCTGATTCTTAGTTGCGGTGATCCGAATGGATCGTTTGGAGAAAAGAGGATCGGGAAACTCGCGGTTCATGAGTGGATGACAGAACAGTCCTATTGGAGGACCTTCGAGCGGGCCGACGTGATTGTCTCAAGAGCAGGTCACGAGACGATCATGAAAGCGATCTCTGAGGGAAAGCCGTCGGTTCTGATTCCCCCGCCCAACCATACGGAACAGGCGAATAACGCGAAGCGGGCAGAGGAACTAGGAGTGGCGGTTGTTCTGGATCAATCAAGACTGGATACGCAAGAGCTGGCTGGAGCGATCTCGACATGTCTGAAGAATAACCGGGAGAATGCGCAAAGACTGAGTGGAACGCTGGGTTCGGAGAGCGGGATTCGAGCGGTCGTTGAGGCTGTTTCCCAGCTGGTAACGGCCAAGTAGGGCTGTTCGTAATCCTTTTGCCGCGGGGATGGGTTACAATACGGGTAAGAGAGATTTTCGTGTCTCAACAGCAGGATTTGAGCAATCTCAAAAGCCTGGTCGGAGCAGAGAACGTTCTGGCTGAGTGCGCAGGGGTGAACTATACGGTCTACGTGACGGACTCGAGGTTGCTGGTTGGGAAGAGGTTTGCGATCGGGGAAAAATACGTGAACGTTCCCCATGCTGAAGTGAGCATGCTGGAGCTGATCACCAAGAGCCTGATCCCGCCTTTGACATGTGCTGTTCTGGGTGCGATAGCCGTCTTCCTTGTATGGTGGTTTCCGGGCCAGGCAAGGCTCAGCCTGCCTCAGGCCCCATTTGATCTCTTGCTGATCGGAACTTTCGCTGTGTTCTTAGCAGCCGTCGTAGCCACGTGGTGGAGGAGGAGGGTGGCGGTGCTGAGGATCGGGATCTCAGGAACCAAGGAGCCTATCACGGTAAGGCTTGTTCCTGCGTCGAAGGCTGAGAGCGTTTTCAAGGCTCTGAAAGGCTAGATTGGCCATTTTCACGAAGGGCGGACGAGTGCGCCTGGATGGTTGAACGTGGGTTCTCAGCTTTCACGAAGGGCGCCGCGCGCGAAAAAAGACCACCCCGGGGGGTCGAGAAAAGCATGCTTATTTTTTGAGACATGGATATGGAATGGTTAATGGCTCTCTGGTCCGGGGCAGGTCGATGTCTTGAGCCGAGAGATCAAGCTGGGCGACCGGGTCCTGCTCTACCAGGACGCACGGCGCAAATGGATTGCAAAGGTGGAGCCGGGAAGATTTCACACTCACCGAGGCTACTTCGAGCTGGCAGAATTGGTAGGGAAGGAGTACGGCGGGTCCATACGAACGAGCATGGGCCAGAACCTTGCAGTGTTCAAGCCACGAGCCCTCGATATTGTCGAATCGTTTGATCGTCCGACCCAGATTCTCTATCCGAAGGATATCGGGTACGCACTCTTCCAGCTAGGAATCGGGAACGGGGATAGAGTATTGGAGGTTGGGACCGGAAGCGGAGCTCTAACATCCGCCCTAGCCAGGGGGATCGCTCCTGATGGCCAAGTGTTCACATATGAGATTAGGCCGGAGTTTTTGCGAGCGGCGAAGGCGAACGTCGACAAGGCGGGATTTGGCTCGCTTGTAACTTTTCACAGCAAGGACCCGACAGAGGGATTTGATGAGACGAGTGTTGACGCGGTTGTTGTCGATCTGGGCGATCCTTGGAGGATGGTAGGAGCTGCGTGGAGATCGTTGCTTGGAGGGGGACTGCTGGCAGGGTTTACTCCCACAATAAACCAGCTGGAGAAGCTTGCAGTAGCGCTCCGCGAAGGAGGATTCATGATCTTAGAGGCTGTTGAACTACTTATGCGGGAGTTCAAGACAGAGGCTGGAAAGGTTAGACCGGAGACTAGGATGATAGGACACACAGCGTACGTGACGATAGCACGGAAGCTCCTTCCGACGTCCGACCTGTGAATCATCTATATACGGGACCATTTGGTGGAATAGAACCAGCAGCCGGCGCGTTACCAATGGGCACAAAGACGACGATTGCAGGGACGGAAATACACGACATTCTAAGAGGCGTAATGGTCGTGATCGCCGGCGCACTGATGATCCTGCCAGCATATCTGAACTATGAGCTGTTCCACCGACTAAACCTCGACATCACTGTCGCCATGTCAATCAGCCTCACATCCTTCGCCCTCGGAATACTCATCTTCATCCTTGTCGTGGGCAAGGAAAGAATCGAGGGAACAAAGAAACCATAGTCGCACGGGCAAGACCCGCAGCATCGATTCACAGTCAGCATCCTTATCTCCGCCCCGAGCTCCGGGACCCTTCAACATGAAGCAGTATGATGTGATCATAATCGGTACAGGATCGGCGATGAACATCGTCGACCCAATGATCCAAGAGAATCCGAACATTCGGATCGCAGTCATCGACAAGGACGAGCCGGGAGGAATATGCCTGACCCGCGGCTGCATCCCCTCGAAAATACTGTTGTACCCTGCAGAACTTGTGAGAACCGTCGAGAAGGCGCGAGAGCTAGGCGTCGACGCGAAGATCAGTAGCGTCAATTTCCAGATGGTAATGGAGCGGATGCGGACCCTCATCAACAAAGACATTGACCAGATAAGAGAGGGCCTATCGAGCTCCAAGAACATAGACTACTACCACGCTCCAGCAGAATTCGTTTCACCCTACACAATGAAGGTCAACGGAAACGAGATTTCCTCGAAGATGATATTTCTCTGCATAGGATCGAAGATCATCATCCCGAATATCAAAGGGCTTGACAAAGTCCAATACCATACAAGCGACACCGTCCTCAAGCTGACCAAACTGCCGGAGAATATCGCGATTATAGGTGGCGGCTACATCGCCGCCGAGTACGGCCACTTCTTCGCAAGCATGGGATCGAAAGTCACCATTATCGGAAGGAACCCGCAGTTCCTGCCGGAAGAAGAGCCGGAAGTCTCGGCGCTGGCTAAGAAGGAATTGGAACAGCACATGACGATTCTGACAAATCAGGAAGTGAGAGAAGTTAGGCAGGTCGGAGACAGGAGGGAGCTTGTCGCAGTGGATAGGAAGTCGGGGAAAAACACGGTCATAGCTGCGAAGGAGATCATGGTCGCGACAGGAAGGGGTCCGATCACAGACATTCTCCATCCAGAGAAAGCCGGGATCAAGCTTACCAGGGAAGGATGGATAGAGGTGAATGAGTACCTGGAAACGTCCCAGCCGAACATATGGGCTCTTGGGGATGCGGATGGAAAATATCCGTTCAAACACGTTGCAAACTATGAATCAAAAATCGTCTACTACAACGCGATACTGAAGCAGAAGATCAAAGCGGATTACCATGCAATTCCCCACGCGGTCTTCACGTATCCTGAGATTGCCAGCGTCGGGCTAGGGGAGAAGGAGGCGATGGAGAAGCTGGGGGAGGACAAGGTGCTGATAGGGTTTCAGAAGTACGAGGACACGGCCAAGGGGGAAGCGATGAACGTCAAAGACTACTTCGTCAAGGTAATTGTCGAGACGGAGACCATGAGAATACTCGGAGCGCACATCGTCGGACCATACGCATCAATCCTCATACACGAAATCATACCATTGATGTACACGGGGAGTGGATCATACGAGCCGATTAGCGATTCGATCCATATTCACCCAGCTCTCAGCGAGGTCGTGGATAGGGCGTTCCAGTCCCTCGTGCCCGCAGAACACTACCAGCACATGAAGCAGCACTCGCACGAACTCGTTGCCGCATAGCGTTCCGTATTGCAGAGTCCTTTTGACCGATCGCGCCACGCAATCCAGATTAGGTTCGGCGGCCAGTCTGGATCGTCCACTCATGCGTCGCAAGAGCGTTGACACATACCCCCCTTTTTCTAGAATCATCGCTGTCTGGCATGGATAATGGGCGAGTCCAGCTGATCAGGGCAAATTCCGAGCTTGGATCGCTCGAGCACCATCTCGCTTTTCAGCGTGAAGTATCCCACGTTTCAAATGTGACCGTTCGGATTAGATCGCGGCAGAAAAACAGGCGAATTCCTCTGGTCCTCTAGCTTGGGAAGGCGGCCACAAACCAGAATATACCTGTCTAGGCTCGGGTCGTAGGTCGAACTTGCGGATAACCGCTGTAATACCGGTCTACAACGAGGAGGAGGTGATAGACGAGTTCTCCTCCAGACTGGTATCTGCGCTCGAAAAGATCGACCCTGACTACGAGGCAATATTCATCGTGGAGGGTACAGACGCGACTCTCGAAAAACTGACTGCACTTTCAAAAGAGAATCCTCGGATAAAAGTCCACTATGGTCAAGAGAGATTGGGGCTGGGGAAAGCGATGAAAAAAGGATTTGGGCTTATCGACGATGATACTGAGTATGTCGTCACGATGGACGCGGACCTGAACCACCAACCCGAAGAAATACAGAACCTATTGGCCGCCACCAAAAGCGCGGACATCGTTGTAGGAAGCCGGAACACGAACAAGGGAATGGTCGAAGAACTCCCACTGGTCAAGAGAATGATAAGCGCCAGCACCAACTGGACTATGCGGAAGATATTCCACATACCCTCCAACGACGTGACGTCAGGATTCAGAGTTTACACATGCAGAGCAGTGGAGTCCCTACGGGACCAAATCGTGGCCAAGAACTTCGAGATCCAACCTGAACTCCTTATCCGAGCTAGAAAGAAAGGCATGCCGATAACTGATGTTCCGATCACATTTCTGCGGAGACCGCGTGGAACAAGCAAGCTGAGTTTTGTCAAGAGCGGGATCGGATATGTAATGTTGATCATAAGGCTCGGATTCTAAAGCCAACTCTTCAACGCCTGCTGATCAGACCTCGCGTACTTTTGCAAGATCTCAACAGCTTTCTGTAGAGTCAGCTGCTTGAACTCAATCCCCGACTTTGCTAACGTGGACTGGGACCCTTTCGCGATACTGGGTGCCACAATCATCGGACGTAACTTCCTCCCCGGAGGAGCCTGAAGGTACTTCAGATACTCCAATAGCTGTTTGATGACTGGAAATCCTGCCGGGTCCTTCTTGATCTCGATAACGACTATGTTGCCGTCGCGGTCAACTCCATAGACATCCACGAACCCGGGAGGTACTTTCTTTTCGAAATCCAAGATCTTGAAACCTGGCTCAATCATATCTGGCTGAAGAATGATGGCTCGCTGCATCTCCTCCTCGCTTGCATGGAGGATGAACTCTGCAGCATCCTGCAGAACAAAACTGCCAAGAAACTGGATTTCTTTCACCACGAGAGTCAGACTTTCGAGCGGGCTCGGACGAACCGCCTTGAGGACAAGCGTCCCATCGTTTGCGTGGGCTTGAATAATGCATCCTGACGGCTGCCAGTTGACTGGCTGATAGTCATGTCCGCGGTGGACCAATATGCAACCATCTCCCTTCACAATTACCAACCGTTCACCCTCCCCCAGATGACTCCCGGTCCTACCCGAGTATTCGACACTGCAGGACGCGACCATAACGACAAGCTTCCGAGCCTCGAGACCGACAACCAGTTCCTTGCGAGCCTCATCAAGACTTGGCGAGATCAGGACCGGCAATCTGGGTGACTCGAAAGGTTCAATGCAACGCAGCAATATATCGACATAGCTTTGCCCGCGAAGGACTCCGAAACCATTACAAAATGGTACGACGCCCTATCCAAGAATTACGACGAGCTCTACGGAGAAGAGCAAGACAAGAAGCATGCAAAAGTGTTGCAGCTCCTTGGAGATAGAGAATTCAAGATAATCGTCGATGTTGGATGCGGAACAGGCAGGCTGCTCGAACTCATTTCCCAGAGAAGCCAATTTGGCTTGGGAATCGACCTCTCTCTTCAAATGTTGAACAAGGCTAAGCAGCGAAAGACAGACTCAAGTATCCAGCTTGTCCGCGCCGACGCCTCCCACCTACCATTGCAAGGTCACATTGCGGACGGAGTCACCTCCGTATCAATGACAGAATCGGGTCCAACGCTAGAGGAACAGTTCAATGAACTTTCGAGAATCGCGACTAAGCGGGCCACGTTAATCATGACGATTTTCAACGAAGATCGAACATTTCGGAAACAATTAGATGAACGGAGTATCGAACTCGTCGTCGAGTTATCAGATAGAGAACAGCTTTACTTGCTCGACGGGTCCAAACATCAAGTCAGGGCATCTTCCGAATCCTCGGCTCTAGTTTAAGAATAACCTGCACCCTCTTTCTAGTTGACAATAATGGCAGGATGTTCCCACCAATGGCGGGGAAGAGGCCCAATGACGCGTTGTATCAGATGTGGAAAACTCAAGTCTGAGTTCAGGAAAGAGCAACATACTCAAAAAATGATGGCTAGAGAGAACTCAGAATCAGAAGAATAAGTCAGCCACCAGACCCAGTCTACCTTTGATCTGGTATCTCTTTATGATCGTTCGTCTTTATCCAAGAGTTTTTATGGCCTGCATTGAGTCGTCCGCTTAAGGCGTCAATTGGAACCTTCAAGAAAACCGCTGAACTTGCTCGTTCGAAAGTTGCAGGCTGACGTTTCAGTCCGACTGAAGAATGACGCAGAGTACAGAGGCAAAATGATCGACTGCGACAGCCACATGAACATCATCCTCGACGGAGCAAGAGAATACCGAGGAGGAGACCCATCCACTAACTTTGGCAGCCTGATCGTTCGAGGCAGCAACGTCCTCTACATCTGCGTAAGCGAGCCAACCCCGTAGATCGCTTGGCTGTTATGCTTTAGATCTTGTCACTTAGGCACGAGTTAGGACTACTAGATTCGCCCAGCCTAAGCCTTTGGCGGACTCCCAGGCGTTGACCTTCTCGAGTAAATCACGTTTGGAGGGAGTACCCTTCTTAGATACTGTGAAACAGGTATTCCAATTATTCCTCCAACAACCACTTGAGGAATATTGACAAACACATCAACAACCGAAGCAGGATAGCCCACAATAACCAAAGTTTCCGCGATGAAATATCCTCCAACCATGATAGCACTGGCGATTGCCCATGAGATCCCAAGTCTCCATCTAGAGCCTCGGAAGGCCAAGTAACCAGCGGCCAAACCCTCTAGTCCCTTTATGACAAGAGTAAAGGGGGCATACACGCCAGAACCGGTAGAGAAAGCGTCGGATGCAGCGGACCCTATTCCACCGGCGAGTCCGCCAGTGACAGGACCGAAGGTTAGTGCGACAATGAATATCATAACATCACCGAAATCGAAGTAGCCCCTCGTTGCCGGGATGGTGTAGTTTGCCGTCGCATAGGTGACAATGAAGACCAAGGCTATTGAAACTGCTGTAAGAGTGAGCTTTACCGTCGAGAGGCCTCTCGGTCTAGTGGCACTTGGCTGTTGAGGTGTTCCTGTTGATTGCATCTTTCAACTAGCCTTCGTTGCGGGAGAGACAATTTGCTTGGAGTCCATTAGAGGAGCTTGCGTCTCCAGCGCTGCTTTGATGAGACCAAAATATGGAGGTGATGCCCTGGCGGGTCGAGATTTGAACTCTGCATGGAATTGGGTTGCAAAGTGGAATCTGCTAGATGGAACTTCAAGAATCTCCATCCTTCGATTGCTATCGCTTTTACCAGAGAACTTCAGCCCATTGGATGTGAGTTCTGGAATGTACTTCGGATTCACTTCTAATCTATGACGGTGCCGTTCCCAAATTTTCCCCTTCCCATAGAGGGAATAGGCCACTGTCCCTGCGTCCACTGTAATCTCATGGGCACCTAACCTCATCGTGCCGCCCTTCTCTAACACCCCATTCTGCTCCGGCATGAGATCAATCACAGGATTCTTCGACTCCGGGCTTACTTCAGAACTTGCAGCGTCTGAGATGCCCACGTGCCTCGCATATTCAACGACCGCTAGTTGGAACCCGTAACAGATACCAAGAAATGGGATATCATGTGATCTAGAATATTCAATGGCAAGAATTTTTCCTTCGGCACCCCTTTGACCGAATCCACCGGGCACCAAGACCCCGTCGAACCGAGATAATACCCGGACCTTTTCCGGCTGTTTCTCGAACTCGTCTGTCTCTATCCATTCGAGGTTGACTTTGGCTCCGGCTGATGCTCCAGCGTCCTTGAGAGCATCATTGACGCTCACGTAACAATCGGCTAGTTCCGCGTATTTTCCACAAATTGCTATGTTTACTTGCCTGGCTTGAGTCAGGTGATCCTCAATCACTCTCTTCCATGAACTCCACTGAGGCTGCTTCTCTGGCAACCTGAGCCGTCGCGTGATGAATGTGCCGAGGCCTTGCTGCTCCAAGAGAAGGGGGGATTGATAGATGCTATCCATGTCTTGGGACGTAAATACGGCGGACTCCTCTACGTTGCAGAAGAGAGCGATCTTCCGCCGCGGTTCCGGTTTGAGGGGCGCTTTGCTTCTTGCGACTATAATGTCAGGCTGGACACCGATTCTGCGAAGCTCTTGGACGCTATGTTGGGTGGGCTTGGTCTTCTGCTCCCCCACTACATCCAAGACTGGCACGAGCGTAACGTGGACGTTGAGAACATTCTCGCTGCCCTCTTCGAGGCGAAGCTGGCGTGCAGCTTCGAGATACGGAAGAGATTCGATGTCGCCAACGGTTCCCCCTATTTCTACCAAAACTAAGTCGACTCCTTCGTCCTTCGGAATCCTACGGAGTCTATCCTTGATCTCATCGGTTATGTGGGGTATGATCTGGACGCATTTGCCGAGAAAGTCGCCCTTGCGCTCTCTTTCGATTACAGAGAAATACACTTGCCCGGTTGTTATGTTGTGATTCTTTGGGACATTGATGTCCAGGAATCTTTCGTACGTCCCAACGTCCATGTCTGTCTCTCCTCCGTCTTCCGTGACGAAGACCTCGCCGTGGATGTACGGATTCATTGTACCTGCATCGTAATTGAGGTAAGGATCAATTTTGACAGCGGTAACTTTGAGGCCGCGTACCTGAATTATTTTCCCGATAGAAGCGGCGATAACCCCCTTGCCTATTCCAGACATTACGCCGCCCGTGACAAAGACATACTTAGTCAAAGGGTAACATCGAGAGAAATCACAGGTTCCTCAAAAGGCTAACGCTCACCGCTTATTCGCTGAATCGTACCGCAAATTCAGCAGATGGCACTAAGACGCTTATGCGCGTTGAACAAGAGGTTTTGCCTTGGCGGCCAGAGTTCCGCGTTCAGGAAGTTTCAAACCTACCTTCTGCCAATCGTCAAGAAAGCGCTTGAGGCCAATGTCGGTTAGTGGATGCTTAACCATCTTTTCAAGGACATCAGGCGGCATCGTCGCCACATGAGCCCCTAGCTTTGCAGCATCAACCACGTGGACAGGGTGTCGAATGCTGGCGACAAGGACTTGGGTTTCGATCTCGTAATTTCGATATATCTGCAATGTATCCTCAATCACCTTCATTCCCTCATGTCCCGCGTCGTCCAAGCGTCCTATGAACGGGCTAACGTACGTAGCTCCTGCCTTGGCAGCAAGTAGGGCTTGATTGGGCGAGAAAACCAGGGTGACGTTCGTGTTGATTCCTTCCTTGCTGAGCGTCTTGACTGCTACCAGGCCCGCACTCGTCATCGGACACTTGACAACCACGTTCGGGCTCAGAGAGGCAAGATTGTGAGCCTCTTGCAACATTCCCTCAGTGTTCTGGCTCACAACCTCAAGGTTCACTGGACCCTGTACGATCTGAAGAATTTCAGATACAAGCTCAAGAAAGTCTCTGTTCTCTTTCGCAATGAGTGTCGGATTGGTGGTGATGCCGTCGAGCACTCCCATATCTGCGAAGGTTTTGATCGAAGAAACATTGGCCGTATCAAGGAATATCTTCGAAATGGGTCACCTAGAATCGACAAGATGTTTCGCTGCGCGTGTTATTTCCTTTGAGGTCAGACCGTACTTGACCATGAGCTCTTTGTGCTCTCCTGACTCTCCAAAGGTATCCCTTACTCCAATTCTCGAAATGGGAACTGGATATGATTCAGTAACAGTTTCGGCGACTGCCCCTCCTAACCCTCCCATTATGTTCTGCTCTTCAGCGGTCACAAGGGCTCCAGTCTTCTTTGCAACCCGAATGATTGTCTCGGAATCAAGAGGCTTCACGGTGTGGGAGTCAACAACCTCCGCTGAGACTCCTATCTTCGAGAGGGCTTCAGCGGCCTCCATTGCCTCATTGACCATTATTCCACAAGCAACGATGCCGACGTCCGAACCTTCCTTGAGGATCTTGGCCTTTCCAATCTCCACTTCCTTGGAAGCGGAGTAGATCGTGGGGACACTGGGCCTGCTGAGACGGATGTAGAAGGGACCGAGGGTCCTGCATGCCTGGGCAACCAAAGATTTGGTGGAGGGAGCATCGGCAGGAACGATAACATGCATTCTGGGGACAGCTCTCATTGCTGCCACATCCTCTATGGTTTGATGTGAAGCACCGTCCGGCCCGACTGTCAAGCCGCCGTGCGAAGAGACGATCTTCACGTTGAGATAGGGATAAGCTATCGCGTTGCGAATCTGGTCTAGGCATTTGCCAGGCACGAAGGCCGCGTAGGTTGTGACAAAGGGTATCTTCCCGGCAAGCGCGAGCCCTGCAGCTATGCCCATCATGTTAGCCTCGGCGATTCCAACATTGAAAAACCGATCAGGGTAACGATCCCCAAACAGGCTAGTCTTAATGGATACAGATGTGTCGGCGCCTACAACAACGACCCTAGAGTCTTCCTCACCCAGCTCCAACAGAACCTCAGCGTACGCATCACGCATAGAAGCAAGCTGGACGAGCATTATGCTGGAACCTTTCCCGTAGCTCCTTGAGCGACTGCTCTCATTTCCTGGAGAGCGGATTTAACATCACCTCTCCGAAAGATAGAAGCCCCAGCGACCAACACACTAGCTCCTGCTTCAATTATTGCCGACGCATTCTCAAGGTCCACTCCCCCGTCGACCTCAACATCCATTGCTTCTGAGTTGGTGAGCTTTGCGACCTTCCTCACTTTGGGAAGGACGCTCGGCATGAATGGTTGACCTGGAAATCCTGGGTTGACGGAGAGGACGAGAATAACGTCAAAGGGATTCGTCTCCTTCTTTAGCCATGATGGAATGGCGGTAGAGGGCTTCAGAGCTAGACCAAGCTTCTTGTTTTTCTGATGAATCTCTTTTGACAAATTGTTGAGAAACGAGCGGCTGGTAGCCTCTGCATGCACTGTTATGATGTCACTTCCTGCCGAGAGAAAGGGCTGGTAGAATTTCTCGGGGTTCGTTATCATCAGGTGTGTGTCGAGAGGGAGTCTCGTCACTTTGCGAATTGCCCGGACAGTATCGGGTCCCAGACTTATGTTGGGAGCGAAGTGTCCATCTGCGACATCTACGTGAATCATATCAGCGCCGGCTTCCTCAACTCTACTAATCTCGCCCTTCAGGTCGGCATGGTCGGCCGCCAGAATCGAGGGGGCGATCTTGACTCCTTTCATTCTTCCAACATCGTCTTTACGAGCTTGCGAACGGTGTCTTTGTCTGGTGCTTTGCCATGGTATGCGGGGTCCCATTCCATGAAAGAGACTCCTTTCCCTTTCACGGTATGGGCGATAATCACAGTCGGTCTGTTTCTCATATTCTCCGCTTTTTCCAACGCGTCTATTACTTGGCGAAAGTCATAGCCGTCAACTTCCAAGACGTGCCAATTGAACGCCTTCCACTTGTATCCCACAGGTTCCATTGGCATGATTTGCTCTGTCAGACCATCTTGTTGGATCCCGTTTCTGTCGACGATTGCGGTTAGGTTGTCAAGTTTGAATTTCGGGGCGGCCATCGCCGCCTCCCAGGTTTCTCCTTCATCGAGCTCGCCATCGCCGAGAAGGGCGTATACTCGATAGTCTTTCTTGTCCACCTTGCCAGCGAGGGCCATGCCTATTGCGGCCGAAAGACCAATTCCCAAGGAGCCTCCAGGAAACTCCACGCCTGGGACCCTATGGTCCGGGTGACCTTGCAGACGGCTGTTGATCTTCCGTAGAGTCTTGAGTTCGCTGGTTGGAAGATAGCCAGCTTCTGCTAGGGTGGAAAAGAGTACTGGTGCAGCGTGGCCCTTAGACAGAACGAAACGGTCACGATCCGGCCAATCTGGACGCTTGGGATCGTGCCGCATCTTGTAGAAGAACAGAGAGACCAGGATCTCGACGGCCGAAAGGCTCCCGCCTGGATGGCCTGATTTTGCCTCTGCCACCATCTCAAGAATATGGGCTCGAATCTTAGCTGCTTTTTGCAGAAGCATGCCGATGGGAATGGATTGCTCTTCCATGATCAGTGGACCGGAACCTGAACTATCTGCTCTGCAAGCTCAAGTGTTGTGTTGGCTTGAGATCGAAGATCGTTCAGGTCGACAACAACAGTGCCAAGATTGTCTGCATGCTGTGACGCAGCAAGTCCGGCAAGCAAGACAGCCTCTCCTATCGGGGCGTCACCAACAATGGACATGGCTAGAACTGCGGTCATACAGTCCCGCACACCGACAGCGTTGAACCCAGGCTTGGGACCCTTGAAGGGAGGAAAACTCGTGATATTCTTCTTCTCAAAAAGAATCATACCTCTTTCGCTTCGTGTGAGAAGGAGAGCCTCGCATTCCAGCCGCGTCATGAGGTTGTGGCCCATATTCCTCAGTGAAGTATCGTTGACCATTGAAACACCAGTTGCGACCGTTGCCTCCCGCACGTTGGACTTTACCATTGAAACCCCTACGTAGTCCAAGTAGTGTCGGACCTTTGGCTGAGCGACAACTTTCTTCTCTTGGACTCGGCACTCCTCGACGACATTGCTGATGAGTTCGGGAGTTATGACCCCCTTGTCGTAGTCAGAGAAGACTACTCCGTCAGCGTCCTCTAGGAGGTCGTCTATGGAGTAGAGAAATTGCTTTGTGATATGCGACTCAACGTCAGTACGTGATTCCTTGTCAATCCTTAGGTATTGGCGATGGTTCAGAATGAATCGGGTTTTCAGGCTTGTGGGGCGGCTGTTCACCACAGCACCCGAGATATCTACCCCTTTTTTCTCCAGCTCCTCTTGGATCCACTTTCCTGGCTCATCGCTTCCCACAACTCCCAATACGCGGACTTTCGCCCCGAGTGCGACCAGGTTGTTGGCGAGGTTTGCGGCCCCTCCGAGCACAAGTTCCTCAGAGATGAAATCTGCCACTGGGACGGGTGCTTCTCTCGAGAGCTTTCGGCCCTGAGAGCGAACGTACCGGTCGACCATCAGGTCTCCTATGACCAAGATTGTCTTATCCTGAAAGCCGTCGATTATTCTTGTCGGATCGGAGACGGCCAGTGTCAACTAGGGCTCTAAGAAGAGCGGAGCCTACCGACGTTATTTAAGATTGTCAGAAATGGGATCCACACTTGGGCCCACTCGGGCTCCGTGGATGTGTTACTTGACGTCTTCAGCTCGCTTTACGAGCCGTACTCTGCACATTACATGGTCTCCGTCTTTCACTCCGAAGATTTTCCGAATCTCTTCAGGGATCGTTATCCTTCCTCCCGCTATGACTTCAGCAAAGAAGGGAATGTCTTCTTCATCCACCTGAATTGGCAAAGCGATCTTCGCGCAGACGAATGCATTCGGCCAGTGATATAACGTTTTGACAAAACTGACATTAAGGACGAGGGTAACGAGTGATTGTTTCGATTGAAGACTGTTGTAGACTCAGGTAGTGAAGATCTCTCTAAGATGAATTTCGACGTTTCAGACGAACAGAAGCTTGTCCTAGACGAGGTTAATCGGGCTTGTCGGGAACTCCGACCCCTGGAAGACCAGGCCTACTTGGCGGGAAGGTTTAATGATCGTCTTGTACCCATTTTCAAGAAGGCCCAGCTGCTCGGGCTTCCGATTTCGAGACGTTACGGTGAGGGCCAGGGCGCCGACATCCTAACCTATGCCTTGGCTTTGGAGAGGATCGGCCGAGAAGGAACTGGCGTCCGAACGTTTCTCTCCGGACACGTCTCCCTAGGCCAGTTGACCGTGCAAAAGTGGGGCAATGAGGATCAGAAACAACGGTATCTTCCACCGGCGACGAGAGGAGAAAAGGTAATGTGTTTTGGGCTAACCGAGCCCACCGCGGGCAGCGATCCTACCTCTCTCCGAACCTCCTTCGAAGACAAAGGAACGCACTACCTCCTGAATGGAAGTAAGGCGTGGATCTCAAACGGCAGCATAGCCGACACCTCGGTAATATTCGCCTACCCAAGAGGCAAGCATGATGGAATGTGCGCGTTCATAGTCGAGAAAGAATTCGAAGGCTACTCGTCACAGCAGCAGAAACACAAGCTAGGAATGCCGACCTCGGACACTGGCTCTATCTTCCTCGATAACTGCAAGGTCCCCAAAGAAAATCTCCTCGGCCCTCTTGGAAAAGGTCTGGGCGTCGCCTACTCCGGGCTAATGAGCGGCAGACTCAGCGTCGCCGCAGGGTGCTTGGGAGTAATTGACGACTGCATCACTGAAGCAGTGAACTATTCGAAGCAGCGAATACAACACGGCAAGCCGATCGGAAAACACCAACTCGTCCAACGACACATTGGAATAATGTCAACGAATCTGGAAGCCGCCAAGAACCTCGTCTACAAGGCAGCACTGCTCAAGCAACATAGCGACGAACAGCCTGAAAACAAAGAACTTCGCGAACACGCTGACATCACCATTGCCCAAGCGAAATACTTCGCCTCAAACGCATCGTTTGATGCCGCGGATCGAACCGTTCAGATATTCGGCTCAAGCGGATACAGCTTTGAAACACGAGCACCCAGACACCTGGTTGACACTAGGGTCTGCCGAATCTACGAAGGAACAGACGAGATCATGGTGCAGAAGATCGCCGTAAACCTTCTCGGACAAGACTTCGAAGCATACCGCTAGCTCCCTACTCGGGAAGTACGTTAACACAACGCTAGTCCCATATGGACACCCCACTTTTGGGCAGACTTATTTTCAAGACCCGCTGATCTTACCCATAGAGCCGCGACAGAGTCGAACTTCGTCAAGAGTTGATCAAACACGATCGAAATGTCCAGAAAGACATTGGTGATAGGAACTCAATCGGTTCTGAACATTCTCCTTGCGAGCTGGCTCTTTAATGAATACGTTCACAACAGGTTCATGCAAGACTACATTGCGAGCACATTCTCGTCTGCAGGCTTAGCTCTGCCCTTGGGACTGCTGGCGTCTGCTGCGATTGTGGGAGGCTCCTTCACGGCCTACTCAAGAAGACATCAGAGTGCAACCGGGCGTCCATCACTCGGTCTCAAGACAGAAGCGCTTTCTGGATCAGAAGAAACATTAGCGATCCTAGATACATGTCCCTTCTGTAGCTTACCGCTCAAGACTATCTCGGAAAACCGTTTCCAGTGCAGAAAATGCCGTAGGTACTTCAAGAAATAACAGTCTCATATCGTTCCCAGAGCCATCGATCGGGAAAGCTTCTAAGGAAGCGCTCGTCGAACGCTTCGGAAACGAAGCGCGCAAGAAATGCATCGACCCACAGTTCTCCTCGACGAACAGTTGTTCGGGCTGGATGAATATCTTAGAGATCTCGGTCGGTCGACAACGAAGGTAACGCCGGGAATCACTGACGATGAAGTCGTCAATCTCGCGAAGGATAACAAATACATCGTTGTAAGCCTCGACAAGAAGCTTCTCAGCAGATGTAGAGTGACGGGCATCCTCTCTGTTGACCTCGGACTTGAAGTGCAAGCCAGGATCGTACATGAGTCTCTTCAGAGAATCATAACTAGCCAGGCGCGTCCTTGAAGAATTGCAAGTTAGCTAGGAGACAGCTCCATCGTTGAATACTCAGAGTGAAGACGACCATTCTCAGTATCTTCAAGAAGCGTGTTACTATCTGTTCAAGAAGGGTCTAACCATCGAACAAGTATCAAAAGCCCTCGAGATTTCAGAACAAGAAGCTACGCAGCTTCGTCAACAATTCGAATCAAGGCTAGCCTCTGGCGACTCAGTCGAGAATGAAGTAGACAGAAACCTTTGGGAAGATGTCTACAACGACTCTGTCGGTAATGAAAAGATAACGTTCGTGAGGGACAAAGGGTTCTATCATTGCAGACGAGACGACTTGGACAAGATGGAGTCTCCAGCGCTCATGGCAATTTTCGAGACTAGCAAGAAATTCCTAGATTTCGATATGTACAGACGATACCTGGACAGCAAGCCACCGGCTGGTTATGATCCGATGGCAATGCAGAGGCAGGTCAAAAGGGCTGTCGACTTGATCGAGCAGATATTGAAAAAAAGGTGGGAGAGTGGAGAGTCGAAGGGAAATGACAGCGAATCGCGCTAATTCTCGACCCATGCCCTGGTAGGCCTAGAGCTAAACCCGATAAACCCCGACCACCGGCGTCAAAGAGACACAGAGTTGTCACTAGAAGGATTCGAAGTCGCGGTCGTCGGAGCAGGCCCGGCTGGAAGCGCAGCGGCCCTCACACTCGCTCGAGAGGGGGTACAAGTTCTGCTCGTTGAACGGGGAACGTTTCCCGGTTCGAAGAACGTCTTTGGTGGACGGATCTACAGTTACGCCCTGAGACGCCTCCTTGGAGACCGATGGAAAGATGCGCCCATTGAACGCTTTGTGAGAAAAGAGGGAATCACGTTCATGACGGCGGACAGCTCGTTTAGCGTCGAGTACGAATCGAAAGATCCGACGGGAAGCTTCACTTCTATCCGAGCCAAGTTTGACAAGTGGCTAGCAGAGCAGGCGGAGAAAGCAGGAGCTTCGCTGATTACCGACTCAAGAGTAGACGACTTGGTAATCGAGGGTGGACGCGTAAAGGGAATAATCGCGGGTCAAGACAAGATTCCAACCGATGCTGTAATCGCCTGCGACGGAACCACTACGAGCCTCGCCCGAAGAGCCGGACTCGCGACCATGCTAGAACCTGAAGAAGTGTCGATGGGAATGAAAGATGTTGTTGAACTTCCAGCCGAAAGAATTGAGGAGCGCTTTGGACTTGAGCCCGGAGAAGGTGCTGCCCAAGTCTTCGTTGGTGACTGCTCCGGCGGACTTCGCGGCGGAGGCTTCCTGTACACGAACAAAGACAGCGTGGCCCTCGGAATGGTCGTCGGGGCTGATGATACGTCAACGAAAGCAGTCGCATCCCACACATTAATGGATCGACTGAGAAACCACCGCAGAGTTCAACGCCTGATAAGAGACGGGAAAACGATCGAGTACGATGCTCATATGATCCCGGAAGCAGGGCCTAAGATGTTGACAAGACCCTACACGGGAGGCATGCTCGTAGCGGGAGATGCAGCAGGACACCTACTCAACAATGGCTACACCTTCAGAGGTGTCGATATGGCAATCGTCTCCGGAGTTGCTGCAGCCCAAACAATTCTCGAGGCCCGGAAGAGAAGAGACTACTCAGCTCAATCACTCCAGAATTACGAGCGAAAACTGAGAGAGGAGCCCGCCCTCAAAGACATGTACACCTTCAACAAAGTGCCAAGATACCTACGCAACAACAGGCTCTACACAGTCTACCCCGAGCTAGTTTGCAGCGCTGCAGAAGCAGTCTATCGCGTTGATGGAAACGGAAAGCGAAAAATCTACAAAGAGTTGAGAGCACAGACGAAGGGTAAGGTATCCACGATCAGTTTGATACGCGACCTTCTTGCGGGAGCGAGGACATTCTAGACAATGTCTAAGAAACAAGAGGAGATGAGTCTCGACAAACGGCTAGCGCTAGTAAGCTTCAGCAAGGACCCCGAACCGTTCATCGTAGTAGACACTAAACTCTGCCAAGAATGCGAAAAGAAACCATGTCTCTATATTTGCCCAGCTCAAGTCTACTCTTGGCAAGACCAGCTGACCTACAATACG
>MNGO01000038.1 GCA_001918765.1 Crenarchaeota archaeon 13_1_40CM_3_52_10
ATTTCGTGTTGACCGCCAACATCGGAGCGTTATTGGACGCGTTCCATGTCTTCACCTTCTCGTAGCCGTTCCGCTTTGCAAAGTCGATAACTTTCAGCTTCAGTGCAACCGCTATTCCCCTGCCACGATATTCTCTTCGGACACCGGTGTTTCCCTGGACGAGTCCTCTAGGCTCCTGATCGAGACGCCAGACAGTGCTCAATCCAACATACTTTGAGCCGTCCTTTGCGATCATATACCCATCAGGAAGAAGACTTGGGTTCTTGAGTTCAAACGCCTTCCATTGTTCAAACGAGATCGGTGTGAACGGCGCAGGACTGGGCATATCGGCGGAGATTAGCTGGACGAGCTCATGGAGCTTTCTTAGCGAGTCCTGATCCTCTTGGCGCTCTATGGCGAGGTTCGTAAAATCGATCCCCTGCCTCAACGCTTTCTCAGGATTCGCCTGGAATCTTGCTGGATCTACTGTTCTTACATCAAGTCGAGACTCCCAAGCCTTCATTTTCTCCGCGAAACCCCGCTTCTGATAGAACTCGGTAAGTTGTGGAAGATCTTCTTTGCTTCCGGCCCAAGCCGCGATAGCGTTCAGTTACCTAAGCTCCTCGTTCAATCTCTCGTATATTGAACTGGCAATTCCTCTTCCTTGGGACGGTGGATCGACAAGGATGTTGATCCAGAACTTATGCGGATGGAACATATCAGTGACATGAGATACGTCACCGAATCCAACTATGGAGTTGCTCTCCAGAAACGCGTATCTCTGCAAATAGTACTTTGACCTGTCCACGCTCTCATCTCTGGCGCGCCACTCCTCGACGCTGCGAGCGTAATCCGGATAGTTCGCGTTGTAGATTTCCAATAGCCTCGGATAGTCGGTGTGATCGAAGTCCCTCATCTCAAGAGAGAGAGTCCTCTGTCCGGACATAGGCGTCGTAAAACTGGCAGGCGTTATGTTAAGGTTCCTCGTTCTCTAAACTCCAAATTGCTCCCGCGTCAGGAGTCAGTTTCCCTATCGGCGATTCTCTTCACATTGAGACTCGAAATCCATCGTAAGCAAAGCGCAGCCCGTATTTCTTGTACTTCTTCTCGAGCTCAAGATAGTCAGCGTAAGAGCGGCCATTCAATTCTTCAATGTGAGTCGCAATGGCAAGGCGTGGATTGATCTTCTGAACGAGTTCCAGGGTCTCTTCGAAGGAGGCTTCGGACTCGCGAATCCAGTGTCCTGTCGGGATTATCTGCTCTCCTAGCTTGTCATGTTCGAACCAGCCGGTTTCAAGTACCAGTACATCGGGCTCCATCAGCTCGCTTCCAGGATTCCAGTCCTTGATCTCATCCAAGGCCAGTACCATTCGTTTCGTTCCTTGTTGCACCAGGTACGATGCGAGACCCGGTTGAGTCATACGGAAAGCCTTCACCGTTGCGCTGCCGAGCCTGATCGCTTCGCCCTCAGCAAACTCGTGGATCTTCACGATTCCCATTTTCTCAAAGAACTGGAAGTGATCTTCCAGACCCAGCATTTTTCGGAAATCGTCGCGAACCGAAGACGGGAGCCAAACATCCGTGATCGTTTTCGTCCCTTTTCGGAGATTTAGATTGAGCTGCTCTAGAACCCGGCGACCCATTGTATGATCGGGATGCCAGTGACTGTAGGCAAGATGGGACACATGATGAATATCCTCCCTCTCCAGGCTGTGAGCGATGTCTTCCGGAGTGTCAAAGAGCAATTCAGCACCAGTAAAGAAGACGCTAGGTCCGCTACGTGAATATCTTCCACCCTTTTGACGCGCTTCCGTGCATATCTCGCACAGGCATCCAACGCGGGGAGTACAATCTGCACCGCCGGTCCCAAGGAAAACAAGAGTCGGGTCATTCGATCTTTTTGAAGGCAAGTTATCCCTGCCAGTACGGAAAAGATTGATTCGCGTCACGATCTTTTCGCATGAATCTCCTTAGCTATCAAATTGCACCCTCTAAAGCTGATGAAACGGAATTTCTCAAGGATTTTCACTATAAAACCGGTTCCTACCTTGTTCCAGTCCTAGCCCCCATGGCTAGAGAGTACACCCATGCCCAAATCGTCGTTGGGACTAGAGAAGATGCGAGGGCAAGCACATTTGGGGTCGGACTCGAAGAAACCCCCGAGGCCAAGGCACCGATTCAGTTTTTCCGGCCAGAGCAAGCGACCTGAAGGCTTCTCTACGCCTCGCGAGGCCAACGTTACAAGAGATGATATTTTGAACAGCCTGACGAAACATGCACATCCTCAGGAAGGGCCCGATGAAGACGTCTCTGGGATAGAAGAGGTAGCTCAGTTGCAAGACCCTAACCGGACCGCTATTCCAGCCAGAACCAGAAACCGAGGCTCCGCCCGCGGTGTGCTTGTGATTTTCCTCGGAGGATTTCTCGCCGTGTGGCTATACGGATATGTCACAGGAGCCTACGAAATACCGTACTTGAGAGGGGTTACAACGAGTCCTGAAGTTCAAGTAGGCGTTCAGCTGGTATCGTCCAACCCAATTCTGTTCGGGGCGGTTTCAGCATCCGCTCTACTCGGAGCCCTCTATCTCAGACATAGAAGGAAGAACTAGGGTCTCGATCCTCACCGAGGAACAAGAGATGATTATTGACGGTAGAGGTCCTACTCGTTCAGAAAGGCCTCATGTTCGCCTCGCACCTTCAAGAGACGAGCCTCTACAGGCGGAATACTGCGGGAATATCTGTGCTTGGAACAAGGGCTGTAGTCTGAAATAAGGCTAGGTCGCTCCGTAAGATCGTTCTTCGACTCCCCAAATTCCACCTCGTAGATGCAGACCCTGCAACCGCAATTGTATACTTCTATTTCCAATAGATCACCTCGTTTCGAATCTCTCTACTCGTTAGACCTTCACGTAGTGGGCGACCAGGCCGATTAGACCTCCGATGAATACCAGTATGCCGCCGAGGCTACCAATGAATAATCCAAGTATCAGGAAAATGAGGCTTCATGCCGGATTGGCAACTTCTCTTGATCCCACTAGTGCCAGGATTCCCACGAGGATTCCCACTACGATGCCCGTGAGACTTCCCAACCGGGCCAAGTTGGTGCCGAAGTCCATGAGTCCTCCTACATTTATTGCCTCCAATATTCCACTCACTAAGAGAATGATGCCACCGATCAGGACCAGCAGTCTCGCTAGGGTAATCAGCGGTACTTGCGATGCCATTTGTCTAACTGTTTAGCCAGTGAGGTCAGGGTATTTAGATCAAGATTTTGAACGGGAGAGGGTCGTCCACGCGATTCTCCATGTCGCGGTATCGGAAAATTCTTGTCTTGAGCTGGTCCTTTTTGGCGCTTAGATTGCGGTTCCTAACGAAGGGAAGCTTCCACATCACATCACCACAATTTTCTGGAGGAAAAGTAGAGGTAAGCGGATCCTACGGCTACGAAAGCGTAGATGAACACCCAAACGCCCGTCACCGGCACGCTCGGGCTCTCGCGTGATATGATGTCCCAATGGATCCATACAGCTAAGAGCGCAAGGCTTGGAAAGATCACGTCGAGCGGCAGTAGAACTCTGATTCTGCCCAAATCCGTCTGCAAGGAAGCCCAACCGGTCGCAAGACATGTAGCCAAGAACAAGCTCGCGAACATTTGCAGAGTAGGAGTTTTTACCAGCCAGGGCCAGAACTGGTGCTGCGCGACGTCTGGAAGCAAGAGCATCATAATGCCGAACACGCCGACAACGACGGTTTGTATTCGGAAGAACCAACGGGCAGTCTTCCAAGCTTGGCCTCCACCCAGCCTATCCTGAGGCTTCCTAGACCAACGATAGCGGTACAACAGGAAGAAATTCCCAAGACTTGCAACCAGAAAGTATCCTGTCCATGTGGAGATAACAAATCCGCCACCCGCCGTGGCGGCAAGGGCGATAGATACGATTGAAGTAATTCCAAAGAATGTTCCTCCAACTAGCACAAGAATCTTGGCCCTCTGCCAGATCTTAGCTCGCAACGCAGACCAGCAGCCAAAGGCTATCGCTAGGAATATTGCGCCGATGAACCTTACTGCCAAGGGCTTCACGAGCCAAGGCCAAAGGTTGATCACCAAGTTCGGATAGACAAAGAACAGCGCCCCCATGACTAGGTTGACCTCTGACAGAAAGAGAAGGAATAGCCTCGCGTATCTACCGAGGTTCACCGGACGCTTTGACGACATGGCAAAGGCCAAGCTATACGGACATGATGAGCCATGTCCCACTGCACTTTGCTACTATCTCTTTCTTGACGTTCGTCAGGATCGCTTCAGTGAATGCGATGCGTCGGCCTCTCTTCGCAATCATTCCTTCAGCCACTAATCGTCCTTTAACGTGAGGGCGCATGAAACTTACATTCAACTCGATCGTGGTCATGTCCTCATCCGGCTTCAGCGTCGAAGCAACGGCAATCCCCATTGCAGCATCTGCAATATCCACCATTACTCCTCCATGCATCGTTCCCGATAGATTATGCAGGTGCTCGTTCACGTCCATTTCGAGAACCGCCCGGCTCTCCTCTATGCTGCGAACTCGTATCCCCAGCGTGCCTATGGCCGGGCTAGGTGGCTTGCCCGCCTTCCATGCTGAGTAGACCTTGTCTCGAACTCCCTTCATGTCTTCGCCAGTTTAGGCTCGAGTCTAATATGAATTCAGATGAAGCCGTCCAAATTCGAAGCTTTATCTTCAAATGACGCTTCTCTGGCGGTCAGAGATGTCAGAAAAGAAGAACATGCGAGATGAAGTGCGTCGCGAGGCTAAGGAAGCCCTCGAAGCGATGCGAAAAGATCTCCAACAATTGAGTAAGGACCTCGTTGTCGCAAGCAAGACACTGAAAACTTCGACTGAGAAGTTTGTGCAAGACACGGGTCCAAAGGTGTCAGCGGGACTAGAAGAGACTGTAGAGACCTTCCGCCGGACCATGACTACGATTGACAAGCAGACCAAGCCTCAACAGGCAAAGCTCCTCAGAACATACAAGAACTTCCTTACAAAACAGGTAGATTACATAGAGAAGAGACTCAACCAGACAGAATAGGACCTTCTCCCTTCTCTGGGCTCGATGTCTCCCGAGGCTCAGGTGGCGCTCGTCCACGGAGAGGCAGACGATTCTTGCGTCTGAAGTAGACGTACAATCCCATTCCCGTTACGACCCAGACAATGCCCAGTTCTCTGCCAAGTTCATGCGTTACGATCACGGCTACCCAAATTGCGCTCGTGGCGATCAGTCCGAGGAGAGGCAGGAGGGGAAACTCCAGCACCCCATTTTTCCTCTTGAAACGGAGAGTCAGCGGGACCTTGAACGGTCTGAACCTCGGACTGTCTGTGTTGCGTGTTACAATGAGGCTCGCGTGCGCGGAAACATATGCCACAAGGGCTCCCACGTTGTAGAGGCTCCCCAGCAAGACAAGTGGGTCCTCGCCACCAGTTAGATAGACGAACGTACTGAATACGACGAGAAGTATGCTTCCAACTCCGAATGTCATCACCGCAATGTGCGGAGTCCGGAACTTGGGATGTATCTGGCCGAATCGTTTCGGAAGCAACCTGTATCGCGAGAGCGCAAAGAGAGTTCGCGAAGACCCTATGATTCCAGCGTTCGCCCCGATAATACTGATGGCGCTTCCCAACAGCGCGATCCACGCTGTGATAAGTATCCCCGTTCCAGGAAGATTACTTGCAACTCCTGAGAGTGGGTCGTTCTTCCATGTGCTAGACAGAATGGTTGGCGGAACCACATTGACTGCAACCAAGGAAATTGCTAGATAGAGTGCGATTACAATTACAAGAGTCAACATTGTTGCCCGAGGAATGGTCTTTCCCGCAATTTTCGTCTCCTCGGCGGCCTGCGCCAACGCTTCTATTCCAAGATAGGAAACCATAGCCAGGGTTATTCCCTGAATGAGCTGAGACCATGTGGGCATAGTGCCGAGGTTGAAAGTCTGGGGCCAATGCAAGAGGCTGCCGTTGGGTATCACCAGTGCGAGTCCAAGGATGATGAGCGCGATCTCGCTGATCAGACTGAGAATACTGAGCCCGAAAGTGAAGTTCGCGGACTCTTTGATCCCGACTACATTGAGAAGAAGGAGACTAACCAGGAGAATGATCGCTCCTGTTCCCAGCCAAATTGGCTCTTTGAGGAGCGGCGTGAAATAGGATAGATAACCAATAGCCGGGATAGAGAAAATGGCGGCCGTGACCACGTAGTCGAGGCAAAGCATCCACCCTGCGAGAAAGCTTACAGTGTCTCCGAATGCTGCTTGGCCGAATGCCGCGGACCCACCTGCGGTAGGGTAGGTTGAGGACAGTTCCGCATACGTGAGCCCCGTTAGAAAATAGGCTATAGCAGCTATTCCAATCGCAATTGGCGTTGCATAGCCTGCATGCAGGGCAACTAGACTTAGCGCGAGGTATATTCCGGCCCCAACATCGGCATATCCGATGGAGAACAATCCCCCGATTCCAATGGTTCTCTTTAGCCCCCTTCGTCGGGTTGGCTTCTCGGGGGGGTGGGTCAAAGAAGAGTTTCCTCTAGGGATTCGCGAGCTATAGACGCGGGTTCCCGAATCCCCGCGCTAATATGGCTTGACGTTCAAAGCTACTTTCGAGCGTCGAGTTCAGGCAAGAGTTCGTAGAATTTCTCTTGAACATCTGAGATGAGTTGGTCGCGCTTGGCCGGATTGGCTATACGTAGCATGAGGACAAGGTGGGCTTGCTGAGAAGTCACCTGTGTGACCCTTACTTGGGGAGGGGCATCGGGCACAAGATCGGTCTTCATCTCTTGGCCAATTTCGAGTAGGTTCTTCTCCACGTTTTTCAGGTCAAATTTGCTGTCGACGGTCACTGGAATTTGGACTCGCAAGCCGCCGGACCGGCTCCTATTCACAACGGATCTCTTCAATAGTGTTGAATTCGGGACAACAACGATCTCGTTGTCCGAGGTCAGGATCTTCGTCTGTATTAGGTTCCTCTCAACTACTCTCCCGTAGTAGTCCTGGATCTCTATCCATTCTCCCACTTTGAAGGGCTGGTAGGTGGAGATGAACTGAGACGCCGCCATGTCCGTGAGAATGCTCCTGTAGGCGACGATGATGGCGACACCTCCGAGGAAGAGAATCAGAAGGAGCACGTTGATCGCAACAGAGAGCTGGTTTAGAACGATGATTATTCCAAGGATCCAGATGGCCCAAGACCCGATCTGTTGCAGACTCGCTACCAGTCCGGAAGGAACAGATCCAGAGGCCCTCTGGATGATGATCCTGTAAAAGCGGACGACCAGGAAGGTGACGAGAAGAGTCACAACGACTTGGAGTAGGTCGATGGCGAAATTGCTCGTCAGGAGGTCGAAAATCGTTGGAAGTGCCAAATTACCCTGGCAAGACCTTCGTTACGAACGCGCTACGCTGTTTCGCTCGATCTTAAGAGTTCCACGGTTCGTGCCACCGATGGCGCGTCGCCTAGAAGCAGGACCTTGTCACCGGATTTTAGCTCAAGTTCACCTTCAGGGAAGACGAAACCATTGTCTCGGCAGACGAGGCCAACTCTGCACTTCTCGGGCAACTGTAATTCATGAATTTTCTTGCCTATCAGTGACGCGTCCAAGGGGATGATAGTCTCCGCGACTCGCAGGTTCTCAGCAGCTCGGTACATGAGCGTGATTGACCTGTCTTTCGACAGGACGTTCTCGAAATCGCGCAAGGCTAGGTCGACTGGGCAGATGACAACGTCGGCTCCTGCTTCCATGAGCCGTTGTTTGTTTTTAGGACTGTTGGCGACCGCGATGACTCTGGGGATACCAAACTCCTTCTTTGCAGCTCTTGTAGTGGCAAGGTTTGCTCGGTCATCGTCGGTAGCTGCGAGCAGAAGGTCCGCTTGAGAGGCGTCAGCTTTCTTTAGAATGTCAGCCTTGGATCCATCCTCGTTGAGGATGGTGGCGTCATACTTGTCGGCGACATCCTTGCATCGTTCGCCTTTTTTCTCGATGACTGTTAGCTGATTCTCGTCGTTGGAGGAAAGGTATCCGATGAGGTGCATTCCGATTCGGCCGGCTCCAACGATAAGTGTTCTCATCGGTTAGTGTTCCACTCTTGTTCTGGAAACGTAGGTAATAGGTGAAGCGGGCTAAGTTATACCGAGTAATAAGCTTCCGTTCTCGTAAGGGCCTCAATAACAATCAACAAGCTCGAGGTCGACCCAAAGTTCGGCTGAAATCAACCTTTTTTCACAATCAAAGCCCTATTTCGCCTATATTCAAGGGAAACGAGAAACCAAATGAAAAACGTGGCTATTCAAGCGATTTTAGCCATAGCAAGGGAGACTGAGGGAGAATCCACACTTTATTTCCACAATCTAGCTTGAAACGTGAAGATAAAATTGAGATCGTGAAAAAAAGAGAGGAGTGGGGGACAGTGTTGTCCCCGATTAGCCGTCTATACTTGAACTGGGCTTGGCCCTGAATGGTGGCTTACGGGATTGTCGTGATCCTTGTGAAGTAGGTCGTAGTGGGTATTGCAAAGGTTCCTCATACAGCTCTTGCAAAGTTGGGTTGCGCGCTGGGTGCAACGGGTCTCCCGTTCCATTCGTTCCTCGGTCGTGATTCCGAACCCGCCGATATCTCCTACTTCGACCTCTTCACAGGTCTTGAAGTCGGGGCTCAAGGGTGGGGTTGTAATTGAGGCTGGTCTCGGGGTGGCGGTTGTCCTAGTTGTTCGGCTTTTCTTGGGTTTGGCTCTTGTCTTAGATCTCGACCGTGTTTTCGCCTTGGCTTTGCTCTTGGCTTTCATGGTTGGGTCGCTAGGACCATTGGCTGGGCTAATGATAGCCGATGTCTAACCATGATAGTGGATATGCGGTAACACAGCTCAGAATCTCCGAGAACAGCCCAAGACAAGACTCCCACGTTGTACGTGCCCTGGGAATATCCAAATCTCGCGAAGGCAAGAGTTAGGGTTAGGGTCAAGGGCTTGGTCGGAATCGCTTCCGAGGTCAGGATTATCAAAGCACAACAGGGCGATCTCGATAAGGTTCTAGAAATTCTTGATGAGGCCTCTCGATGGTTATCCTCAAAGGGGCTTGAGACCCAATGGCTGGCCAGCCCGACTTTCCGGCAGACCATCAAAGACAATATTGACCGAGGCGAGGTCTACGTTGTGAAGGATGTCAAAGAGACTGTGGGGACAATCACCTTACAGTGGAACGACAGGAAGTTCTGGGGCGACCTCCCACCAGATGCCGGGTACATTCACAAGCTTGCCATCGTACGCTCCCGCGCCGGCCAACACCTTGGCCTCAGATTGCTTCACTGGGCTGAGGACAAAACTCGAGCAGAAGGTAAGAGGTACCTACGCCTCGACTGTATCGCAAGCAACAAGATAATTCGCGAATACTACGAGAAAGCCGGATTCACCCACATTAGAGACACGGAGATGCCAGGTTGGAAAGCTAGCCTCTACGAGAAGAAGCTCTGATTCTACGAGGGATGGAGGATGTTCTTGGAGATGATTAGCCTCATTATCTCCGAGGTTCCTTCGCCCACGGTCATCAGTCTCGCGTCCCGCCAGTGCCGGTGAACATCGAATTCGTTCGCGTACCCGTAGCCTCCGTAGATCTGAATTGCCTCATCGCACACCTTGAGCGCGCTCTCCGTGGACAATAGTTTGCCTTGCGCGGCCTCAGACTCGAATGGCTTTCCCTGGCTCTTCAGGTGCGCTGCGCGGTAGACCATCATGCGTGATGCATTAATCATCGTCAACATGTCCGCGAGCTTCGCCTGGGTCATCTCGAACTCGGATATCGTCTTCCCAAACGCAGTCCTCTCTTTGCTGTACTTCACGGCTTTTTCGAAGGCAGCTTGGGCGATTCCGGTTGTGAGGGCTCCGATCGTTACGCGTCCGCCCCAGAGCATTCTCTTAGCGTACTCGAAACCTTCTCCCTCCGTTCCTACCAGGTTTTCTTTCGGGACCTTTGCGTTTTCAAACACGACCTCTGAAGTGACTGATCCTCGCACGCCGAGCTTTTCAATGTCTTTGCTCGATTTTGCTTTTTTCGAATCTACCAGAAATGCGGACGGGCCTTTCGGAGTCTTGGCGAAGAGGAAGTACAAGTCGCAGTAGCCTCCGTTTGTGGTGAACATTTTCGTTCCGTTAACTATCCAGTCGCTCCCGTCCAATCGGGCCTGGGTTTGCATGTTTCGCGCGTCGGATCCTGCGCCAGGCTCGGTTAGAGAGAACGCGGCAAAGGATTTTCCGCTGATCATTCCGGGAAGAAACTGTTTCTTCTGCTCCGGATTACTAAATTGCCGTACTCCTTCGCAACAGGTTCCGTGAATTGCGAGTGAGAGAGCAGTGCTGGCACATGCCTTGCCGACCATCTCCATGGCCGCGACATAGACTGGCCAGGGAAGTTCAAGGCCGCCGTACTCCTTGGGAAAACCCATGCTTGTGAAACCCTGCTCGAACATCTTGGTAATGTTCTCGCGCGGAAATTGCGCATTAACGTCGATCTCTCGGGCGGTGGGCGCGATCTCTTTCTCGATGAAATCTCCGAGAGAGTCAAGGAGGAGAAGATGGTCTTCAGAGCTGGATCCGTATATCATCTGGATGAGTTCTTTCTGCTCGTTCCCGAAGAAACCCATGCGATTAGCCTCTAGGAAACTCCTTTTTTGGAAGCTCCGGTTTATACCTTAGCCAAGAACGAATTCTTGATTGAGCCACGGAGGAGAGTTCCATACTCCTAAAATTGGAACGCTTCTATCACTACCAATGAAGGATCTAAGCGATGAGGACACGGACCCTTAGGATTGCCCTAGTCATCCTCAGCATCGTGGCAGGTCTCCAGTCTTTCATCGCTCTCGGGCATAACTCACTTGCAACTAGTTCCAACCTGGGCCTCGTCCCACAGCCAATTAGACAAGGACCTCTCCAAGCCACCTATGCTCTTGGAGGCTATTACTGGTTCCAGATCGGAGCTATTGGCGACAGCAGCAGTTACAATGTTGATGGCGCAAACATTACGATCAGAACGGTGTATGACCAGGTTCGAAATGATGCGCATTCTTACTGGGTAGGCACTCTACTCTCAACAGGCGGTTTCGTCCAAGTAGGATATCTCAACGGATTGAGCACGACCGGCCAAACCTACTGTTGCGCCTGGTTCTTCGAAACCTTCTACACCCCAAACTGTGACTGTCCACCCATAATTGGCCCTGAAGGGTCAGCCGGGCCCATTGGATCATGGCACACATACTCAATGGTCCACACCGGCAACGGCGTCTGGTCTTTCTACATGGATGGCAATCTTCTCGGAAAATCACCGCCACCTGGGGACAAGAACTACCTTGGAGCCAGCGCAACTAGTTCAGGCAACCAAGCTCCAGCAGGAATCGCAGAAGTAGCCCAAGCCGCAGACAACAAGGACATAATTGGCCCTGCCGAGTTCAAGGATCTGGAAATACATCAGGCCGGTCCGTGGCACCAAATGCCAACGGGGGTAAGCCATTGTTGTTACGGTTATAGTAGCCAGACAGGCTTGCCTAACTTGTACGGCGTCTGGGAAGTTGAAGGACACAGAGATGATTTCCTCGCGGGAAGCAATATTCGCCAGCCGGCCTCTGCGACCACACTCTGGCCAACGTCAGTTTCGTCTCCCACTCAGCTCACTTTCAATTTCATCGATCACAGTGGAAATCCGTTCACCCCTGATTGGATTTCACTCCTGGACCTGAACAACGGCAGCGTACTGTACTATACCAGCTACGGGTCCCAAAATATCCCTCAATTCAGCACTTTCAAAATTAACTATGCGTACTGGCACGGTGTCAACGTTGTAAACAATACCTTGGTTTCTAGTTCGGTATCAAGCCAGACGATCCAGGGAAATGTTTTCTCAATTCCTGTTCGTGTAGTTGGTCGATTCTACTCTCTGCCCGTTACCGGAGCGACTGTTCTCACATTCCTTCCTGACTCGACTAATCAGACGGTAAGAACGGACTCTGAAGGAAATGCAACTCTCGCACAATTGCCTCCAGGCAACTACAGCCTGCGTGTCATAGTACCGTATGGAGTGCAATCCGTCTTCAGGACGAGTGTGCTAGGACCAGCCAACATCTCAATCCCTGTCTTCAGCATCGCAGAGCTTCTCACCGTTATCATGCCACCCATCGCCGTCGCCATCGCAGTTGTAATTGTGGCATTGAGGAGAGAACAGGCTCGCCGAGCCGCTATGCCAGTTACATCGCCGTATCCAATTGCAATCCCCGCGGCGTATTGCGGAGCGTGCGGTAAGCCTCTGGGTCCAGCAGAATACTTCTGCACAACATGTGGAACTCCTAGGGCCCGGTCTCCACAGCCTCCTCCTTCACAGCCGTTGCCTGCTTCATCATCGGCCTCGGCTCCACCACCGCAGTGAGCATTTTGTTCGCGGAAGTCTTATAGTAAACACGCTCACGCCGTCGCTCCCGATAGCGTCTTGCCGCTACGAATCGGAATAGTGGGCGTAGGACATTCGGGCTTCGACTCTATGACCCCTGGTCTCTCAACTCGAGAGCTGATGTTTGAAGCCGCAAGTCGCGCCTACGAGGACGCTGGAATAGACCCTCGAAAAGATGTTCAGAGCTTCATCTGCTGCACTGAGGATTTCTGGGAAGGAATCAGCATAACTGACGAGTACATGCCTGACCAGCTGGGTGCCGTCCTCAGACCATTGTGCACCATTTCATCCGATGGAATTGTCGGGCTAGCAACGGCGTGTATGCATATCATGTCCGGAATAGCAGACGTAGCAGTTGTTGAGTCTCACAGTAAGATCTCGGACGTTCTAAACCCGGATGAGATCTCAAGCTTTGCCCTAGACCCGATCTATACTCATCATGTTAACGCGGACCCTAGGTTTGTGGCAGGGCTGGAAATGGCGAGGTACCTGAAAGAGACTGCGACAAGGAGAGAATTTTGTGCGCAGGTTGCGGTCAAGAACAAGAAGAACGCGCTGCTGAACCCTCGCGGAGTTCACGGAGCGAATCTGGACAAGGAGGCGGTGCTCAACTCGAAAGTTGCAGCTTCACCGCTCACCGAATTGGAATCAAGTAAGACTATCGACGGAAGTATTGTCTTCGTTCTCGCATCAGCCCAGAAGGCCAAGAAGCTGGGCAACCATACTGTCTGGATAAACGGTATCGGGTGGAGTTCTGACACTCCACTAATAGAGGATCGAGACATGGCCAGGGCCGCTTATGCGGAACAATCGGCCGCTCGCGCTTACAAGATGGCGGGCGTACGAAACCCGGCGACCTACTTTGACCTCGCAGAAGTGGATGATACTTATTCCTACAAGGAACTTCAGAGCCTCGAAGCCCTCAAACTTGCTGCGAAGGGCAAGGCAGGCAAAATGGTCGAGTCAGGCAGCTTCGACAGAGATGGGCGATTGCCTGTGAACGCTTCAGGCGGGTCCCTTGGTGTTGGACACATGTTAGAGGCGACTGGTCTGCACAGAGTACTCGAAGCAGTTCTACAACTCAGAGGACAAGCGGGACGCCTTCAGATTCCAGGAGCAAAGAAAGCTGTCGTTCAGAGCTGGAGAGGAATACCGACTGCGACCGGTGCAGTAGCGGTACTGGGGAACTAGGAGGAACCTGGAGATGAAAAATCGAGTCGCGATCATTGGAGCGGGTATGACACTATTCCGACGCCGAATGCTGGAAAGCCCGAAAGAACTCTCCTTCGAAGCAACAAGAATGGCCCTCGACTCTGCAGGCCTCGAACTGAGAGACATCCAGTCCGTGGTATCTGGATCGGCACCTGACGCCTTCGATGGCATGCACATGAAGGGTGAATACCTGCTAGACGGGATGGGTGGGATAGGCAAGCCCAACCAGCGCGTCTACGTGGGCGGTGGAACCGGAGTCTTCACGCCTATCGGCGGATGGTGGAACGTTGCCTCGGGAATGTACGATACTTGTCTCTGCGTTGCAGAAGAGAAAATGTCACCTTTGCACCCTCATCCTCAGTATGCTTTCTGGAGCATATTCGATCAGATCTTGGAGCGGCCGCTCGGCACAACCTTGTTGTGGATTTTCTCTCTGGAGATGAGGCGATACATGCACAAGTACGGAATCAAGGAGGAAGAGATCGCAACCGTCTCAGTGAAGAATAAGGGAAACGCAGTCGATCATCCATGCGCACAACTAGGCGCCAAAATAACTGTCGACGACGTCATGAATTCCGAGCCCATCTGCTGGCCCGTCAAGAGATTGGACGTGAGTCCCCCTAGTGACGGGGCTGCGGCTGTAGTTCTTGCCTCCGAGAAGGTTGCGAAGACACTGACAGACCAGCCTGTGTGGCTGGACGGTGTGGGGTGGACCCTTGATAGTACACACTGGACGAACCGTGACTTAGCCTATCCAGAGTATGTTGAGAAGGCTGCATGGATGGCCTACAAGATGGCAGGGATCAAGAAGCCGAGAAAAGAGATCGATATCGCAGAAGTCTACGACCCGTTCGACTACAAGGAACTTCACCACATGGAAGGACTACAGTTAGCTGGAAAGGGAGAAGCGGCCAAGATGGCTGTCGACGGTGTAACCCAGCGGGACGGTGATCTGCCAGTCTGTCCCTCAGGCGGGTTGCTGGGCGTTGGTAACCCGATCGCGGCGGCTGGTATGATGAAGATATGCGAGGTCTTCTGGCAGCTTCGCGGAGAAGCAGGTAAGAGACAAGTGAAGAAGGACGCTCGAACAGGTCTCGCCCAGGCCTGGGGAGACTTGATGCAGGTCGGAACGGTCGCGGTAATGAGGTCCTAAAGGAGGAGGATGAAATTGTCCCAGAAGATCACAAGCTATCCGGGCCACGAAATTACCCCTGAGGACGTGAAGGATGGAAAATACCTTGATGTTGTCTACAAGTTTGAGCCGAAGTACAGCTGGGCCGCAGGGGTCGCAATCAGCCGCTTCCTAGCCGACCTGAAAGAAGGAAGGATCATCGCGAGAAAATGTATGAATTGCGAACGCATTCTTGTGCCGCCTAGGATGTATTGCGAGAAATGTTTCAGGCCCACCGACGAATGGGTCCACATCAAGGACACAGGGACCGTCAATACCTACTCGATTTCGCATGTGGGCACCGACGCTAGACGATTGAAAACACCGATACTCGTCGCCGTAGTAGATCTCGACGGCGCGACTCCCGGAATGGGAATCCTCCACAACCTCGGAGAAATTGAACCCTCAAAGATCAAGGTAGGAATGAAGGTCAAGGCCGTATGGAAATCATCAAGCGAGCGGCAAGGCGCAATCACCGACATCCGTTACTTCAAACCGGTGGGAGAGGAGTAGAACATGCCAATCTTAGAGAAACTTGTTCAACCGGGCCAGGCTCGCCGCTGGACGGATAGCATACCTCTGGAATATCACTACACCGCAGGAGTTGCAGGTGAAGAATTCCGACGTGAACTCCGAGACAATGGCCGCTTCCTGGTCTCGAAATGTTCCAAATGCAAGAGCACATACATTCCAGCTAGAATGTACTGTCCCAGTTGCTTCATCGAAATGAAAGACCAGTTCCCAATGGACAAGCCGGGCTACATCTACAGCTTCACCTCGGTCAACCAGGACAGATCAGGTACTGAAACTGATTCGCCGATGACGGTCGGCCTTGTGAAATTCGAAGGAGTCAAGGGAGGGATAGTCCACTTTCTTGACGTGGATCCCGATCAAGTATCAATTGGGATGAAGGTAACGCCGTCTCTCAAGAACTCCTCAGAACGCACAGGCGCGATCACTGATATTCGCGCCTTCAAACCAGTCTCAACTGGGCCGAGCAGGGTGAGCGTTGAGAGCGAAAAAGTAGAGAGACAGGTTGTAGGGGCGGGAGAGAATCCGGCCAGGCTGCTTCTGCGCTCTATCGAAGAGTCAGGGTATCCAATAGAGGAAGACGAGATGACAATATCCTCGCTTCGAAGTAAGATAAGTAGAGGCGAACTTCTCACACGCGAAGAGGACAAGTTACTTCACAGACTCGGAGACAAGGCGAGAGAGTGGCGGAAAGCGGTGAAGACCTCGTCTGAAACCGAACCTGGAGACACGCTCTCCGGCTAAGAACAAGAACACGTTTCCACCAGTATCTAGGATCGACTTCACAATCGAGAGCGAGCTGCGAACAAGTTTCTAGTTCCAAGGTATTACATTCGGTCTCCTCCGTTTCTCCCTCTCATGCGACGCGAGGCTCGGTCGCTAAGACCCCCTATTTTCTAGAACACCTGCTGTCCGGTGGTAATAATGGGCGAGTCCGGGCGAACAGGGCGCAATCCTGGCTGGAATGGCTTGGCGAAAAACTCGATTAGCCCAGTGAATCTATGGGTGATCTTGAAGTGACCTCCCAGATCGCAAAACAGGGTTCATTCTGGGCTATTCGGTAGGTTTTCCCGACGAGCTGGGTTCCTAGAATCGGTGTTTCATCCAGTATTCTTCCAGTTTCGTCTTCTCAATCTGCCATTTTCGACGCGGTGGGTGAAATTCCAGTCTCGGAGGGTTCGAGAGAAATTCGCCCCGAAGCATAGCGCTTTCTCCCCTGTTCACTTCGAGAAAACATGACCCAGTTCCGTCCCAGATCTTTCGTTCCCCTTTCCCCGTGATCGACATTGCAATATTGTTCGCGACAACCTCAGCCTGGCCAAGTGCGAATGATCCTGACTTTGGCAGAAACGGAACATGCGCATGTGGAGTCTCGATCGCGGTTACATCCCCAATTGCATACACCTTCTCAAACCTAGTGGCCAAGGTTTGCGGACTCACGGGGACCCAGCCGGACGAATCCGTTAACCCCGCCTCAACAACCGAGCTCGGGCACCTGTGAGGTGGAACAACAATCAGCAGATCATATGGGAGCTCCGTCTTTCCCTCAAACACCACCTTGTCCTTTTCCACTTTTGAAAGCTTGACTTTCGGGCGATACACTATTCCCTTCGCTGCTAGAAGCCTCTCCACCTGTTTGCCGATCACAGGACCGGCAGCTGGAGCGGGATGAGGCTCTGGGGTGAAAAACTCGATTGTAACATTCTTCTTCGCTCTAGCGAAATGATCCTGCAATAGCAGTGCTAGACCATAAGGCGCGACCGGACACTTGATAGGCAAGCGAGATATTCCAATTACCAACCTTCCGCTTTCAACATTTTTCAAGGCGTCGCGCAGCTTCATTGCCGAATCAAAATCGTAGAATTGGTGAGCGAATCTTTCCATGCCTGGGATGTCCCAGGGCGAGTAGTCGACGCCCATCGAAATGACTAGGTGATCATAATGCAACTCTTCTGATCCGGTCTTAACCGTCTTTGAGGAAGTCTTAATCGAATTGATTCTATCTGTCACCAAGCGGACTTTCCGTTTCTTCGGGGCCAAGAGGGCACGTCGAACTTTTCCGGGTTCACGGCGACCCATCGCCAATAAGGGGAAGGAGGGTGGGAACTCGAAGATTTTCTTTTGCTCCACGATCGTAATTGACGCTTTGGGAGCGCTCTCTGCCAGGAGACTTGACACTGCAAGGCCTCCCATTCCACAGCCTAGAACGACGACTCTATCGTTTGATGACAAATTTGGGGCTATCAAGCCCTGGGGATTTGAACGGGCAATAACCCTTTGTGGAGGACTAATTGTAGCTCGCGACTATGGGCTACGCTCCCAGAAGCGTACTAGTTCGTGTATCAAGGAGGTTGTTCTTTCGCTAGGATGCTGCTTCTACGGGGTAGTCCCCGCGGTTTCGGACAATCCTGAGGAGGCGAAGCTGTTTCCTTGCTTCCTCGTAGCAGAAGTCGCATAACCGTACGGATTTTTCGCCTGGCTCAGCCATGAACCAGGTCGTCTCTGAAGCTGGTTTGGAATCCTTACAGTACGCGCACTCGACCTGCTCCCTCTCCAAGAGACTCGCAGTGCTCATATCGAGGTATGAATTAGGGTCCCACCTGAAGATAAGCCTAGCTGAATCTCAGCTCGCTCGTCCCTTTGACACGGTCCTATACCTCTAAAACCAGCGCCGAAGATCGCGCCCATTCGAGAGGCTGAAGAAGTCGGCTCCCAGAACTGGAATCCTTGCCACAGTATTTTCCGGGATACTATTCGGTACTAGCGTCCCTGTAATCAAGCTCGGACTGGCCCTTCTTCCTGCAAACCTATTCGTCGCTCTTCGATTCTCGCTAGCTTCTGTTCTGGTCTTGTTGCTTCTTCGTCGAAAGGGATGGGTTGACTGGACCCTTTTGCGAGCGAGACCCATCTGGATTGTCGGATTCGTTAACGCTTTCGGATACGTCCTGCAGTTCCAGGGGCAGAGGTTCACAACTTCCTCTGATGCTGCTCTGATAATTAGCACGGCGGCGCTGATGATTCCAGTTCTATCCTGGGCCCGTAGAAGCGAGAAGATGGCCGTGAAAAAGGGTCTTGGAGTATTGTCAGGATTTCTTGGAGCGAGCCTGGTGGTAACCCGAGGTCAAGCTGTGAGCTTGGGTCAGGCCCAGTTTCTAGGCGACGTGCTGATACTAGCGACCGCGGTTACCATAGCATTGGTCTTCATCTATTCGAAGGACCTCGTTGTCCAGAAAGGCGGACGAGCGGTCACTGGAGGCATGATTCTGATCACAAGCGCCCTTCTGATCCTCGCAATTCCCTTGGATCAAGGTATTTCCATCAACTTTAGCTGGGACGCGGTCTTCTATGTTGCATTCCTTGCCGTGGTCGCGACACTAGGAGCTTACTATTTCCTCATGAAAGGACTAGAAACAGTATCCCCGACCATTTCCTCTGTCATTCTCCCAATAGAAGTCATCGTAGCCGTCGCGCTATCGGTGGTAATATTCAATGATCCGTTCAACATCGTCTCGGGAACAGGCGCTGTGTTGATAGTCGCCGGTGTCCTGCTAGTATCGTCCTCGACGTAGAACGATAGACGGGATTACTGGTGTGCGCCGCAGGTTGGACAGTTTACCGCGTTCGAATCCATGAGTCCGGTGCAATACTTGCAGCGGACTTTAACAGATGGAGCTTGCTGTTGCTGAGGCGGTGGAATTCCGTAGCCCGGCTGCCCATAGCCCTGGTATGGCGGCATTCCATAACCCGGATTTGGCAGATAACCAGGGTTTGGTCCGTAGCCTGTGGGCATAGGTCCCGGTCCATATCCAACGTTCATCGGCGAACCATAGGTTCCTGCCGGGACGAATGCAATTTGAGTCTCATTAGTCAGGTCAGGTCTGCCGTGACTCTCCAAGACAGCCTTCAACAGGTTCTGGACAGAGGACCCGCCCCGTGTCGGTCGGCAAGGAGGGATACCGACGCTGAAGGGGAATGTTTGAGCCGGGCCTTTTCCAAAATCAGTGGGCCCCGCGACTTGAACATCACGCTGATAGAGGTTATTGGTTCGACGCTGGTTCTCTTGGATCCGCTGGTTGTTAGGGAGAGTGACCCAGACCATCTCATTCCAGCTTTCAACGACCCGTGCTTCCACTTTCACTCCTTTGGACTGAATGTACTCTTCCGCTTGGATGTTTACCTTGCCGACAACCGGCTCTCCTTCCTGGAAAGTCGCCTTATCGAGAGCGATCCAAATCTTACCCTTCGGATGTGTTAGATGACTCAATAGACCCATACTTGATCCTCCGAATGGAATCTACCATTCCCAATGCGAGCTATCAACCAAGCGTAACCAAACCAGCATCCTAGGAGAAACACATCCCATCATTTCATGGAATCTCCAAAAAATGGGCCCCGTAGGCGGCAGTTCGCACTTATTGCTCGGTATCTGTAGTCGCTGTGTCAGAAGGTTTAATTTTTCCCAGACGCTCCAAGTCGATTGTAGCTTAGCATTATGGAATTTGGCGAGGGCAGGAAGGAGTGATTGTGATGGGTGAAAAAAAGAGACATCTTGTAACCGAAACCGTGGAGGCTCAACCATCCTCCAAGGAACCCTCGAAAGAAGAAGACGTCGAAAAGAGGTTGAAAGAGGCTATCGAAGAGTTGGAGAAAGAGAAGGCGAAATCTGCCGACTATCTACGACGTCTGCAGTATCTCCAGGCAGATTTCGAGAACTATCGGAAGAGAGTGGAGAAGGAGATGTCCGACAACAGACAGTTCGGAAACCAACGACTACTGTCCGACCTCATAATAGTGAACGACGAGCTTGAGCTAGCCCTCAGAGAGGCGGGGGAGAGCAAGGAAAACCCGACAATAACCGAAGGCGTAGGAATGGTCCACAAACGGCTACAGACCCTTCTCTCAAGAGAGGGAGTTGAGAAGATTCGGAGCATCGGATCAAAGTTCAACCCTGACCTCCACGAGGCTGCACTGCGAGTCGAGTCGGACGAAGAGGAGGGAACTATCGTGGAAGAGGTCCGGCAAGGATACACCCTGAGGGGAAAGGTCCTCCGGCCTAGTATCGTCAAGGTAGCGGAGAACTCCGTTGGGCGTGAGTCTAAATCCGAGAAGCGTGATCTAGAGGAGAGAGAGGACAATGAGCAAGCCTGAGACAGAGAAGATCATAGGAATAGACTTGGGGACAACGAATTCGGCGGCCGCGATAATGGAAGCTGGACGCCCGGTCGTTATTCCGAGCGCTGAGGGACAGACTGCGGCCGGGAAGATGTTCCCATCTGTCATCGCCTTCACCAAGGATGGCCAGTTGATAGTCGGTGAGCCTGCTAAGAGGCAGGCCGCGACGAATCCTGACGGGACGATCATCGAGATCAAGCGGAAGATGGGCACGGATTACAAGGTCCACATCGCCGGGAAGGACTATACCCCACAACAGCTCTCGGCATTCATACTTCAGAAAATAAGACAGGACGCCGAGACGTTCTTGGGACGACCTACAAAGAAAGCAGTCATCACCGTCCCGGCCCACTTCAACGATAATCAACGACAAGCAACCAAGGACGCCGGAGAGATCGCCGGCTTCGAGGTCGCCAGAATAATCAACGAACCCACCGCCGCGTGTCTCGCCTACGGCCTGGACAAGGCCGACAAGGAGATGAAAATCATGGTGTTCAGCTTCGGAGGCGGAACACACGATGTAACCCTGATGGAGTTCGGCGGCGGAGTCTTCCAAGTTCTAGCGACCAGTGGAGACACGCAGACAGGTGGGACCGACATTGATAACGCGATCGTCGAGTACTTACTGACCGAGTTCCAGCGCCAGACAGGCATAAGCCTCCGAAACGATCGCACGGCCATGACCCGGCTCAAGGAAGCCGCCGAAAAGGCAAAGATCGAACTTTCCACCCTGCTCACAACTGATGTAGATCTGCCGTTCATCTCAGCAGACTCATCCCAGCCCAAACATCTCCACACAACCCTGACTAGGGCCAAGCTGGAAGAGCTCGCCAATCCCATAGTCCGGAAAGTTGAGACACCGATCAAGAGAACCCTCGATGACGCGAAACTTACCCCGAAGGACGTGAATAGAATCATACTCATCGGCGGCCAGACCCGCATGCCACTCGTCCGAAAATTCGTCGAAGACATAATCGGCAAACAAGCAGAGCGTGGCGTTGACCCAATGGAATGCGTTGCTGTCGGAGCGGCCATTCAAGGCGCAGTTCTCGCCGGAGAGGTCAAGGACATCCTCCTGCTGGACGTCACACCGCTATCACTAGGCGTAGAAACCTTGGGAGGCGTCGCTACAAAGATTATGGAGAGAAACACCACGATTCCGACAAAACGTAGCCAGATATTCTCGACCGCAGCCGACTCGCAAACCACGGTCACGATTCACGTACTCCAAGGAGAGCGTGCCATGGCCTCGGACAACATATCCCTAGGGATGTTCAACCTAACTGGAATCCCGCCAGCACCGAGAGGCATTCCCCAAATCGAAGTGACCTTCGACATCGATGCTAATGGTATCCTGAACGTATCTGCGAAAGACCTAGCGACGTCGAAGGAGAACAAGATCACGATTGCTGCTTCGACAAAGCTTTCGAAGGATCAAAAGGAGAAAATGGTGCACGAAGCCGAGGAGTTCGCTGATCAGGATAAGAAACGGAAAGAAGAGGTGGAACTGAGGAACACTGCGGAAAGTATGCTCTACACTGCTGACAAGACAAAAGACGAGTTGAAGGATAAGATCACGAAGGAACAGGTTGAGACCATCGACAAGGCGGCCGGGGTTTTGAGAGGGGCTCTATCAGGAAAGGAAGCTGAGAAGATAAAATCGGCGAGTGACGAGCTCTCACGAATTCTTCAGAAGATAGGCACCGAGATCTACCAGAAAGTGACAGCTCAGAAATCCGAAGAACCAACCCAGCAAACGGCGGCACCCGGACCCAACCCGTCTAAGGATGATAATGTCGTAGATGCGGAGTTCAGAGAGGTAAAGGACGAAGGCTCTCGGTAGAGCGAGATGAATCGGAAAGGATGGAGAAACGAGACTATTACGACGTGCTCGGGGTCACTCGAAACGCGTCCAAGGATGACATAAAGGGCTCCTACCGCAAACTCGCCCTACAATATCACCCGGACAGGAACAAGGCCGCAGACGCCACTGAGAAGTTCAAGGAAATCTCCGAGGCCTACGCGATACTGTCCGACGACGAGAAGAGAAAACAATACGACCAATTCGGAAGAGAAGGAATCTACCAGAAATACAACACTGAAGACATTTTCCGAGGAGCGGACTTCGACTCCATATTCCGAGACATGGGATTCGGCACATTCGGCGGGGGCTTCAGCAGCTTCGTTGAACGAATCCTTGGCGGATTCGGGGGCTTCGAGAACTTTGGAAGCCCAAGTGGCCCGGTCAGAGGCGAAGACTTGCTCCATGACCTACAGATTAGCTTCGACGAGGTCGCCCACGGGGCGACGAGAGAGATAGAAGTTCCACGCCTTGCAGAGTGCAAGGAGTGCAACGGGTCCGGTGCGCAGCCTGGAAGTTCCAGGAAGACTTGTAGCACCTGTCATGGCCGAGGTCAGGTCCAAACAGTGCGTCGAGCCGGCTTCGCCCAGCTCGTTCAGATAACCACCTGCCCCAAGTGTAGAGGGGAAGGAAGCATCATCGAGAAACCTTGCAAGAACTGTGGTGGGAGTGGGCTTGCACGAACCAGAACGAAGCTGCAGGTGAAGATTCCTCCGGGGGCTGACGAAGGCCAGAGCCTGCGAATCAAGGGGGAAGGGAACGCTGCCCAGGGCGGGCGCAGTGGAGATCTCTATGTTCGGATAAGGTTGAAGCCTCACGCCGAGTTCAAACGCGATGGAGACAATATTCTCTACGAGACCAAGGTCAGTTTTCCGAAAGCCGCCCTTGGCGGCGAGCTTCAAGTGTCATCTATTGATGGTAAGGCACAGCTAAAGATTCCACCCGGGACTAGGCCGGGAACAGTGTTTCGCTTGGAAGGCAAGGGCTTCCCAAGGCTGGGAGGGTGGGGGCGAGGAGATGAGCTCGTAAGAGTTGATGTTGAGATCCCGCGCGACCTCTCACGCAGGCAAAAAGAACTATTGACAGAGTTCGCCGAAGAATTGGGCGAGAAACCCTAAGGGAAATTATTTCTTTTCTTCCGTCGGCTGCGGAGTAGAGACAGAGGGAACGGGGAAGACGGTGATTGAAGCGGCTTCCGGCGCAGGCTGGTCGGTCGGAACAGAGCTTACCGGGGGAAGGACTGTCTGCGCTTCCATTGTGGGAACACTCGCTAGGATTTTCTCGACAGAACCTCTGATCTTAGGAGCAATTGATTCCAGTTTCATTTTTGCATCTCGTAGGTTCTTGTAGAGAGTCGCCGCTACAGCTGTCCCAGCTAGGCCTATTCCCAGGCCTAGAGCGATTGTGTAGGTTGTGAAGTGTTCGACAAAGATGCTGTTCACGTATATCCGGAAGTATACGTTGTAGGCGTACTCGTTAGCTAGCCAGAACGAGAAGAGGGCGATAACGATTGCTTCGATGAGCATGAGTGCTTTGACAGAATCTGGCGTGACAGATTTCTGAACGGTCCTGCTGGGAGACATCCTTTCCGCCAGACCCTTCCGCAAGAAGGATGCTGACACCTGCTGGAATTTGTAGAGATTGTACCTCAGACTGAAGAACGAGAGGTGTCGGTGGGAGGTTCCGAATCATACTCTTCTAGGCATCATATTTGGATTGGCTTTAAGAATGGATTGAGGCCGATTGAGATACCAGCGGGGGTTCCCGAGACCTCTATGGGATCCTGTCCTGTAGGGCGGGATTCAGGTCAAAGGGGCAGGACCACTCAGATAGGAGTGGTGCTTGACTTAAGATCCGGCTTCAGGAGATATCCTGTGGCGTAGGCCTTCGTGGGTTCGAATCCCACCCCCCGCACCACTTTAATTTCAACAGGAACTTGTAGAAACCTTATTCGATCTTGCAAAACTCTGTCTGCGATCAACTCCACACGTCTTCAACAATGAGCATTTGGAAGTGTGGGTAGGATACTAGGCGAGATGTTTTGGGGGTGAGCATGCTTGCCCGAAGTGCAGTTCAGTTTCTTTCTCGTTCAGAATGAAACGGTTGAACTCTTGAAAGACGTCAAGACGTAACATGACCGTACACAATAAGCTCAATCCTAGGTCACCTTTGGAAATACGCAGATTTACTAGGATACCTGATTTGGGCAATAGCTTAAGACCGATTTGAGGTAACGTCCGAAGGTTGGAAGATGAGAACAACCAAGAGCGTTCTTCTATTGCTATCCGCTCTCTTGTTGACGGTTCTGCCCTCCCCAGCTTTCGCTGATAGTGGCCACAAGACCTACCAGTACCTGTTAGGTGTAGACCCTCTCTGCAGCCTTGCCCCGAATGCCTGCCCTGATGTATCAAGCGCGCCGAATGGTGACATGGTGGCGGTCGCGGGAATGGGCACCTTCGACATTCGCTCAATGACGGCGACAGGCGGCGGCACGTTCGTCCATAAGATGGCCGACGGGACCATACGAGCATCGGGCACCTGGCAGGCGACGCAGCTGCTCGCGTTCCACTCATTCGGAAGCGGATCTGTCCAAGGATTACCATCGAACTTTCAAGGCGGGCTTGCACTCATACAGGTGACATTGAAGGTTCACGATACGCCAGTCTTCAACGCTGTCCTGAAAGTGGGCTGTGAACTCGGGAATCCGCCCGGCGGCTGGCATGAAGGAATAGAGCTGACTGTGCTGGGAGCAGGGATCAACTTCAACGAAAAGATCAGCGGCTTCACACTGTTTATACTACAGTAGAACAGGCTGGTCAATCCGAGAACCCCCCCCTTTTGTAGCCTAATCCTTGAACCTACTAGTTATCATTCCTGGGTCGTGGATACAAAGTCCGCTCGGTCCACGCGTTTGAGTCTGCTTTGAAAAGAGAGCCGGAAGAAATTTGCTAATTTGTACTGGTAAACTGGTGCGGAAATCCCACCCCCACACCAACGAAAAGTTGATCTTTCGGCTCCTGCTTGGGAGTATCATTTCAGATCATGTTCCTTAGAGCGATGAGTGGGCGGGACGACTCAGATCCGGAGCCCCTCCGATGCGTTTCCCGTATCGGTAATTTGTGATAATCTTGAAGAAGGTTTGAACCCACAATTCAAAACATCGCAACGCTAGAACGTTGTTGGGATCGCTTGTGTTTACCAGTAAACTCGTGCGCAAATCCCATTCCCAAACTTGAACCGCAGCCATCAGATGAGTATCCCCAAAAAAAGGAAGGGGGTTATTGTCGGTGAGGATTTTCTAGGTGTGCAGTTGTATGTTTCCGCCCGCGAGGGCTCCAGATGCGCCGTAGCCGTTTGACAGCCGTATCATGAAGGTGTCTGCGCCTCTTCCAGGTTCAGCGTTGTCGCAACCGTTCACAGTGAAGCTGACCGATTGTCCGTCTACAGTTCCAGAGAAGGTCCGGCAATCTCCTGAGCCAGAGTAGGCTGTCATGCTAGTCGACTTTACATGGTTGCCAGAGGAGTGGTCAATGTAATTTAGCTGTCCGCTCACAGTGGTCTGGCCAGGTTTGAGGCCCGCTACGAACCCAAAGTTGGCATGTGCACCGTTGACCATGATGAAACCTCCACCTGTCATGAAGTCCTTTGTCACATTCGGTGGCGGCAGGGTGCCGCAAGTGATGTCGCTGTGGGCGCTTGACACAATGACTTCAATGCCATTTGGCAGGGTGAGGTCAAGGGCGTTTACGGTTATTGACTGTGTTCCACCGGTCGACGACATTGTCTGTTCGTTAATGACAAGGGTTAGTACTCCGGGTACACTGACGGTCTGGTTAGGCTGGCCAGATACTATGATCTGTTGGCCGGCCAGTTTCAGGCTAACGACCTCGCTGTCACCAGATACGCCTGCGCATGTGGCTCGTGAGTGAGCCTGGAGAAAGTCTGCTGTGATTTGGTTCGGGGTTCCTGGGAGCAGGGTTACATCGGCTACAGCAGCTCTGCTTTCCGCATGTTGGTCAAATCCCATTGTGACCGAGAGCAGCACCTCTGCTTGGGCTTGTTGCGTCTGTACTGACAGCACTGTTGCGTCTATTTCTCCGCCTTGTGGTGGTAATTGTCCTGTGTCGGCAAGCGTCACGGTTCCGGTTAATGGTGTAGTGACGGATACTGCGAACGCTCTTCCACTAAAAGTCGTAGTGCTATCAGCGAGGGCTGGGAGCACGGAAGATGCCGCTAAGAGTCCCATCATTGAAACCGTTAGAATTGCAAAAGCTGTCTTTGAGGTATCGATTTTCAATCGCTGTGTTTCCTTCAACGTTTTTCCCAAAGCCTCCTTGACGGCAAATGATGGGAATAAATTCTGTTGACTTTTCGGTAAGTTGGTTACTGGAACAACAGTGTATGCCCCTAGAACCTAGGAAGTATCTTTCCTGTTAGGGCGTAACTATTGCAGGTTTTTCGACCCACGCGATTATTAAAGCTCGACTACTTTTCGTCCGGAAAAAATTCTACGTTGCATATTAGCGAGTCGAAGAGTATCGGTTTTTCGCTTCCACCCTGACAAGATGCCTGTTTACCAGAGGTCACTCCACAGAGCCAGGGAGAGGCTCAAAAGATGGTGGCGTGCAGCATGAGCTCCAGGACATTTTAGACGAGCGATTCGGGGAACTTAGGGAGGCGATTGCCGCCTGGTCGAAAGAGACCATCGCTGTTGCCAGACCCTTCTTCCCGCGCAACTCGTCCGAGTCTACCGAGCTTAACCTGATGATCGTCAGGACAATCTTCAGCAAATGGTCTATCGAAATACTCACCGTTCTGTCCACCCTCAAACCGATAGGTTTCGAAGGACTCCGTAAGTCCTTGAAGGGAGTCAGCTCACGGGTTCTTTCAAAGAAATTGAAAGGGTGCAATACGCGCTGACAGAGAAAGGCATGACCATCGCGGCCCTCGGCGAGCCAGTCATTCTTTACCTTCTTTTCAAAGATGGCTTCTATCAGCGTAGCCTACCCGCATGCTAAGGGAGGGGGAAATATCCGTTATATGTACCGGTAAACTGGTGCGCAAATCCCACCCCCCCGCACCAAGCAACAATTACCACTTGAACTTAGCCGGGGCATGTCAAACATGTCTTGATAAATGTGTGATTTTCTAGTTAGATCCTATCTCAGATGCTTTGACTGCATTGAAATCGAGTGGGTTTGTTGCGATTGTAACCTGGAAGCTTTCAGGTAGATCCCCTTTGCCTAGGCACCGGAATTCTACATGGTGGCACTTTGGACACTTTAGATCGTTCCGTAGCTGTCCCGGTTCACCTTTGTCGTCCCTCCAGATCTTATAGCCGCACCCGGGGCGAGTACATTCGTACACGTAAGTTATGTCGTCTTTCGCGACGGGTTTCTTCCTCTTGAGACCGGAACCAGTCTTGTGAGAGGTCTTGTGGAGATGAGAAGATTTGCGAGGTTTGGTGGCCGCTTTGGATTTGCCTTTCTTCTCTTGGGCCTTTTTGTGGGTTGCAGGCATGACCAGTCGGTAGCCTAAGGGGTCTCTCCGACTTAGAGCATAGTGTTACTGTTGGGCATCAATATGCGGGCACAGGGGGAGTCAGTTGCGAGGACAGGTTGCCTACTCTACCTTGACGACCATTTCCTCCCTGTATCCTGTGATTACCCGAAGGTAACCTCGAAGCTGTCGATCTATCTCATCATCGCCTGAGTCGGTGAGGAGACGTCGGGGGTGTAGTCTTTCGATCTTGCTTCTCGATGCGACAATAGTGATATTCTGGACGCCTACTCTGCGAAGTACTTCTGGGCTAATCTGTTGGTTTCCACGTCCGAATAGGAAGCCTTGTCCACCAATCGGTGAAATTACGATCCTCGTAGGACCCTTGCCAACCAAGCTAAACAGCTCTGTTTTGTCCATGTCTCTTCCTAATAGCGTCCCATTCCCTTTTACGGCATCAACTCCAAG
>MNGO01000039.1 GCA_001918765.1 Crenarchaeota archaeon 13_1_40CM_3_52_10
TTGAAAATCGTCGACCAGTTCCTTGGAGAGAACGTCTACGCGTCGATCGTGTCAGCAGCATTGGTTCTCTCCACAGCGTACCTCATCATCAGAGTTGACTGGGAGAAGAGACTTCTCGGACACAAAGACAGTCTTCGAAGCAGGTTACTAAGCAGACTTCGAAACGCCTTCTCTCGGGAACAAAGAAGCGAAGGACAAAAACCCGGACAACAGGATGCTTCCCCTTAGGAATTCGAAAAATCATTGAACACACTTCAATCACCTAAGTGGAACCTCACACTTAGAACTGGGATACTGCTCGCGCTGATTGTTCTTCCAATTCTCACCATGCCTACGGTTCGCACGTAGGGTCTGTCGTTCACCATGAAGTACGATCTGGGTTATAGTGGGATACCATTTGCCGGCGGGGTCGTCTCGATAATCAGCAATTTCACCAACACGGGCCTCTTGACGATACGTGTCACTGGAGTTTCGTTCGCTTCAGATTTCTCGTCTAACGGAACCCGTCAAGTTACCTCAGGGTTTCCGTTCAACCCGACAGCCGGCATGAACAAAGAGGCCGATACCCCGGTTCTCATTCCGACGGAGGCCTTCATCGGCAACCACAATGTCACGAGTATCGCCACTTGGCAGTACAGCGACAGCTCTGGATGGCACACCGCGGCTCCCGCTGTCACAAGCATCACCGTCAATGTATCCCAGACTATCGGATCTCTCCTCTCAGGCTTCGTGACAACCTTGCTCATTGGCCTCGGAGTGGCAGCGGCGGTCGTAGTCTTAGCTGCGTTTCTAGTGGTAAGGCAAAGAAAGAAGCCAAAACCAGGAGCACCTTTGCCAGCAAGTCCTCAGCCGAACCTGAAGACTCTGTCAACGCACCGACATTCGTAAGATCCTGATCTGCGTCAAGAACAATCAGAGTTGAAAGCTGACCTTTTCGCAAGACCCTTTAACCAGTACAAGATCTGCGATCACGGGAGACGCCTCTGGGCACCGCCAACAAGCCTGACCGCCAGCCCAATGTGTTACAAGCGTTACACATCGATGAGGCGAAGGGAATAATCACTGCTTTCGACGAAAGGTTTCTCTTCATTCCTGTGGCCCTAATTCATTCGATTGAGGACAAGTTGACCGAAAGCTTCGGACCGATTACTGCCACCAGTTTCCAGTATAGTATCGGGAAGCAAGGAGGGGCTCAATACATGAGCATCGCGAAAAAATCTGGCTTCAATATCAAACGTCCTGGCGGCTTGGAACAAGTTGCGGATCGTCTGGGTACTCTCGGTGGCTGGGGGAAAGTCTCCATCGTCAACTTTGATCTCGAGAAGAAGATTGCCAGGATACGGTGGACAAACGGCGTCTCGGTCCGGAACCGAAAGGGGAAGACTTCCGTGTGTCATTTCGGCCGGGGGATTCTGACAGGTGCAATGGAACAGACTTTCGGCAGAAAGTGCGAGTCGCTCGAAGTCTCCTGTCAAGGGAAGGGTGACCGATTCTGCGAAGCCGTAATCGGTGAACCTGCGGAGATCACTAGACTTGCAGAACAGTCGAAGAGAATATCTGATTAATGGTTTGAATTCGAAGTCGACGTTTTTAGCAGTCTATCTATTCCCTGAAAAGATTGATCGCGATACCGTTCGCCTTGGTCCGTAATTCTGTACACGCGTCTGCTTCTCCGTGTTGGCGACATCCATTCGCCCGCGACCAGTCGACGTTCTTCCAGCTCGTATAGCAACGGGTAAAGCGTGCCCGCGCCGATGTGAGCGCCGGTCTGGACCTTCAGCTCTCGCATAATCTCGTATCCATGCTTTCCGCCGTTGTCGAGGAGGGATAGCACGAAGAGGTCGAGGAAACTCTTCACCATCCGTTCGTTGACCGCTCTTGTCATTCTTTCACGGGAACTATCGAGATTCGATATTATCGAGTTTCAATACAAGAGCCCCTCTTAAGAGGGTATCGCACCCTAGCTTTCACGAGGTCTATTTGAGCCGAGAATGGGCCTTTCAGGGGCTACAGTGCACGGAGTGCCGGACCGTCTATCCGAATCGCGAGATTTTTCAGAAATGCTTGAAGTGTGGTGGTCTGCTGGATACAATAATCAATCCAGAGATTCTCAAGGAGATCTCGAAGGACGACCTCGACCATACTCAGTCTATGTGGAGATACAAGGTCTTCCTGCCGGTCGATGAGAAGGACAAGATTGTCACAGCTGGGGAAGGGAATACTCCCCTCAGAAAGCTGAACTCATTCCAGGGAAACGTGTGGGTAAAGGATGAGACGAAAAACCCGACCGGGACGTTCAAGGACCGAGGCGCTTCTCTCGCAGTCACGGTTCTATCTGCATTGGGTGTCAAGCGCCTCGTCTTATCTTCTGAGGGAAACGCAGGATGTTCTTTCGGCCTCTACTCGCACATTGCGGATCTAGGTTGTCAAGTGTTTCTGCCCCACCAATCCAATCCCGCGAAGGTCGAACTATCCCGAAAACTCGGAGCCACGGTTACCCTAGTTGGCGGTACGATAGCGGATGCTGGACGTCGAGCGGAGGCTCTTGCGAAAAGGGAAGGGAGCTACAACGCCTCGACTTTCGTCACACCCTACCGCCATGACGGTAAGGGAACAATGGCCCTGGAGATTTGCGAACAGCTGGCTTGGAGAGTTCCCGACTATGTCGTGTACCCTGTTGGAGGTGGAGTCGGTCTTGTTGGGATGTGGAAGATGTTCTCTACTCTGGAAAAAATCGGATGGGTCAACAAGAGACCCCGTTTCATCGCGGTCCAGCCTGACGGTTGCGCGCCAGTGGTCAAAGCCTACAACTCCAAGAGAGATGATGTCGACGAATGGAAGGATCCCAAAACAATCGCTTTCGGTCTAAGAATACCTAAGCCCTTGGCTGGAAAATGGATTCTTCGATGCCTCCGAGAATCAGACGGCATAGCTCTGTTGGTCACAGACGAGGAGATCCGCAAATCCATGGGTCAAGCACTCAAGAACGAGGGTCTTCTCCTCGAGCCCTCCAGCGCGGCAACAATCGCCGCACTACATCATCTCTACGGGGAGAAGATGATCGATAGGTCAGCAGAAGTCATCCTCATAGCAACCGGGTCCGGGCTCAAGACCCTAGAGCAGTTCTAGGGATTGTCGCTATTTGACCAGTGCGTTGAGTCGTTCTGTTATCGTTCTTATCTTGTCCTTGTACGACTCGAGCTTTGTCCGGTCAGCTTTCGCCAGGTCTTCGAAGTAGGATATGTAGCCGGTGATCTCGTTGAGCATCGCGTCTATTGATCGTGGGCCTGCGAAGTGGTGGCTGAACGGCCACTCCTCTTCCTGCTGCGCCTTGGTTGTCAGCTCGTATCTGCCGTCCTCCCTCTTCTTGATGAGTCCGTCCTGGACCATTTCTTCAAGCATCGGGTAGACGGATCCTGGGGAGGGTCTCCACCATCCCTGACTCATATTCTCAATCTCGTCCATTATCTCAGCCCCGTTCTTGGGTGATCTTCTGAGGATGTTGAGGACCCATGGTCTGAGTCCCCGCTTTCTGAACATTCCAAATCCACGAAACATTCGATATCGCTTTTCCGATATTGGATATCCGATATCGAGATATAAAGATTCCTTTCCCCGATGATGTGAAACATGGGCATGATCGAGTCCTTGCGAGTCGCCTATTTTCAGCCCTGATCTCGAGTCTGGAACATGCCCAGAATTTCGCCCTAGAATCGTTCGGGAATGGTTGACGATCTCCCGACTCTTTGCCCTGCCTTCAAAGCCTGGATTGCACCCTGAATCGCGAGACTCGCTCATTATCGCTGCCGGACAGGAAATTTTCTCTAGAAAAAGGAGGGAAGGGGATAAGAGCACGGCATCTCGTGACGCAAGAGAGCCAATTCGGCAAATCATGCTTAATTCCGAGTCGAAGCAGAAGTCCTACAGAGTTGACAATCCAGATCGACGACGCTGGCGTGGGCGATCTTCTCCACGGAGTCGTCGTCGGTGCCCATCGAAAGGAGACCGGGGAGTTTCATTACGATATGATTCCCGTATCTTTCTTCCAGAGCCCGAGCTTTGCGAGAAAGACGTATCAGAAAAAAGCCACCGAGCTCGCGCTGAATCTCCTATACCAGATGAAACTCGAAGAGAATGAAGAGATCGAGATATGCAGCAGCTTCCTCTTCGACGAGACACGACCACATCTAGCCGAGAAATACGGAAAGACAAGAGTCAAGACCGCAGTGATAACTGGAGACGCCCAGAACAACGTGGAAACAGCTTACCTGGACGAGATCAGGAACCTAGGCTACGAGCCCATTATCGAGCGAGATGAGAAGCGGGCGAGAAGCTTCTTTCACATGCTCAAGTGGGTCAAGAACAACCCTGAACGGCTCAGATACGCCAAGACCGGCTGGCCACGACTCAGGAGATACATCAACCTGCCAAGAAAGCATGACAGTCCCCACTCGACCTGTTAAACCAACTGTGGATTAGAAAGGAATAAGTCGCGTCCCTCGCATCACACTACCAGCTATGAGCCTACTGGACATGATCGCGGGCGAGATGCTCCTCGTCCCAGGCGTGGAGATGAAGGACCATGGAGATGAAGAAATCGAGTTGCATGTTGGCGGAAAGTCGTTCGCGCACATCCACAGCCCTGATCGGATAGAGCTTCGGTTGCCACGCGACCTCAAAGAGGTCATGATCAGCCAAGGCACAGTTTCCCGTTCCCCGGAAGTTCACGACCGTGAAGGATGGGTCATTCTCAAACTGGGACCCAGACCAGATCTCCGCCACATAATGAGGATCCTGCAACAGTCCTACCGGTTCGCCTCTGCCACGGTATAGCCTGTGGCGCACGACCGTCTTCTGAACGCTTATACTGTAACTATTCTTTAGACCGTGTCATGCCCCTGGATCGTGGAAAGGTCTTCGCCCACATCGACAAGAACCTCCCACAACACATCGCCAAACTCCAGGAACTAGTCCGCCAACCCTCCATCTCCCCAGAGAACAAGGGAGTCAGAGAATGCGCGAACCTCATCCTCCAATATCTCACAGATCTAGGCTGCAAAGGCGGCCTCGAGGAGACCGCAGGAAACCCAGTAGTCTATGCTCGTTATGATGCAGGCGCTGAGAAGACAATTGTTGTCTACATGATGTATGATACGATGCCTGTTGACGAGCCAGGCTGGCGCGTAGATCCGCTAGCCGGAACCTTGACTGATGTTCCACCTTTCGGTCGATGCCTGGTTGCTAGAGGAGCAGTCAACACGAAGGGAGAACTGCGCGGGTTCCTGAACGCATGCGAGTCGATCAAGGCCACCCGCCAAAAATTGCCGGTCAACCTGATCTTCGTTGTTGAAGGAGAGGAAGAGCTCGGAAGCCGCCACCTACCCGAGTTCGTCACAAAGCACGAGAAAGAGCTGCAAGAAGCCGAGGCCGTCCTCTTTCCGTTCTGCTCAGAGGACCGTACTGGCAAAGTCGTAATGTATCTGGGCGTCAAAGGAATCGTATACTTCGAGCTCGAACTCGACGGCGCAACCTGGGGAAAAGGACCCAAGGAGTTTGGAATACATGGAAGCAACAAGGCCTGGGTTGACAGCCCAGCCTGGAGAATGATCCAGGCATTATCCACGATGACGGGTCCCGACGGCAACAAGGTGACCATCCAGGACTTTTACCGCCACGCGCAGGTTCCGACCAAGGAGGACCGTGAGCTTCTGCCCAAGCTGGAGAAGACCTTCAACGATGCTGCCGTTAGGGAAGAGATGAAGGTCGACAGGTTCATCGGCGACGCTCACGGTATCGAGGCGTTGAAGAAGTATCTTTTTGATCCAACCCTCAACATCAACGGCATAGTAAGCGGCTACACAGGACCCGAGACAAAGACCCTCCTCCCCCACAAGATCGCGGTCAAGATGGATGTTCGCCTGGTACCAAACATGAGGAAAGACGACGTGATGCCGATGATCAGAAACCATCTGGACGCGTACGGCTTCAAGGACGTCCAGATACGCGTCGTAGAATCAGGATACGGATGGTCACGGACAAGCTATCAAAGCCCCCCCGCCCAAGCCGTCATCAAATCCTACAAGGAGCTAGGAAAAGATCCGGAGCTATGGCCCACCATCGCGGGCAGCGCACCATTCGCACTGTTCAACCGAAAACCGATCAACCTTCCGGTAGTGATCGGAGGACTCGGCCACGGAGCCCTGCAGCATTCGCCGAACGAGTACATTGTCATCGATGAAAAAGGGCCTACTGGCGGCTTGGCATCGATGGAGAAGTCCTTCGTTACAATTCTAGACAATTTTGGTAAGATGGCTAGTTAGCACATTCGAATCGTTCTCGCCAAGGGACTGATTGCTCGGCTAATGTGTGCTCTTAAGTTTGCTCTTGAAAGGGTTGCTAATCTTTCGACTCGAACCAGTCCGCTTTCTAGATCTGTTCGTCTTCTTCTGCCGATTCCTGATGCGAAAGGTTCTTGACTGACGCGGCAACCCTGTTCAGTTCGGTCTTGCGTCTGGACTAGTATATCTACGTTGGACCGTGGATCGGGTTAGACAGCGAAGTTCTCAGACAGTCAAGGTCGCATCAGACCTAATTCCCTACTTTGCTATCAATATCATCGGTAACCTTCTTAGCTTGAGAGCTAACCGTGTGGGGAGACGAACTTGGAACTAGGACCAGAAGCCGAAGAAGAAGAAATCGACGTAATATGGGACGAAAACGGGACGGCGAGGTACAGGCTACTGAAAGATCATAGAATTGTGGACTTCGATGGCCACAACATCGCCTGGATGGACGAAGACGGGTTCATCTACGACTACAACGGACACTACAAAGCCTTCTACGAGAACGGTATCCTGCGCGATCCAGCAGGCGCTGTTATCGGACAGGGTCAAGACCCGGCAGGCCCCAAACCAGTTCTCCCCAACAAGGGTCTGATTCCAGGAGCAACTAGACCCGAGAAACCTCCCGATAAGCCCAAAGTGAAAAAAGACAAGGATTCTCCGAAGAAACCGGAGGCTTCACTCCTCTGGTCCCAGAAGATGCTTGAAGAGCTGTAAGCGCATCGATTTGACAGAGCGGATCCTCGTCGGACAGAGGCCTAATTCTCGGGGTGCCACCAATTCTGCCGGAAGCCTATTGATTAGAAATTCGTAATTCCTTTCAAGTGTTCAGGCTGGAAGGAATCACTTCGGATCCCTGCTCAAGTTGACCCTGTACTATCTTCCAATCGCTATCTTCGTAGCGGTATACGTTCTGATAGTGCTACGAAACCTCCGATGGTTTCGCATACCAGTCTGGACCATCATGATGGCAGGAGCTGTCGCAATGATCTTCTCAGGGGCGATTCCGCTAGGAGATGCTTACGCATCAATCAATCTCGATGTGATCTTCTTCCTGCTCGGAATGTTTTCCGTGGTCGCTGCCATGGACCTCTCCGGCCTCCTAGAGTACCTTACCTTGAGACTGCTGCGCGTGGCAAAGTCGCCGCAGAAAGCCTTCGGTCTAGTTCTGGTCGGAATAAGCATGATGTCCGCGTTCCTAGTGAACGACACATTGGCTCTGATGGCCACACCAATAATGTTGAGTGTGGCTAAGCAGCTTCGGGTCAGACCCGGAGTCTTTCTCATCACCCTCGCCTTAGGAGTGACCATTGGCAGCACAATGACGGCCATTGGTAATCCCCAGAACCTTCTGATCGCACTGTCAACAGGAATTCCGAATCCTATGCTGGATTTTCTGTACTACCTTGGCCCTCCAACATTTGTCGGGCTCGGAGTGACGTATCTTATTCTTCGATGGTACTACAGGAAAGAATTCACAAACACGACGCTAGCGCAACTCCAAGTTAATCCTCGAGAAGCGATCAAAGATCGGAAGTTGGCAAAGCTCTCCGGATGGGCCGCAGTGATAGTTGTGCTCGGATTCTTCCTTGTCGGCATCGCCGGGCTGTTCGGCGTTCAGGGAAATTTCAACCTTGGAACCATCTCACTCCTAGGAGCAACGATAGTATTCTTGGGCAGCGGGAGACGAAGAGAGATTCTAAGATCTGTCGACTGGGGGATCATTCTCTTCTTCATCTCGCTCTTTATAGTAATGCAGGCATTCTGGGAGTCAAATGCTCTCCAAAGCCTCATGACTTACCTGCCGGTTCTCAGCAAGTCGGATCCCGGGCTCTCGATCGTCACGATAATTTTGGCGAGCGCATTCTTCAGCCAACTCTTGAGCAATGTTCCATTTGTCGCAGTCTACATCAAAGCGATGCAAGCGGCAGGCTTCACCGGGGCCGATGTCAAACCCTGGATGGCGTTAGCAGGCGCCAGCACACTCGCTGGAGGAATCAGTCTCCTAGGTGCCGCCAGCAACGTCATTGTGCTGGAGGAGGCGGAGAGCCGAGGGTCAGGATTCGGCTTCGTTGAGTTCTCAAAGATCGGTCTTCTCGTAACAATTCCCAACCTTATCACCCTCTACCTCTTTCTAAGAGTGTTATAGCTCGAAATCCCACACTATCAAACACTCAAAGATCAATTGAACCGGTCGCATCGGTTTGACACCTTTCTGGCTGTTCAAATCGTTGTATCATATACCCGGCCCTCTCAAAGGGCGACTCAACTCCAAGAATAGGGAGAAAGGAAAAACAAACAATGGATTCCTCAGCAAAACGCAAAATAGGCGCTATCGCCCTGATCATCGCAGGAATCGGCGCATTCCTCGTACCCTTCCTTCTACACGGCCCTGCGCTACAAGCTTCAAGCAGCAACGGCGGCAACACAAACAACAATAACAACAACGGCGGAACCACGACTACCCCCGCTTCGACCTGTACCACTAACTGTTCAACCGACACCAACCCGACAACATGCACTTCTGACGACAGTACAAACCCTAGTGGCCATACGAACGAAGGCTTGCATCTCGCAAAGGGACACGACAAACAAGACAAGCCAGACACATCACTAGTGGGCAAAGCACACGGGTTCATGGAGGCTCTAGCCAAACACAACCCGCAACACGACGCAACTCATTCCACTAAGACAGACAACGACACCACCAACAGCCACGGACATAGCTCCAATGGCCACGACACAGACGACGCTAACGCATGCGCGGATGACAAAGACAACGACAACTCCGACGACCAAGGCAACGACGATTAAGTGGGCCTAGAAAACACTCCTAGGCTCCCCAACTTTATTTTTTAGAACCCTCCAGACCCTCTCGCTCTTTCTAGACTTAGTCTTGCGCTCACAGGGGCTGTAAGGTTTAGAAACATCCAAGGCACTTGCCCAACGCGGCTGAGAATGATCAACCAGGGCGAAAAAGGTCCGAACTTCACGCTTCCAGACACTGACCGAAAACCTCGCAGCCTTCACGAGTTTCTGAAACCTAACGGTGCAACACTGCTCGCCTTCTTCCCGGGAGCATTCACCACAGTGTGCACCCGTGAAATGTGCACGTTGCGGGACAACATGCAGGAGCTGAACAAGATCAATGCACAGGTTGTGGGAATAAGCGTCAACGATCCATTCACGAACAAAGCCTTCGCCCAGAACAACAATCTCAACTTCCCAATTCTCTCCGACTACAACAGAGAAGTCGTCAAGCTCTACAATGTCTATCACGAAAACTTTGGCAACCTCAAAGGTTACACGGTTGCCAAGAGAGCCGTCTTCATACTAGATCATAATGGAGTCGTTGTCTACAAGTGGGTCAGCGACGACCCGACAAAGGAACCGAACTACGACGAGCTAAAGAAAGCAGCAGCAAAAACTACATAGGCAATAACTCAGATCAACGGCATGGACCGAGACCGATCCTTTCCTTCAAGCTAACGACTCTAGTATCTTCACCGCATTTGCAGCATTGTCTCCAGTTTCGTCGTGGCGCAGGTAGACATAGGCAGACTCGCTTCCCCCACTCGTTTCCTTGATCCTCTTCGTCCAGTCATCAATCATTTTCTCATCGTATGATTCTCTTCGCAGCCTGAAATACGGCGTTTTTCCTGTCACTTTGAAGACCGGTCTCATATCCTCGGTCTCTGCGATGCAGAAATCGGCATCGTGTTTCTCGAGGGTCGCATAGGTGAGATCGTTTAGCCAAGATTCATGTCTGAACTCGAACACTCTGTCTCCGATCTTGGAAGTGTTCGCGAGGAAATCCTCCAGAAGCTTCAAGTCCTGTTTCGAGTAGGGCGGAAGCTGAAAGAGAATGGGACCATTCTTATCTCCAAGAGATCTCAACGTCACTCCAAGTCTTTCTGTCGCTTCAACCGATCCCTTCCCAAGTTTCAGAATGTGGGTGATTTGTCTCGGCGCTTTGAATGAGAACCTGAAGTTGTCGCCGGTCTTACCTGCCCACGATTTTACCATCGCAAGGCTCGGAGGGGCGTAGAAGGAGCTGTTGATTTCCACACTGTTGAGCCGTTGAGAATAATAGGTTAGGAATTCTTCACTCTTCAGGTTCTCCGGGTAGAAGTTTCCTTTCCATCCAGCGTAGCTGAATCCGGAGACGCCTACCATTGCTTTCGTTTTCAATCCGATTCGGCCTTTAGGCAATCAGGGCTGGAAAGGTTTCTAAGGCCTTCCTCACCTCGACTAGCTATGCCTACGTCGCCAACAACCCTAGACTCAGTCGGGCTCCCGCTCGGGTCACTCGCTGGCGATTTTGAATTGAAGGGAGTCGATGGCAAGACTCACGCTCTGAGGAGTTTCTCGGACAAGAAGGTATTGGTTGTCATCTTCAGCTGTAACCACTGCCCTTACGTCCAAGCCTACGAAGACCGAATGGTTCAGCTCCAGAAGGATTATTCAGCGAAAGGGGTAACATTGGTTGCGATAAACAGCAACGACGATGCCGGTTATCTGGAGGACAGCTATCCGAATATGATCAAGAGGGCCAAGGAACGCGGCTTCAACTTTCCCTATCTTAGAGATGACACGCAGGAAATCGCCAAGAAATATGGTGCGATATGTACGCCACACGTTTTTGCGTTTGATCAGCAACGCCGACTTCAATACAAAGGCAGGATAGACGACAACCGAAACTTTGAACTGGTGAAAACCAAAGATCTCAGAGACGCCCTGGACGCGATACTCGCAGGCCACAAGCCTTCGGTCCAGGTGACTAGACCCTTCGGCTGCTCAGTTAAGTGGAAAAACTAGGCTATCGTAGGATTACGGTTCTGCGTTTGACCTTTAATATTACTGCCAAGCCCTAGTAGAATGATAGTATGGGAAAGCGGAAGGTCCTCAGCGAGGCCAACCTCAGCGAGATGCTCACACCTGGCCCTGGCCAGCTTTACGGGACCGTCAAAAACCTCCTCGGCTACGACAGGGTACTCGTCGAGTGCGCTGACGGTGTCACTCGAGTGTGTCGAATTCGGGGAAAGATGAAACGCCGCGTCTGGATAAAGATGGGCGACACAGTCCTAGTTGCTCCTTGGGACTTCCAGCCAGAGCGCGGTGACATCATGTTCCGGTACACTCAGGGACAAGTCGAATCTCTTCGAAGATCAGGCCAACTCAAGGTCTAACAATCAACCGAAGATCTCCACCTTCTAGTCAACTGGGCAATCCTGACTGAACATCGATAAGATTTGGAAGCTAAGACCCCAAGAAACCGGGGGCAATTTCGAGGACGGCACAGCCCGGAAGTTTGGTGCAGCACTTGTTTCTTTTGAAGAAAGGCGGGTTTGGGCGAGCTACATTCCGTGCTTGTCTTTGGTGTGCTGGGTCAGAGCGACTTCAGAGCCGAACTTGGCACCGCATTTCGCGCAAGAGAACTGTCCTGCACCCTTGGTAGCCCCAACGCTGACCGTCTTCATCATGGCGCCTCCAATGGCCATAATGGCGCCCAAGACTCCCAGGCCTAAGCCCCCAAGCTGAATTGTATGGTGTATGTTCATCGAGTAAAGGTAGCCCCAAGTTCCGAGGCCTGCGGCGAGTACTACCACTCCCAGTACAAGTATGGGCATTTTCATTTTCGGTCAGCGCCGATTCGCTTATGTTTCTCATTTAAGCCATATCAAAAGGGGGAATTGCGACCCTTACGATTGATTGTTCATTTGTTACGGCGTCTCACCCTTTGTCAGGAAACGAGAGAGGGATTGGCAACAGTCAGTGAAAAATGGCGTCCGCGGAGTAATATCCCGGGAATCGGTCTTTTCTGGCTGAAAAGTTCGTAAATCACTGTCCAAATCTTGAACAAAAACAGGTTTTCATACCCGACTCCGACCCGCGCCGAACTTCGAAGAAAAAATGTCAACAGAAACGTATAGGCATGCAATGACTACCGCTTTCAAGAACTGGCACAGTCTCGCCGTTGGCGCTGTACTGCTCGCTTTCAGCGTCTTCCTGACTTCGACCGCGTTCGTCTCCCTCAAGACGGCTCAGACGGCTCTTCAAGGATGGGCGATGCTCGTCATCGCAGGGTATGCATTCGTATCCGCCATATTCCTCGGCGCCTCACCACTGTCTGAGAACAGTACCCTCACCGAGAGCTTTCCAGGCGTCTTCGACCATTTCAAGAGCTTTTTGATTGGCGGACTATTCTACGCCATCGGCAGCTTTCTAGCGACGGTCGAAGCAGCAAACCTTGGAGCACCGGAACAAGTATTGACTCTCGCGCTAGCCCTCATCGTCGGGGGAGCCCTGACACTTGTCGCTGTGCTCATTGCAGTCGCAGCAGCCTTCGTCAGGCCAAGAAAGTAGCCTAAGGGAAGGAAGACAACCATGAACATCCCCTTTTTTTGGGACGGTCGGAGCGGGTAAGGAGACGAGTCGCACCATCAAGACTTAACTAACGACAAGCACCTGACTGGCTGGCGAAATAGCCCTATGCCCATCGAAAAAAAGCAGCTTTCAATGAAGGACATTCAGAAATTCGATCCAACGCCTCTCTATCTCTACACGGCGAAGGACGCGCTGAACCGTGTCACAGTTCTGAAAGAAGCGAACAAGGACGCGTATCTCATAGCCGGCCGATACTCAAGCTCCACCAGCGACCACCGGCTCTACACTCCCCTCAGCGAAGAGGAGAGCAAGGAGGTCGAAAAACTGGTCCGAATAGGCAGGAAGGACGCGACAATCAGCTTCCTCTAACTGGTACGGCATAGATATTTCTACAACACGGATTGGTTCATGAACGCATGACACCCCTCGAAGAACTGTCACAACTCATCTCCCAAAAAGGCCGACGAATACTCGTTGCACAAAACCCCGTCGACCTAAGGACGCTACAAGGGGAAAATTCCGTTTACATTCTCCAACTGCCCGAAGAAGGCCATGCCGCCGGAGGGAGAGCTGGGGGGTTTGGGGAGAGACGTGTCGAGAAGATCTACTGTTTCCATTACCAGAACGGGGCCTGCCGCAAAGTCTTCGAAGTAGACGCTCCCGAGAAACTGGAGAAATTCGAGCTCCCCTACCACGCCGCAGGCACGCCCGTGACCCTGCCAGACGGCTCGGAGAAAGTCATCTCAGGTGTAATAGACCCAGAGTTCATCGAATCGTACAAGCAAGTCGTCTAGGATATTCTGCCCTGGGGCAACATTGCTAGAGCTGTGTTGGTGCTTCGGCTCTCGACAATATGATGTAAATCGTAGATTGCGTTGACGGGCGAGTCAATCTCTTCTCCAAAGCCTGTTTCTCCTCAAGAAGCAAGTCTCTCGCAACATAGATCTCGATCGCCTGGTGCTCCGCCCCTGCAAGCTGCTTCAGTCGGGTTTCTAGGTAGCCAACAGCAGACCGAAAGAAGTTCTCGGGAAGTTCTGGGAGTTCAACGTCAACGAGGGTCGTAGGGTCAGCTCTCGCGTGCAACATTTCAAAGAGCTCAGCAGTATCCGGTATCTCGATCTTCAAATGCTCATGATGGTATTCCTCGAGGTCGAAGCTCATTCGTCCCCACTTCTGTTTCTTCCATAGCCTATGATGATCAGTAGGCGAGATGCCGCTACCAAAATCTGAATACTCTAGGGTCACGTTCGCGTTTTCGAAGTACTCTGAGCGAACGACCCTTTTCCGATGAACATACCGGGCGGTCCCGGCAACTTCAGAGGCCTTCCCCACGTTGTCGGTTGGCGAGATATCGCTTGTTATCTGATAGATGCTGACGGCTTTGTCGCCAGTGTCCCTGGAGAAGAGATATCTTTGCGCGGCGTTTCCCTGATCCTCGAAAATTGAGGGGTCGGCGAATAGCCGCTTGAATCGAAGCCGGACCCTGTAGAAATCCGCTTCAATCACCATGTTGCCACCAGCCCAACTTTTCTCAGCTTAGAGCAAAGGCATGAGCTTGCGCATTCTTTAACTGATTCTAACCTGATTCTCTCCTGCAATCATGTCGCGCAGGGTGAAGGAATACTTCAATCAAGTCTCGTCCCAGTGGGACAATATGAGAAAGAGCTTCTACGGCGAGGAAGTTCGGGACGCTGTCTTGAACGCGGCCCAGATTAGTCCCGACGATACTGTCCTAGATGTGGGCGCCGGAACTGGGTTTCTAACTCAAGGGGCTGCTATGATCGCCCGCAAAGTCATCGCGCTCGACTTCTCCAGGGGTATGAGCGATGAAGCAATTGCGAAACTGGGGAAGGGGAAGGTCGAGTTCAGAATTGGAAACGTGGAACACATGCAGTTGCCAGATTCATCTGTTGATGTTGTAATCGGCAACATGGTATTGCACCACTGCCCCCATCCGGAGACGGCGATAGCAGAGATGGCTAGGGTGCTCAAGCCAGGCGGAAGAGTCGTCATCTCCGACCTCCAAGAACACGGATACGAATGGTTACGCAAAGAACACGCGGATCTCTGGCTTGGGTTCAAGATGGAAAATGTTCTTGCGATGATGAAGAAGAACCAGCTAGAGAACGTGAAGGTTGACGCGTTGTCTTCTTGTTGCACGAGCACGCAAGAAGAACAACAGGTGAAGATCCCGATGTTTCTAGCGTCTGCTTGGAAACAAGCTTGACGGAACGGGAGTTTTTGACTGCGTGGTTGACGATCTTAATGGGCTAGTTTTCGTGGGTGGGCTAGCGTTCTGGGAGCATGGGTAAGAGGTTTGAACCGGTTTTTCTCGTCGACAAAGACGATTTTCGGACTCCACAGTTCAGCCTCCTTCTCGCTCATAGATACGAAGGCCGTGATGATGATCTCGTCCCCCGGTTGTACTTTTCGGGCAGCCGCTCCGTTGAGCGCGATTATCCCGCTAAGCGGGTCCGCGGGCAACGCATAGGTGGAGAACCTTTCGCCGGTGGTAATGCTCCAAATATCGACCTTCTCGAAGGGAAGAATCCCAG
>MNGO01000047.1 GCA_001918765.1 Crenarchaeota archaeon 13_1_40CM_3_52_10
GTTCATCTTCGCCCGATAGTTTCTGCTCTGCCCGTTGTCTTTCTGAAAGAGTCTTCTCATCCCGGTCAGTCTCTCCATTATTATGCCATACCGTCGAGTCTTCGCATTCTCGACAATTCTCTTGGACACGTTGTGGAGTATTGGCAGTACACGGTTCCGCTGCTTCTTTCCATACTTGGAAAAGATCTGCGCTCTTGTTCGGGAGTCGTTTCTCTTGAATCGACTCTTGACAAACCGGTATGTAGACTTGATCCCGGTCGCCTTTGACAAGTCGAATGTCTTGACCATTCCATTCGCTGATGCAGTTGTCACGTTGTCCAGGTTACGATCCACCCCAATGTATCCTTCGGGCTCGATCTCAACTGTGTCTTTCGAGAAGCTGATACTGAGCGCGTCGGGTGTAAAGGTGACCGAGTGGACATTGAGCCCTGAGAGGACCTGGAGCGTATGACTGTTTAGCTTGACATACACGTACTCTCGAGGTTTAACCGGGAGTCTGAGAAGACCATTCTAGATTTTGAACCCGTAGCATGTGGTCAACATCAACCTCCTAGCATACGGAACGGTTGCGCGGTGGTTCTTCTTCTTGTTGGCCTTTCGATGGTTGTGAAGAATCCTGGTTGCCGTACTGATGGCACACAGCCTGTAGTAGCCAAGGATGTCACGACTGAGATGATGATATGACTTCAACGATAGAGTCTTGAGACTGGAAACGTTCTCTTTTGTTCCGATAGCGATGCAGACGTTCACCATACGTCTGAACTCGTCTAGGAGCCGTAAAAGTTCAGCTGAGGCATGATGATTCTGTCTGATCGTCTTCACCGCCAGCACTCGGCCGCGCCCAAACAAGGGAATGGCTTTTCGTGTTAAATAGCCAGAGAGAGTGACGAACCCAGCCGCACGAGAGCCAATCGTCATCCAGAAAGAGTTAACAATCCTTCAATCCAACGAAGAGTTTGCAGTGTCTTTTCCAACAAAAAGGTTGACCAGAGTCATCTATGCCATCGTGTTTTTTTGCGTAGTATAAGGCAGGGTCAATCGATCTTCCATGTTGCTTCGGGCCCCTCGGAGGCATGCCAGTTTTATACTGGCACCTCTCTACCATATATCCAACAAACGAAGGGATACGGGACCAAAGACACACGGTTACAATAACATGGCTGTCGACAAGAAAGTCCTCAAGACATGCGTCGTCTGCAAGCGCAAATTCCTAGGCTGGTTCTCAGAAAAGTACTGCAGCGACGACTGCCGCATCGAAGGAACACGGTTAAAGAACAGAAACCGCCAACGGAAAGGCAGGAAGGTTCTCGACCTCCGCGAAGGCGCCATCAGCCAACAACTAGGCGAACTGGGACTTGGCGATACACAATATCCAATGTACAACCACGAAATAGTCCCGACAATGTACGCGAACCTAAGCCTCTACCACGGCCGAGATGGCAAGCGACATGTCAGATCCTACTATGATCTTCTACGCGAGATCGCCAAACTAAACGGTGGCGACACGAGCAAGATACTTGCCCGGCTCCAGCCTCGCGAACAAAACTAGCCCTTACATTTTCACTGTGCGAGACGTCGCAAGTCCTGAACCTTGCCCAGAAACGTTCCATCAAACAAGTAGGCTTCCCCGTTTTCGAAATCCACTGCTCCTGAACGCAACACGGGTCCCATGTATTCTTTGTAGAGTTCTGTCCATCCTTCCTGGTAGTTCTTGTTGATGGGCTGTCCACCCAAGTAATCGTTGAACGATGGCATGATGACAACGTCAGCGTCCGCGACAGAGACGCCGAATTTTTTCTTCACCTCCTCAGCCGCGTTTCCCTCGAACTTTGCGTCTTCGCGCTTCAAGACTCCTTCTGCAAGCTTGTTCCCATTGCTCTTCGCTCTCACCCATGCCTGCCGCGTGATTCGAAACCCTAGCGGGTCCCTGAAGACCACAACAGGGTGCAGGTGACCCATGACTAGGAATTTGCAGCCGAGCAGGGGCGGCGCGGGCCAGGCGTGGCCGTGGAATAATCCGACAGAATCCCAGATAACCATCCCATTCGACTTGTTGATCTTTACAGAGGGCGGCGTCAACGGCTCGAGGTTGCCATCATGGTTTCCCGGGACCACTTCCACATCTGGAATGATCTCGACAAGGCTGTCGAAGAACTCTGGAACGTACTTCCATTCTTCCAACTCAACTTTCGAAACAGCATGCTTCACATCTCCCAATAGAACGAGTAGCTTCGGATCGGTTTCCGCCAGTATCTTTCGCAGTTTTTCCAAGAGTCGCGGGACCTGTGAAGGCACATGTATTCCCTGGTGGGCCAAGGTCACCTCCCAGCCGAGATGAAGGTCAGCGATGACCAAGACCCGTTCTCCCTTACGTTCTAGGAGAAGAGCTGGTTGGTCCGCCACTGGTTTGACAATAACGTCGTCAGTCACTGATATGCCTGCCAGCTCTGGATCTTCCTTCCCTCATGAAAAGGTATTCTTAGCGCAACACAACCCCACTAGTAGGGAACTAGTTCGCCACCGACTGTTAACGAAAACCGGATACTCAAAGGCGCCTGTCAGGAGATAGATCGGACCAAGATCTTCTCTGATGAACAGAAACAGATGCTAACAACTGTATTTCAGAAAAGGTTCCCGCAGGCTCTCGGTCTGGTCGAGGGAGGAAGGGTTCGGAAGTACCAGTTCTCCCCTAGCGGCAGAACCGTCTGGGTGGTGACCGGTCGCGGCCGCGATTATCAAGTTCTCCCTGACAGCCTGTTCTGCACCTGCGACGATTATTACTTCAGGGTCATGGAGCACAAGAAACAGCTATGCTACCATATCATCGCTCAACAACTCTCCGAGGCCATGGGCAGGTATAACATGATAGGGTTGACTGACTCGCGCTACCCTGAGATAACCTCGAAACTTACCTCGATCATTCCACGTGAGTAATGTCAAGGTTTTAGTAGCCGTTTCCGAGGATTGTCGAGAACGAACCGGGTGAGCCGATATGTCGTACAGTCTTCCACCGGACCAGGGGTACGCGCTCCTCCAGCTACTGCTCTACATCTTCAGCTTCGTCTCACTCGTACTCATCTTCCTCTATATCGCAGCCGAGCGTCCAGGGGAAGCAAAGAAGAAAGCCGCGGAAGAAGAAGAATAAATCGTCCTAAAGGACGATTAGTAGAATAGATGCGTAGCTCGGCATTCTCAACCCTCAAACCCCCAGTCCTACAGAGGCTAGAGAAAGAAGGCTTCCTAGAAGCCAGCCCGATACAAGAACTTGCAATTCCCGCAATTCTAAGCGGAGAAAACGTTCTGCTCATCGCTCCGACTGGGACGGGAAAGACCCTCGCCGCCATCCTCCCTGTACTAGACAAGCTCATCGAGGCTCGAGCGGAGGGAAAGCCTCGGGGAATCTCAGTCCTCTATGTGACTCCACTCCGGGCGCTCAACCGAGATCTTCTTCGCCGACTTGAGGAGATGGGCAAGGATCTCGACATCAAGATCCAGGTTCGCCACGGGGATACGCCGATCAGTGCAAGAACTCGCCAGGCGAAAAGCCCACCAGACGTGATGATCACAACTCCCGAGACTCTCCAAGCTATTCTGATCGGGAAGAGGATGAAAGAACACCTGCGCTCGGTCCGGTGGGTCGTGGTCGACGAGGTCCATGAGCTAGCCACGGACGAGAGGGGCGTCCAGCTGTCCTTCGCCTTGGAACGGCTGATAGAACTTACCGGCGTCGAGTTTCAGAGAATCGGCCTCTCCGCTACTATCGGCGAGCCAGAGCGCATTGGGCAATTCTTGGTCGGATCAGGACGAAAAGTCAAGGTGCTACGTTCCGATGAGACGAGAGGGCTCCAGATCGGCGTCCTCTCCGTTCATCCCAGCGCTGGAGACCAGAAAGAATCCGTCAATCTCGGACTACCGGCTTCAACCGTTTCTCGGGCTCGGATGATACTTGGCATCATCCAATCCCACAAATCCACCCTGGTATTCACCAACACACGCGAGCACGCCGAGGCGTTAGCCGCCCAGATTCAAGCAATTGGAGGCGGGACCCCTGTCCGAGTCCACCACGGATCTTTATCGAGAGAATTACGCGAGGAAGCGGAGAAAGAATTTCAAGAAGGCAAACTCAAAGCTCTAATCTGCACGAGTTCTCTCGAGCTAGGAATCGACATCGGTAGCGTCGACTTCATCGTCCAATACACCTCTCCACGAGAGACAACGAGGCTTGTCCAGAGAGTCGGTCGAAGCGGACATACACTAGGCGGAACTTCTCGCGGAGTCATTCTCACGATCAACACGGATGATATACTGGAATCCGCGGTACTAATCCAGCGGGCCCGAGAAGGCAGACTCGAACGGCCGATAATCCACGAGAAAGCCTACGACGTCCTCGCTCACCAGATAATCGGTCTACTACTCCAGAAAGGGCGGATGACCCTCGAGGAGATCGGCGAGGTCGTTCATCGCTCTTACCCGTTTCGCGAAATCGACCCTGTAGAACTCGGCCGCGTTCTCGGTCAGCTTGATGAGCTGAGGTTGTTGAGGAAGTTCGACCAGTTTTTCACCGCGCGCAACCCTAAAGCGATACAGTACTATTTCACGAACCTCTCAGTCATACCGGACGTTCAGAAGTACACTGTATTCGACTTCTTTCGTAAAAGGCGTATTGGAAGTCTTGACCAGGACTTTGTCGCTCGAAGATGCGCGAGCGGGACAGAGTTCATTCTGCACGGTCAGACTTGGCGGGTCCTCTCGGTCGATGAGGAACAGTATCATGTCGAGGTGGAGGCGGCCCCTCCAAGCTTGACCGCTATTCCAGGATGGGAGGGAGACATGATTCCTGTCCAGATCGATGTTGCGGAGGAGGTAGGTCGCGCCCGAAGGCTCCTCTCTGACGGAGTAGTTCCGGAAGGTTTTCTGGAGAAAAGTGAGATTGATCGAGTTGAGTCTACTCTCTCTGCTCAAAGACGTCAAGCTCCGATCCCGTCTGATCAACTTGTCCTCGTTGAAAGCTTCGAGAACAGTGTGGTAATCCATTCCTGCTTTGGAAACTTGGTCAACGAGACCCTCGCCACAGCGATGGCCGCGCTTTTCGGGTCTCGCCTGGGCTCAAACATCGGTACGCAAGTCGACCAGTACCGGTTCGCTCTGATCTTCCCACGTCCAGTTAGCGCGTTATTGGTTGCGGAGGAGTTCAGGAAGCTTTCGCCTGACGATATGGAGAAGATTGTCCGCGACACCATTGATGCCTCTGACCTATTCGCTTGGAGGCATTGGCATGTTCTACGCCGGCTCGGCGCCGTGAGCCGAGAAGCAGAGTACAAAGCACGCCAGGCGAGGCTCTTGGTTGACATCTTCAAGGCATCCATAGCAAACGATGAGGCCCGCAGAGAACTTTTCACAGAAAAGCTAGACATCAAAGGCGCCAGGAGAGTTCTTGAAAAGGTTGGACTGGGCGAGATGGCGATCGAGACCATCCAGGATGTTGGTCAGTGCACTCCGTTTGCCCTTCCCATTCTTGATAGGATTGTTCCACACGGTCTACTCAGACCAGCTGTCGAGGAAGCTTCCCTGATCGAGGTTGTGAAGAGCAGACTGCTGTCCACGAACCTCCGACTTCTCTGCATGAACTGCGGAGACTGGGACAGTATCCGAGGAGTCGACACACTCCGAGAAGTAATACGGTGTCCAAAATGCCGATCGTCTTTGATCGCGGCAACATATCGTAGCAATGATGCACTGGGCCCGATCATCAACAAGAAAAAGAGAGGAAGTAAATTAAGTCCGGAGGAAGAGAAAGAATGGATGACCGCATGGCGGTCCGCAGGGCTGATCCAGAATTATGGAAAGAGAGCCGGTATAGTCCTTGCAGCTAGAGGAGTCGGCCCAACCACCGCGGCCAGAATTCTCAGAAACCGGTTGCCGAGAGAAGATGACTTATACCTGAGCGTTCTAAGGGCAGAGCGAGAGTTCGAGCGTACCCGAATGTTCTGGGACTAGACCCGAATGACTGAGTCTTCTGAGAATCTACTCAACCAAATTCTCGCAAAGAATCCCGGGATGCCAAGAGAGGAACTCCTCTCGATGGTAGAACGTAAGAAACAGGAATCACACGGTCTCCTCTCTGACGAAGGAGCGGTACGGCTCTTGGCACAGCAGCTCGCAGGTCTATCGGGCCAATCGGTCAACATCTCCGACCTTCGTATTTCAAGTGTCCAAGCTGGACTTTCCGACGCGACGATCTCTGGAGAGATTCTCTCGATAAGCCAGTTGCGCGAATTTCAGCGGTCCGACGGATCCGTCGGCAAACTAGTCAGGGTCAAACTAAAAGATGGTTCTGGACAGATCACATGTGTTCTCTGGGATTCTACGGCGGAAATTGTTGAGAAGGAGCAACTCGCTATCGGGTCTAGGCTACGTCTTGCCCATGGATACACTAGGTTGGGACTTGCAGGTGAAGTCGAGTTTCATCTTGGATCTCGTAGTAACATCGAAATCTTGAGCAAAACCCTCGCCACAGCTCTCGCATTTAGCTCCGGTGCGGCGCAGGATATGCCATCAGTAAACATCTCTCCTGAAACCGTTCGAGTCCGTATCAGAAAGTTGCAGAGGAGCCGAGGGGAGAACGGGCCGGCATGGGCCCTGTGCGAGAACGAGGAGGGTCTTACTATGGCGAAGTTCTGGGACGACAACATGGAGACCGTTCTTTCCATGGGAGAAGGGAGCATAATCACGATCAAGAATCCATGGATTACAGAGAGGAACGGGATGGTCTACTTGAACGCTGGAGCGAAGTCCTCCATAACGAAAGAGACCCTTGTTGACATCGAATCTCCTCCTCCCGTCACGATTGCATCGATCAAACCGGGTCCCAAGCTTTACACTACGCGCGGAGTCGTCGTTGAGCGATCTGATCCTCGGGAGATCGAGACAAGGGAAGGTCGAAGAACAAGGGTCTCAAATATTAGGGTGCAAGATGGTACAGGTAAGATCAGAATCGCCCTCTGGGATAACCATGCCCAAATTGTGGAAAGTCTAAGGATGGGAGACGCGATAAGATTGACGGGGATTAAAGTCCGGGAATCATCGAACGGAGAACTGGAAGCGTCGACCGTGTTTCTAACCCAGATCGAGAAATCATAGAGATTTTGCTGAGAGCCCATGATGGCGCTAAGAGTAGGAAAGGACCCTTTCGACTACATCAACGAGGTCAAGGTCGAGAAGTCTCGCCAGTCTATGAAACGACGGCTCCAAGAGTACCGTCCCAAACCAAACTCCATAGACACCCTTGAAAGGGTTGACGAAAAACATCACCTGATAGTTTTCTCTGCAGACTGGTGCTCCGACTGCATCGCTTACATCCCAGGTCTGGCGAAGTCGTTGATAATGGCAAAGAACAACATGCTGCAGGCCCGCGTCGTCGACTATGACGCTTATCGGGATATGGCTGAGGAGTTCAATATCCGAGCGATTCCTACAATAATCGTTTACGATAAGAACTGGAAGGAAGTCGGCAGATTCGTTGAGACCCCGAAGAAATTCGGCACCGTCGAAGAAGAGCTCTGTGCAATCCTAGGATCAAAGGGCGCAAGCAATCTCTAGTCACACGACGACATACAGCAACCTCAGGGCGCTTGGAACTGGTGTCAGCGCCAGATAGGGTTGAGAGCGGTACGTAGAGTGGTAGGCAATATCATTAAATCTCTATTCTTCCGGATGCTTCTTCCCACTGGTCCTGAAGTGCGGGTTCGACGGCGCTATCTAGCTCTTTCAGTATTCTTGGTGATGTTGACTGCTTTTCTGATCGTCCATTTCAATACTGCAACTCCGCTTTCCTCTCGGATAGTGACATCGTCTCCTTCGCCTTATTGTCGGAGCGGTGATCCTCTTAACGGGGCGTCCAATCCTCTGCGGGTTCGGTTATTGTCAAATTGTCAGGTGGCGAGCGGGGTCGTGAAATCCGTTACCTCCCAACAAGATGGTGACCGGCGGATCAATGTCGGTCCAGACGCCCAATACGCCAAGCTACTCAATGCGGGCAATGTGGAATACCAGAACGGTTCGATTGTCTTGGAGCTGATTCCTCTGGACCAAGCCATCGTTCCGGTCCCTATTGTCGGGCAGCACATCAACTTCGTGGGGCCATTGGTCTATGATACTGAGAACAAATGGAACGCCATATACCCGGTCTGGTGGATCACAACATCATAACATTAGAAGAGTACTCTGTCATCCGATAACTCTCTTCCTTTCCGAAGATTCCCCTTTCTCCGTAACTATTCCTCCATGCAACTTTTCTTTTCTCTGTAACTAATTTTTCCTCTTAACAATTATGTGACCCCCCAGATGGTCGATTTTCCCGCGTCCCGCCCTTCGTGAGAGAGTCAGCTCGCACTGGAAATCGTCAGTTTTCAGCTCTTCGAGATCTATTTTCCTACAAGTCGTGAGATCAGTAGTATCAATCCGATGGAGTAGGCTGCTGTTCTATGAATCTTCAACAGTAGCCGGGCATTCTTCGTCAAGTCGGCGCTGTATTCTTTCTCGTTTGTCAGCACGGCCATGTGGTGCATCTCGACAACTGTTATTCCAAGGAAAATCGCCAAGCCCAGGCCTAACAGGTCTATTCGTGTTCCCTGAATGTAGTAGCTGGCTATGACTGGCATGAAACCCCAGGCTAGACCAAAACCGGGATAGGTGTGGAGCCACTTGGGCTTCTCCATAGGATAGAGAAGGGCGAAGAATCCTCCCAGGATCACGAATACGAGAAACCATGGGGAGTAGAGGAGTGACATGTAGACTCCCACGGCCATGCCAGCTAGGACCGCGAGAACGCCCACGGTTCTGATCGCTTCTCGGTTCATGTTTGGGAAGTATGGGAGGTACTTGTCTTTGCTTGCGGTTATGTCGATGTAGTGTGCTCCGATGACGAGGCCGAAGAATCCTGCCAGCATCGTCAGCAGATAACGGTCGAGGTGAAACTCGGGAGCCAGCGTTGACGCGACTGTGACCCAGGAGAAGAGGACCATGCTGAATGGCCAGCGGAGACCGAACCACCAGACGTTCTTCCTCCAGATTCCGACAAGATCAGGTTCTATCAGGGGAAGAGTCGTTTCGCTCATAGTCCACGCTCTCGATCGGCATATTTAGGAGGCTATTGTTCTTGTCTCTGCTCTTGCGACCTCAAATGGAGAACGCCTCATCCGACATTCTGTTCGAGTTCTTCTGGGCGATTCTCTAATGTCTGAGGGAGACGATCGGCCTCCTAAAGGTTACTTTCACGCGGGTCCGAGAGGGGCTCTTATGCGACACGAGGGTCGGTCGCTAAGACCCCCTATTTTTCCCGGGACATTTCCTGTCTGGCAGTGATAACAGGCGAGTCCGGGTGATCAGGGCGCAGATCTGGGTTCGGACGGACTCGGAAAGAAGCGGACAATTCCGAACAAATTTCGGGAGAGTCTATGGAGGCGTCTCAGATTCGAGAACAGGGCTGACAATGGGCGAATTTGGCCATCTGAATCCGGGAACTGGCCTATGACACTATCCTGCGACTGGCTCTTCTTCGACCGCATGTGAGACTCTTGATCTGATGTGGTCGTATCGTCATGCTCTAGTTTGACTACGCGAACGAAAAAATGCTATTACTTGCTGGATTTGGCTACTTCCTTTACGGCGCCCTCTAGAATCTCAAGTCCAGAGTCTACAAGGTCCCTTGTTATGATCAATGGAGGTGCAATGCGGAGAGTCGAATGGCCTGCTGTGATCATTGCGAGGCCGCGTCGGAAGGATTTCATCATGATCTCATGCGCCTCGTTGTCACCAGATTCTTTCGTTTTTGGGTCCTTTACGATCTCTGCTCCGATCATGAGTCCCTTTCCTCTCACATCGCCGATGATATCGTATTTTTCCTGCATCTCCTTCAACCGTTTGATCATATAGTCGCCTTGTTTTGTCGCGTTTTCCATCAAGTGCTCGTCTCTGATCGCATTGATGACCTCGAGCGCAGCGGCGCACGACACAGGATTTCCCCCGAACGTGTTCGCATGGGACCCTCCGTCCCAGTCCATGAGATCCGTGTTCGCAACCGTCGCGCCAATAGGCATACCCGACGCCAACGCCTTAGACGTGCAGAGAATATCGGGTTCCACGCCCCAGTGTTCAATCCCGAACCAGCGCCCAGTCCTTCCCATCCCGGATTGCACCTCATCGTCGACCATCAGGATTCCATTCTTGTCCAACAGTTTTCTGAGCCGCTTGAAATATTCAGGCGGAGGTACAACATAGCCGCCCTCTCCCTGGATAGGTTCGATGAAGAATGCGGCGACATCTTCCGGTGGAAGATACTTGTCAAGGACTTGTTCTTGGATGAAATCGACGCAGTACATGTCACACTCGGGATAGGTCATTTTGAAAGGGCATCTGTAGCAGTAGGCGAAGGGAACGTGGGTGTCGCCTGGAACCATTGGGAGGAAGTGTCGACGCTGGACGGGCTTGCTTGCTGTGAGGCTCAGTGCGCCCAGGGTTCTTCCGTGGAAGGCTCCTATGAAGCTGATGAAGCCGTGCTTGCGCGAATGCCACTTGGCAAGCTTCATAGCCGCCTCAATTGCCTCCGTGCCGCTGTTGCTCAGGAACACTTTCTTCTGGAAGCTCCCCGGCGTTATCTTGACCAGTTCCTTCGATAGTTGAACGACCTTTTCATAGTAGAAGTCGGTCCACGAATAATGGATTAGTTTCTCGGCTTGGGCCTTAATCGCACTGACTACTCTCGGGTGGGAATGTCCTACCGCAAGACAGACTAGACCAGAGTTGAAATCGATAAACTCGTTTCCATCAACATCCCTTACAATACAGCCTTGGCCTGAGTCCGCGGCGAGCGGATAGAACCTAACCAGCGAGGGTGAGATGAGAGACTCGTCCTCTTTGATCATGGCTCGGGCTTTCGGCCCGGGAGGAGTCACAACGATCTTTGGGTATTTTGTGGCCGGCATGATTATGCTCGGCGCCTCTGCGGTTATTCTGATATAAGATTACGTAGAAGATCGGTTGTAGAAACTGACTAGTTGCCCAGAGTTATCTCTATTGTGGAGAGACTTGCCATTGACCCGTCGTCCCGTTGTACTTGTTCGGTGCCGATGTCTACGGAGTGAATCTGGACGTTCTTGAAGAATGCTCTCCTCAGCATCTCGACGGTCTCGACGGCTTTGTTGATGGATTGGCCGCGGGCTCTAACCATGACTTCAGGAACGCCGGTGTTGAACAGGGTCACGCAGGCAACAACATAGTTCATCGTTGGCTTCTTACCAATCCTGACTATGTTCGGCGCTATTTCCTCGTCTTCGAATCCGTCGTCAATATCCGTCTCGGGCATGATGTTTGACATGATGTCGCCTGTGACAATCGTGGTTGTCTATCCGTTCCTCTAAGATTAACCTTGCCAAACCAGGGATGGTTGGTGCGAGGACTGACTCGTGATGGAAAGATATGTTCCGTTCTGTTCTTCCCGGGTCCTGCTTTTAAAGGACTGGCCGAGTGAGTTGGTCTTCTCTTCGGATGTGGTCTTGGTCTTGGACTCTGCCAGCCCGACAGTTTTCCACATGTTGGAGAGGTTGGTGGGGAAGAGGGTCTTGGCCGTGATTAACCGCGATTTTGGCTACGAGGGGCGAGTTGCGGTTGTCTCTCATGATCCGCCAGGAATCTGGCTGACTGAGTCCGAGGCGGTGATTTTGCGTTCAACTGTTGTCAGTCCGATTCCCCAGATTGTGAATAGGGAACCAAAGGGCGAGACTTTCTTACACTTAGACGCGATTCAGAGGCTTGAGACATCTTCGGAGGGAAAGGCGAGCGCGCGGCGATAAGATCGCTTGGCTTGATGGCCTGGTGGTCGCTACCTCCAGCGTCACAATCGTCATCGACCCCGTCAAGCTCCGCACAATCTCCTCGACCTCGAGGGTTCTCGTCTCGCACGCTCACAGCGACCACACTCGCGGATTCAGGCACAAGGGAATGAAACAGTCAACTACTGAGACGAAAGAGATTCACAGCGTCCTGAATTCTCACCGTGTCTCCAATTTCCAAGCAATCGACCTCAACCATAAGGTCTCAATAGACGACATAGATGTGAAGGCACTGAACGCCGGGCACATGCTGGGGTCGGCCCAGTTTCTAGTACGTACTCCTGAATCATCGATCTTGTACACGGGCGACATCAATTGCGTGGACACACTAACGACAAGGGCGGCTCAGCCTCACCGATGCGATGTTCTTGTGATCGAGGCAACCTACGGCTCGCCCTTCTACCATTTTCCATCGCGGGAGACTATCTATGCCAACGTGGTTGAATGGGCGGTTGACACGATCAAGCAGGGATACATTCCGTGCTTGCACGTTTATGCAGCGGGTAAAGCCCAGGAAATTGTTCGTCTCTTTAACGTCTACACTCACCTGCCTGTGATCGTCAATCCTGTTTTGGACGGGGTCAACAAGGCGTACCGGAAGGCCGGGCATGCGTTAGATTGGATGTCCGCGGCCTCTGTTGAAGGCGGAGAAGTTCTTGAGAAGAACCCATGCGTCTATGTTACCACCCCAAACGACCGGAGAAGCATTGGCAGGAAGTCTGCGCGGGCATTTGCGACAGGGTGGGCTCTCTCCATGAGAGGGCGTAACGCAGCTTTTCCGCTAAGTAGTCATGCGGACTTTGGGCAGCTAGTCTCGTTTATCAAGGCATGTAACCCACAGAAGGTTTACATTTTTACCGGATTTGCGGAGGAACTGAGACGGCTTATCAGGACTGAGCTGGGATTGGAGGCAAAGACCGTGCCTTCGATTAGCCAAAGAACACTGTCAGATGATTACTAGCTTTCCAGCCGGGAGTTCTCGTCTCGGTCAAGTGACCGGTAGGAGGAAATATGCTATGAGAGCGAGGGCGACTAGGCCTACACCGGATATGACGACGAGTTGAGGGCTCAGTTTTATGCCTGGGGTGTCTTCTTCGAAGAACCGCAAGAGTCCAGCACTTGCCGCTGGCATCGGTGCCTCGTCTCTGCGTCTCTTCTCGCGTTTAGTCATTGATCTGTTTCCTTCTTCGAGAACTCGGGCTAGACGCCTGTAATAAGGCTCGCGTGGCTAGCGTAGTTGGATGTATTCGTATGCGTCTCTAGTGGACTCGAAGGCATAGTGTACTCTTGTGAAATCTTTCCGGAATTCGTTGACGTCTTTGGCGACTCTTTTCGGGTCGTCGTTCTTGACGACTATGCGGTGCATCATCTGTGCTATTTCTTTCATCTCGGATTCTTTCATTCCGAGCCTGGTGACTTCTGAGACGCCGGCTCTTATTCCTCCTGGGGCTTCGAAGTGTCTTCCTTCTTTGATATCGTAGGGTAGGAGGTTGCGGTTGAGGATGATGTTGGCGTCTTCCAGTTTTTTCTCGATTGTCTTTCCGTCGCCGTACTTTGTTATGTCTGCGACTAGGAGGTGGGATTTGGTGAAGCCTTTCTTCTCTCCGAGCACTTTGAACCCGAGCTCATGTAGAGCTTGAGCAAGAGCTTTGCTGTTCTTGACGATCTGGGAAGCGTATTCTTTTCCGTACGCGAGCATTTCGGCGAACATTATCGCTTTTCCGGCGAGATGGTGAAGGTGGTGGTTGCTCACGTTTCCTGGAAATGTTGCTTTCTTGATCTTGTCCGCGTTTTCCGGATGGGACAGTATCAGTCCTCCTTGGGGTCCTGGTAGTGTCTTGTGTGTGCTGCAGGTCATGGCGTCGACACCTTCGTGCATTGGGTCTTGGAATTGGTTTCCTGCGACTAGGCCGGCGACGTGTGCTGCGTCGTAGCAGCTTTTTGTTCCGTGTTCTTGAAGAATTGGAATGATTTCCTTGATGGGGTGCGGGAAGGGAAGGACGGAGCCGCCGAACATGGCTAGTGTCGGGGTTTTTCCTTCTGCTGCTAGCTTTTTGATCTTTTTCGCGGTGGCGTCAATGTCGATGTTCATTTCTTCTGTGTCGAAGGGGAAGTATTCGACGTTTAGTCCTCTTACGGAGCCGGCTGTTCCTCCAAATTCTTTCTTGCCCATGCTGATGTGGCCGCCTGCTGGGATTGCTAGCGCCATCATCGTGTCTCCTGGGTTGGTGAATGTGGTGTAAGCGACGAGGTTGGCGCATACGCCGGAGATTGGTCGGACGTCGGCAAAGTCGACGCGGAATAGTTGCTTGGCTAAGTCTATGCAGATCTGTTCTACTTGGTCTATGTATCGGCAGCCGGCGTAGACTCTTTCGCCTGTCCAGCCTTCTGCGTAGCGGTTGCCGAAGTCTGAGAGGATGGCTTCTTTGACTGCTGGGCTGGGAATGTTTTCGCTGGCTATTAGCGGGATCGATCCAGCAAACCATTCGTGGTGAGCTTGTAGGAGCTCGAAGACTCGCTGGTAGGATTCTCTCGGTTGCATTGCCATGTCGGGTGTGGGATTCTGGTGTTCTTGTTTAACGTTTCACAAGCTCTCTCTGCTCTTTCTTTGAATGGTGGGATAATTGTTCCGGTTCAGTCAGGTCGTCTTTGGCTAGGTTTTCGGCGTGGTGGAAACTGTTGTCAAACTTTTGTTTGTTTTCTGAACTGGCTCCACCATTGAGGGTTCTGATCGACGTATTTGACGAACTTTGCGAGGAGGTCGAGGGTTCGTGAGTCAATGTAGTGTTCGAGGCCTTCTGTGTCTTTCTGGGCTGTTGTCTCTTCGACGCCGAATAGTTTGAGAAAGGCGACAAGGAGCGCATGGCGTACTCCTAATGATCGGGCCATGTTTTCTCCTTTCTCGGTCAGGGTGATGCCACCATATTTTTCGTGGAGGATGAGCTGCTCTGAGTGGAGCCGGTCCAGCATTCCAGTGACTGTGGGTGGCCGGACGTGTAGGTGGTTGGCTATGTCGACTGGTTTCGCGTATCCTTTTTCTCGTATGAGTTCGTAGATGATTTCCACGTAGTCTTCGTTTCGGGGTGTCTGGCCTCTGGCGCTGGGTCGGTGGGCTCGGGCCAGTTTTGCTAGCTGGCTTTTTCCGGGTCGAGTTCGGGCCATGCTTCTAAGACGCTGTGTTTTGGACATTGGCTGTCTAAGAGGGTTTCCTAGAGGTGGATGTGTAGGTTGAGGCTGTCCCTGAGTTTGCGTAGTATCGGCTCGAGGGGCCCGGGTTCGAGGCTAATTGCTACGATCTGGTTATTGTGGGGAAAGATGACCAGGTCGACTTTCTGGTATTGTATGGATATGTGTGCGAGGGGTCCACACTGGCTTTCGAGTTGGGACAGCGTGTCCAGGATCATTGGCGGAACGCTTGCCATGAACTTTCGATCGTAGGTTTCAGGGGTTAGGCTCATCACGTTTGACCGCATCCTCGACTCTAGGAGTTTGCTGTTCCGGTCCAAGAGTGCGACGTAGCGGATCCGGGAGTCGAGGGCGAACAGTTCGTCGACGAGCCGGGTTTGGGGCCTACTCAAGCGGGAATCATTCGCTGTTCTGCATGCACGTTAAAGAAATGCTTTCGCCTCACGCAAGAGCGGACAGGGATCTATCTTTACCCGCTGAATCTCCTGTACGGTGTTGATCCTGGGGCGAGTTCTTCTTGGGGTTTGATGGAGATGGTTGGTTTTGGCCTCGGGTTGTACTTTCACAATGGTCCGAGGGAGCCGCTCTTGCGTCGCGAGTCGCGATCGCTAAGACCCCCCCTCCTCCTGAGGTCTCTCGCTGTCTGGCATGGATAATGGGCGAGTCTGGCCGATCGAAGCCTCATCCGGGCTTAGATCGGTCGGCGATTCATCGGGCTATTGAAGGTGGGCTAACGGGAGTTCTAGGGGTCGCTGTTCAGATTCGAGATCAGGGCTGATAATGGGCGAATTCTTCCCCACGTTTCAATCAATTGGGCTGGCAATCCCCTGACTGTCGCGCCAGCATTATGACTCAGGAGCTGGGCTTGTGTGAGAAAAGGGCGAATTCCATTTCTCTGGGGTGATCTCACGCCTGGTCGGCCGGAGTTTATATTCCGGTTTTTCAGTGTTCGGGAAAAATACTGTTTGTTGTGTGTCGGTGTTTTCTTGGAGTACAAGTGGGTTGTTCTGACGGTCACCACTGTCGGAATTTTCATGGCGACCCTTGACTCCAGTATTGTCGTAGTTGGGCTTCCTCAGGTCGTTGCCGATCTGAAAACGAACCTGGTCGTTGGCGTCTGGATCATAACCATCTACCGTCTCATGATCACAGTCCTCCTCGTAGGTATTGGACGCTGGGCGGATATGCATGGCCGAGTCCGGCTCTACAACATGGGCTTTGGGATCTTTACCCTTGGCTCCCTGCTCTCTGGCCTCTCACCCACAGCCGAGGCGCTTCTGGCTTTCAGACTTGTCCAAGGCATCGGAGCAGCTCTATTATTCGTGAACAGCGTTGCCATCGTCACGGACGCTTTTTCGGACAAGGATCTTGGCAAAGGAATCGGGATAAACCAGGTCGCAATCAACGCCGGGACGATAACAGGATACACACTCAGCGGGGTGCTCATACAGCTTTTCACATGGCGCTCGATCTTTCTTGTGAATGTTCCGGTAGGAATCTTTGGAACCTACTGGTCTCGGAAACGGCTGAAGGAGATTTCCCGCCCAGCCGTAGGAGAGAAGTTCGACGCCGCCGGAGCCATAACGTTCTCCACTGCTATCACGCTACTACTGTTGGGCTTGACACTCGGCAGCTTAACAGACCTCGCAAACCAAACGGTCGTAGGTGCGAGCGTCCTCTTCTTTGCCATTTTCATAATGATAGAGCGAAGGGCAAGGTATCCCGCGCTTGACCTATCCCTGTTCAAGATCCGGCTGTTCACCGCCGGCAACATAGCGAACCTCCTGAGCGGACTGGCGTTCGCAGCACTAGCGTTCGTCATGACACTCTACTTTCAACTAGTAAGAGGGTACGACCCTCTGCACGCAGGAATATTTCTCATCCCTCTAGACGTGACTCTCATCCTCGTCGGGCCGATAAGCGGATGGCTCTCCGACAAATGGGGCGCTCGTGGACTGAGCACAATGGGCCTGCTCATCGCCTCCGCAGGATTCTTCCTCCTCTCAGGATTCGATCTGAATACGCCATATCCTCAGATTGCCCTCTGGCTAGCTCTTGTCGGGTTTGGCATCGGACTTTTCCGGAGCCCTAACGCGAGTTCCGTAATGGGATCGGTTCCGAGTTCCAAGAGAGGGATCTCGTCAGGGGTCCGAGCGACTATAATTAACACGAGCATCGTCGCGAGCATTCCTCTTGTCCTGGCGTTGATGACAGCAGACGTTCCGTACGACAAGCTCGTGAACTTGGGAAAGGTGAGCCTCGGAGGCATAACTCAGCTGGCGAGCGGTGATGTGGGAATCTTCCTCGCCGGACTCCAGCACTCTCTAATCGTCTTATCCTTTCTAATCCTCGGGTCAGCAATATTCTCGTTTCTCCGCGGACCTCGCAATGAATCCAGCGAGAATATTTCTCATCAAGTGTAGCAGAGCCCCGGATGGGGGTTGAACCCATGACCTACGGCTTTTTTGGGATTTACAAAGCCGTCGCTCTACCACTGAGCTACCGGGGCAAGCATTGCCTGTCTCGGAAACCGTCCAAGATAAAATCTCTCGGGATACCAGCGGTCTAGGCCACCGGATTTGCGGCTCGCATTCTCATGGCCGCTCGGACCAGGGCGTCCACCCCCGGTAGGCTCTGACCTGAAAGAAGCGAAAGCATTGCTCCACCCGCGGTACTTACATGGCTGAACTTTTCTTCTATACCTTGGATTGATGCCAGGCCAACCAAGTGTCCTCCTCCGATGACCGTGTAGCCGTTGCTCTCCGCCATTGACTCTAGCAGTTCCTTTGTCCCTTTGTCAAACCCATTTCTTTCAAAGACCCCCAGAGGACCGTTAGCCACTGTCGTGGCTGCTCCTCTTACGATCTTGGAATATTTCTCCAGTGTCTTGGAGCCGACGTCAAGAGCCTCGTCCTCGCGGATCGAGTTAACGGGCAGGTCGATTCTCTTTCCCTGTTTGTCCTCGTATGCAAGGTCCAACGGGATTTCTATGTGATCTTTGTATTTCTGCATTAGATTTGTTGCCCGGTCCAGGAATTGTTTGAAGTCGTGGATTTCGTCAGCGTTGATTTTTGTCTTTATGTCTCTGGCTCTGATGAACAGTTTGGCCGGTACTCCCCCAAGCAGGACCTTGTCTGCTTTTCCTCTCGAAAGTATGTTTTCGATGACTGGGATCTTGTCTTCCACTTTTGATCCGCCGAGAGAATAGACGCATGGTCTCTTCGGTTCTTCGAGGAGAGTTGAAACTGCGTCTAGTTCTTTCTCCATCAGGCGGCCTGCCGCGCTCGGCAATAATTCTGGTAGGCCCGCGATGGAGGGTTGTGATCTGTGGGCTGTTGCAAAGGCATCGTCAACGTAAAAATCGAAGAGAGGTGCGAGACGCCGGACAAAATGAGTCTTAACCAGTTTTTCACGTTTATCGTCGATATTTTCTTCCGCGCAGAATCTCAGGTTGTCTAGAACCAGAATCTCTCCAGGTTGGACCTTGGCTATTTTCTGGATGGCGTGAGGGCCGATGACATCTTCTACGAAGCTGATTTTCTGGGAGCAGTATTGAGCCAGGAGGTTTGCGTGGGGCTCGAGCGAGGTGAAGTCGTCTTTTCCAGGTCTGCTCTGGTGAGAGCCAAGAGTCACACGTGCCTCGTCGAGCTCGGAGAGGGTTTTGGAGATCGCCTTGATTCTAGTGTCATCGAGTATCTGATGTGTCGAAGGGTCGAGGGGAACGTTGATGTCGACTCTGACAAACACCCTCTTGTCTCTCGTCTCTATGTCGTCGAGCGTCAGAAAATCATATTTTTTCAGATGATGATCCTCCCGCCGACGGTCAAGGCCGGTTTCGAGGTCTTGATTAATGATTTGTCAGGAGTCTTCCTGACCGTTCACATTCAGCTCTCTCACAAGCTTAGGTAGTCGTTAGCTGCCCGTGTGTCAATCCCGTGTTCGCCCTAAAGTTAGTGAGGCAGAACTATGCCCCTTCAGAAGAAGTCTTAGGACTTCTTGTCACATTCCGAAAAATGGTCAATGTTTGTCTGGGAATCGGACTCTCCACAGGCGTAACATCGCTCAAAAGACTCTCGATGCTCTCCTATAGGGAACTCAAGCCCTTCGATTGTCCATCCTACTACAAGCTTTGCGCAATCTCCAAGGCCACGGGAATATTGGCCGCACGAAGAAAGTCTCTGAAAAGAGGCAACGCGACAAAAAGTCCTTACGCTGTGAGATCCCATCTGGTTGCATACTACGGTTTCAAAATACAAAATGGCTCACTCCGAATTCCCATCGGCCGGAGGAGATATTTCGACATACCGCTTGTGGAGCACACTCTCTCCGTTCTCTCAGAAGCCCTGGTGCGGGTTCGTTCTTTTACGCTTACTGCTGAAACAGTAGGACTTTGCATCTCGAAGGAGGTGAAACAGATTGAATGCGATGCTACAGCGGGAGTTGACAGGAATCTACGCGCTCTCACATACGGCAATGAGAGGAAGGTTGTTCATTATGATTTGTCGAAGACTGTTGTTACCGCCCAGACGACAAGAAGCATACTGGCATCCTTCAAGAGAAATGATGCTCGGATTCGACAGAAGATAGCTTTCAAATATGGTAGACGCATGAGGAACCGAAAAGCCCAGCCTCTCCACAAAGCTACTAAACAAATCGTCGAGCAGGCCTTCGAAAATAAAGAGGCGCTAGTTTTAGAGGACATCCGAGGAATCCGACGGCTCTATCGGAGGGGCAACTGGCAAGGAAGAAGGTACAGAGCAACGATGAACACTTGGTCGTTCAGCGAAGTCCAACGACAATTAGAGTATAAGGCAAGATGGATAGGCCTACCCGTAATTCGTTTGTCGAGGCGTGAGACAATGGGCACCAGTAGTACTTGTCCGAAATGCGGGGAGAGACTCCAATCAGACAAGAACCATGGAAGAGAACTCTGGTGTCGCATCTGCAAGAGTTGGATGGATCGTGATATGGTTGCTGTTGTCAATCTGTCACGGCGTGGGCGGTTGAGGTTCGACCGTTCAAAAGGCGGGACAGTTGAAGCTGTGATGAGGAACCCGACGCCTACGGTAATCCCCGGAGTCGATGCCCTCGAAGTTAGCTTATCCAGCGATAAGTTAACAGAACCTCAGGAATGCTTTTAGCCGCAGGCACTCGGCGGCTTGTTTTGCCGGGGTGGCTCAGCCTGGTCAGACCCCGAAAGGGGAACC